>CAZLOQ010000011.1:0-22518 GCA_964561125.1 uncultured Chitinophaga sp. | reverse complement strand
TTGATTCCTGCCTGCTGCAGCACCCCTGCAGTCCACGCGCCGGCAGCCACACAGCCCTGCTGTGGACAGAGTCGCTCCGTTCCGATCGTCACTGCCTCAACGCGTTCTTTTCGCGGGTGAAGCGTTACGGGAGCAGTCTGCTGCAGTACTTCCACCTGCAGCTGTTCGCATGCCGACTTCAGCGCCTGCAGATGCCACGGGTTGCGAACCTGAGCCTGCTCGGGAAGCCAGACGGCCGAAGTATGGCGGGGGGCAAGTGCCGGCCAGGATTCTCTGAGCTGCTGAGGCTGGATCCGGTGGGCTGCGACTCTGTCGGCAACCCACTGCCCTGCCAGCACTTCAGCCTGCTGTTCGTTTTCGGTCACCAGCAATGAGCCGGAGACGCGGTAGCCGTTGTCCAGTCCGGTGAGTTCATGCAGACGAGCGGTAAGCGCAGGCCAGAGGCTGTGGCTCAGCGAGCGCAGCCTGGCCTCGGGGACTGGCGAATCCGGAACCCCGCCCGGCGGAAGCATCCCCGCGCCCGCCCATGAAGCCTCCTGACCGATGGACTGCCGTTCCGTCACCAGCACTCGCAGGCCATGCTGAGCCAGTTCGAGCGCAGTGGTCAGACCAATCACGCCTCCGCCGATAATCAGGATGTCAGGTTGACTGCGTGCCATGAAACCCCGTGCCGTTCCGGTTATCTGCTGCCGATACAGTACAGCGTTTCCTGACGTGCCGGCCCGTCACCGTTTGAGGTGCGAATGTAGAGTCGACCGTCCGCTGCTGACATTGTGGCAAAACCTGAGTCACCCAGCTGATTCTGAGCAACCAGTTCGTACTGCTCAGGATTGGCCCGGATGGCCCACGTCGTACCGGCCTCATTTGTAGCGAGGCTGACGTCCCCGGCCAGTAGTGGTGATGTGGAGACGGGGCCCCTGAGCCGCTGTTTCCAGCGTTCTTCTCCGGTCTTTGCGTTCCAGCAGTAGAACACACCCTGGTCACTGAACGCATAGATATGGCCACCGGTAATCAGCATTGACTGCTCGTAACATTTGACTCTGTTCTTCCAGACCACTCCCGAACCGTCCGCCTTTACAGCTGCCGTTTCGGAATCCGGGTAACCGCCGCTGGCGAACACAGTGTCTTCATCCCAGACACAGGTACCGCAGGTGGCCATGGTGAGACAGGGAGTGTTCCAGAGGGGAGTGCCGTCTGCGGGGTTGTAGGCGGCAATCATGGAGGTTCCGCTGAGCAGAAGCTGTTCGCGATTGCCAAAACGGGCGACGATCGGCGACCCCCAGTTGAGACTCAGCGGTCGTTCCCGGGACCACGCCTGACCACCGTCGCTCAGCCGAAATGCCCGCAGCCATGCACCGGTATCGCAGTCTGCGGAAACAATCAGCGTGTCATTATAAATAGTCGGAGAAGATGCATAGCCATATTCGTAGGCCTGCGGACGGAAGCGTCCGGCGTCAGTCCTCCAGAGCACCTTTCCGTTGAGATCAAGCGCAACCAGCTCGATTTTTTCGTGATGGCTGAAGGTTGCATAGATGCGTTTGCCGTCAGTTGCCGCCGTGGACGAGGCGTGGGTGTTTTTGGGGTGCAGTGTAGGGAATCCGCCCTGGCTTATGGGAGTCAGCCACGCCGGTTTCCCTGTGCGACGATCAAATGCCAGAACCGCCTGCGTCTGACTGTTTTCGTCTGCACTGCAGAGCACTACGAGGTTACCGAACACAATTGGCGATGAATGTCCGCGCCCCGGTACAGGAACCTTCCAGATCACGTTCTTTGAATCGCTCCACTCGACAGGGAGTTCCTGGCCGGGTTCGGCAGTGTTGTTTCCAAGCGGACCGCGCCACTGTTTCCAGTCGCCACCGGGAACTTCGGAAGCGGTGAGTGTGAGCAGCCCCGCGACAAGCAGGGCCGGAGAACAGAGTTTTCGAAACATACGGCAGCTCCGAACAGCAGAAAACCGGGCATGGAACAGGGGCAGAAAATACAGCGCCTCTGGTCAGCAGTTTCCCGGAGCAGGTTTCAGAGTCAAGCCCACGGCTCGCAGGGCACTCCCACGTTCAGATTTCGGGGAAGTGGTGATCACTGGCAACATCTGTTTCCCCGCAGCAACACGACTCCGTTCAGCGGAACATCACAGCCCGTTGCCAAAGGTCCACAGCCTTGTAAATCCAAAACAATTCCCGCCATCCTGGTGTCCCGCCCCCGATGTCACCCAAAAAGACCGGCGGGTGACAGCAGCGGCAACGCAGAATGTTCAGTTCAGACCATTCCCCGATCACACATCAGATCCAGGCTCACTTTTCTGTCTCACAAGCATCTCCCGAAGATACGCCTGATGCGCAATTTCAGCACTCGGTTCACTGTTCCCTTCCTGCTCCTCCTGCTGCCCTCTTTTTTCAGCCCCGTGACGATCGCCGAAGATCCGCCGCGGCTGATGATGTTTCAGTCGGGTGGTCAGTCGTGGACCGGCCGGGTTCTGGCAAGGAGCGACGACGGCACGTGGATCATGGATCCATTCGGCGAGGTCATTCATCTGGCGGCCCGTGACATCACGCATCTGGAGGTTGCTGCCCCGGTCTTTCGGTCGGCGTCGGTTGATGCATTTCTGGACCGCCTGCGCGGTGAACTTCCCCATGGGTATCAGGTCACTGCTTCAAGGCACTTCGTGATCGCCGCTCCGTCCGGGAAACTGGCACCTTACAAAGACATCTTCGAGGATGTATTCAGTGAGATTTGTGGATTCCTTGCGGCTCGGAATCTGCAGACCGCTGCCCCTGCCCTGCCCCTCGTGGCTCTTGTCTTCACGAATCAGAAACACTTCAGGGACTATTGCCAAAGGGACAACACACCCTGGTCGCAGGATCTCAGAGGCTACTATTCTCTGAAAACCAACCGCGTGGTTGTCCTTGATGCTGCGAGTGATTTCCTGGCACCGGGCACTGTCAAATCCATGGAACGCCCCGGCAGCCAGTCGCCCGCAAGGCTTTCAGGCGGCACACTCTCCGTACGTACAATCGACACCATTATTCATGAGACAACACACCAGATCGGCTTTAATACGGGAATTCACAGTCGCTTCGGACTGTCACCGCAATGGCTTGTCGAAGGACTCGCACTGCACCTCGAATCCAGCCAGGTTCGGACCCGTGGTCACGGTCGGATCCTGAAGCCATCTGAACAGATAAACCCGGAAAGACTGGAGTGGTTTCGGCGGGAATACAGCCGTCGCCGCACTCTGGGTGACGTCGCTGCTCTCGTCGCGTCCGATGAATTCTTCAAACGCCATTCCTTCGACGCTTACAGCCTCTCATGGGCACTCACCTGCTACCTCAGCACCGGCCGCTCAAAGGATGAAAACGCGAAGTTTCCGGAGTACGTAAAAAAACTGGCAGGTCGCGATCCTTTTGAAAGTTACTCCGAAGAGCAGCGATTGAGTGATTTTCGGAGTGCCTTCGGAGATCCTGCGATGATCGAACAGGAACTGCTGCGATTTCTGGATGACATGTCGCCTGGCATCGGAGTCGCGAATCTGCCAGACTAGTCCCCAAAGGTTCTCCCAGGAAAATTCATCGCTGTCGGAGTCACGTTGTCATGCCAGTCCGATTTCCCGGGTTGTTGCTGCTGTTGTCCGCCCTGCCCTGCACCGTCGGATCCGCCACGGAACCGATGGCCAAAGCTGACCGTCGCCCGAACTTCCTGTTCATCCTCGTTGACGATCAGTCGCCCGAAGACCTGCCGATGTACAACCCGGCAAGTCCCCTGCAGGCTCCCACCCTGGCGAGCCTTGCACGTCGTGGCATGGTCCTTGACAACGTCTGTCATATGGGTTCCTTCAGCGGCGCCGTCTGTACGCCGTCACGACATATGATTATGAGCGGCCGCACGCTGTGGCATCTGCCCATCGGTCCCCGCAGGGGATCCCTCTGCCCGCCAGACCTGGAGAAAAACACGATCGCGGCGGTCTTTAATCGCGCCGGCTATGCCACCATGCGAACGTGCAAGGTCGGCAACAGCTACGAAGGTGCCAACAGGCAGTTCACCGTTCGCAGAGACGCCACGAAACGAGGCGGCACGGCTGAGAGCGGGAGTGCATGGCACGCAGAACAGGTACTGGATTACCTCGACGAGCGCAGCAGAGACAATGACCGACGTCCCTTCTACATCCACTTCGGTTTTTCCCACCCGCACGACACTCGCGATGGCGTCCCGGAACTGCTCAGAAAATATGGCGCAGTGAACCACGCGGATCCTGAAACGCTGCCACCACTGAATCCACTCCAGCCTGCCCTGCCCATTAACTATCTGACCAGACATCCCTTCAACAACTCAGATGCCGACGTTCGCGATGAGATCGCAGTCAGCGGTGTCTGGAAAAACCGCGATGAAGCCAGCATTCGCAACGAACTGGGACGCGAACTGGCCTGCAGTGAATACATCGATCAGCAGATCGGACGCGTGCTGAAACGCCTCGAAGAACTTGGTGAACTGGAAAACACATTTGTGATCTATACCGCCGATCACGGAATGTCCATCGGCCGCCATGGTCTGATGGGAAAGCAGAATCTGTATCAACACACGTGGCGCGTCCCGTTTATTGCCGCGGGCCCCGGAATCCCGGCCGGCAGTCGCGCAGACGGCAACGCCTGGCTCCTTGATCTGCTTGCCACCTGCTGCGATTTCGCCGGGATCGCTGCCCCGGAATCCAATGAAGGATTAAGCCTTCGCCCAGTCCTTGAAGGACGCCAAATGAAGCTCCGCGATGTGCTTTATGGCGCGTATTCAGGAGGTGAGAAACCTGGGATTCGCTGCGTGCGGCAGGGCAACTGGAAACTCATTACCTATAAGGCCCCTGCCCTCGGTATCGACGAAGTCCAGCTGTTCAATCTTGAATGGAATCCCCACGAACTGCTGCCGGAGCATCGTTCGACCGGATACGGGCAAACCAACCTTGCCGGACTGCCGGAACACAGCGAAAAACTCAGGGAACTGCAGGATCTGCTCATCGAACAAATGCGGCTGCTGGATGATCCGGCAGCCACAGCGGAATAGATCACCGGGGCGTCAGTCCTTTCCGGGATGCTGCACCTGCTGCCAATAGCTGTCGAAGTCGAATTCAGGACTGTTCTCGCCGTCGTGACAGCGATAGCACGCGGCGTCGCGAGCCTGCTGCAGTGTCACGCGGACAGACTGTGCGGCCTCAGCAGCGTCCGCGCCGCTTTCAATCAGTTCAACATGCCTGCTGCCCGGCCCATGGCAGTTTTCGCACTGGTTCCCCGCAAGCAGCCGCTCCAAACCCTCCTCAGCCTCACCGACTGCAAACTCCCGGTTCAGAAATCCAGTCTCAAATCGCACATAATCACGCGGATCCCAGCCCGTGACGTGGCAGGCGAGGCATTCCGGGTCGTAAAACCGTTCGATGCCATGCAGTCGCTCAGCACCCCGACGTGCTTTTGCCGGGTCGAGACTTTCGAGGGCATGAGCGTGCGCGGAGTTTTCCCAGACAGCGAATGCCTGCGTATGACACTCCCCGCACTTGTGAGCACCAACAAACGTGGCACCGGACGGATGAGTCACAGGGACTTCTGTGGAAACCAGTTTCTGTTCCTTAAGTCGCTGCTGGTACTGCTGCAGCAGCTGAACCATTGCGGAGTCATCGCCGAAGCGATCACCGCTGAGTTTCACCAGCTCGAAGCGAACCGGCTGCTCGACGCTGTCCGGATATATTCCGATCACACCAGCCGTCTTGCCCTTCTCGCCAGCCTGGATGAGCCGCACAGAACCGATCAGTTCGGGTTCAGACTCACCGTCCCCGAAACCCTGAGCGCAGACAATCAGATTGAACTGCGGGAAGGTTCTGGCAAATTGACGCGATTCTTCGAGCGTCGCCTGAGACAGCAACACGCGGAACTGCACCTTCCGGGCGTCAAATTCCTGCATCACAAACCTGAGTGATTCTGCGGGATCTGTCCATTCAGCGTCACCAGCCGGGCCTCCCGCCGGGAGTACCTGGTTCCTGAGTGTTTCGCTGAGCACACTCGTGATGCCGATGCGTACGCCGCCAACATCGAGAGTTCGCAGTGCAAGAGGTGTCCCCAGATCACGAGTACCAAAAAATGTCAGATTTGCACTGACGAAACCGAGAAAATCTTCGCCGTCGGTCAGGTGCTGTGACAACAGATAACCCGGATCCAGCCGGAGCTCCTCCGGACCAACCCCAAGTGCCACATAGCCAAGCTCCCGGAGTGCCTGCAGGGTTGTTTCGAACTTGAGTTGAGCCTGAGCACCGGTGCGCGACGAAACGCTGCCCAGATCCACTCCGCGGACGTCCCAGTTGAGTTCCCGGAGTTTGCGGAACAGCCCTGCTCGACGAGTCATTCCGCCCAGCTGATTTGCCGTGCAGCCGCACGGCTCAAAGTATCCCTGCTGCTCACCGGTGGCCACGAGTACTGCTGTGGGTCTGGGCCAGTCGGGGAACCGCAGCGGTGCTGACGGCACTGACGCGGCTTCAGGGACTTTGCCCGGGGGCAGGCCCCCAGTTTGACTGGTTCCCTGCCGGTCGTCCGGTCGAGGCATCCAGAGCATCGATGCGGCAAGGAATACAAGCCCCAGAAAGCCGACGAAAAGGAAGACCGAGGCACGCTTCATGGGAGCATCCTGCGTGAGTATCGTGGACTGGTACTGAAGGTGTGATTAGTTGGAATACAGGAGCAGGCCCAGCGAGAGACCGTCTCCGGAAGGGTGATTGGTGCTGAGCCTGATCTTTCCGGGGTTCGTTTCTGTCTTCTGGACCACCGGACGTCCAGGCGGAATACGCATGGAGAGAATATAGCGATGAACCGTACCGGACGGCATGCCGATCGGCTGCAGCTCCACTTTCAGAAACGCCGGATCAGCCTCAGCCACCTCGACCTTAAATGGCTCCTGCATGTCCTTTTCATCCACAATCAACAGCACCTTTGCCTCGCGGCCCTCTGTTGCCTTGAAAGACCCCAGCTGCAGCGACATGGTATCAGGATTGAAGGTCGTACCGGCAATCGCCTGGATTCGCAGCGCCCCATACTTGCGGGCTCGCGCAGTGACTCGAATAGGCTCAGGCTGCACCGAAGTGATGATTTCGAGTTCTTCCTGAAAGAGCCCTGGGGGAATGTCAGCTGAAACCGTTGCACTCAACGAATAGCCGCTTGAAAAATGATCGCGCCCCAGCTCTTCCGGTGACATCGGCTTTACCGTTACGTTAACCAGCCCGGAGGGGCTGCTGATGGATTGAATCTCAAATGCGTCATGCAGTCGCGAACCGAGACCCGCAGCAAATTGCGCAGGTTCCTGATAGACAGCACCGAAGTCCCAGAAGTACTGCGGCATGACCTCGAACGGAATCTCCACCGCCCCCTCCACAGCAAGCTTAATCAGAGGGTTTTTGGGATCATTGGTATGCACCTCACCGCCGTGCCGAAACGCTCGATCTGCGACGTCACCGGACTTCCAGTTCATCAGCAGCGTGATGCTTTTTCCCGGAGCCACCACCGCTGTTTTTTCTGCGTTTTGGGGGTCCGCGCCGAAACCGAACGTGGTGCACTTACAGGTTGTGGTGCCCGCCTTGAGCTGAAGATCCGCTTCGCCTGTGTTTTGGATGGTGAAGGTATGGGAGTTGGTGGATCGGACGGGCATCCGACCGAATGAAAAAACCAGTTCTTCAGCTTCTGCTTTGGGCCACGGTCCGGTCGGACTGGGAACCGGCAGGTCACCCACGGTTTCCGGCTGCCTGAACTGAGTGATGATCGCCTTTTCGTCAGACTTCATCTGCTGCAGACGATCTGCGATGCTTTCTTCGCGGGCCGGTGAGAGCAGGACTGCGGCTGCAATAAGCCCACCAACCAGCGCCAGTCCGATCAGGAATTTTTGCATGAGAGACTCCGGATTGAATCACTTTCTTGAGCACTGCCGGGAGCAGCGCCGTGCATTTTATCGCGAACTCAGGGAATAATCTGCCCTGCTTCTTCCTCTGCTGCCCGAATTTCCTGGCGACCGCCGCCCAACGAATCCCCCCTGCCCTGCCCCGACAGCAGCAGACGCAGACGACGCTCATCGGCTGCAGACAGGAATTGGTCCTGATGCCCCCAGTCATGGTTGATCTGATTGAGCTTTGCTGCTCGGGCTGCTGAAGAATTGGCTGCATCCGCCCGGCCAGCTGCCTGCTCCAGTTCCGCCTTCTGCAGCCAGATATCTGCCTGACCGGGATGCCTCCGCACAGACTCCTCCAGATCCGCCAGAGCCTGACGAAGCAACGCCTCGTCACCGGAATACTCCCAGACACGACGACGAGCGAATGCACGCAGTTGCCAGGCAGCAAAGCCTCGCGGATCCGACTCGATCCAAGCGCCGCACGCTTCCTCCACACCGGACAGCAGCACAACCGTGGAAGATTCTCGGGGGGCCGCCTATCAATAAAACAAAACATTCTTCGGAAGACTTGCCTGCAGCCGTCCGGATTCGTACTCCGCCCACGCCTGACACGTACCAGTGCGTCGCGGATCCGCGGCAATCGCATCGCGAAATGCAGTCCGAACGGCAATCATCGCACTGTCATTTCCTGTGCGGCTGGAAGCCGCCAGTGCCAGCGCTTTGTCCAGTCTTCGTTCGGCGTTCATCAGGGGAATCAAACCCAGCATGACAATCGCAGCAGCAGCCGACAGAGACAACGCCACGATCACTCCAGTCACGGCAATCCGCCGGCGACTGAGCGGCTCGGGAGGACTGGGAACCCTGAGCAGACATCCATCTGCAGCGCCCAGACCTGCTGCTCCGCAGGCAAGAACAGTCAGCATCACGACGGAAACCGAAAAGCCACCGGATGCCAGCAGATGCAGGAGGACAGCTCCCGCAGCTGCAAGAGTGGCCCGCGAACCTGCAAGTTCGGGAAGTCGACGCCGAACCAGCACGAGAGGTATGCCGGCAAGCAGCAGCAGGTCGACTGACTTCTCCCGCAGAGAATCCGCACTCAGCCATTCCCAGGCCGTGTCCAGCAGCCAGCCCGCTGCCATGCAGAACGCGGGAACAGAAGCCGGCAGAGTCCGCAGACGCTGGCCGACAGCCGGAGTCTTCGATGGTACAGGCGGCTGATCAGCTCCCGGCGAAAGCCCGCCATTGCCCGATCCGGTCACCCCTCCCGCCTGTCGCCAGAGAACTGCAGCCGCAACAACCGTAAACAGCAGCATCCCGGCCAGCCCCGGCAGGCCGGCAGATGACCACGCTTCAAGGAGGTAATTGTGTGGATCGCGAATCTCTTCGCTGGATTCGTCGGGCTTATAAGGCAGATATGCCTGGCGAAAATTTCCTGGTCCGGCACCAAAGAGAGGCTGATCTGCAAGCATTTCCAGACTGCCCATCCAGTAGAACAGGCGGTACTGGAGCGATTTTGGTGCTTCCAGAATGACCTCGCGATCGATGACACCCGTGCAGATGGCTGACGGAACAAGCACCACCGCCAGTCCGCCCGCCGCAATACAGCCACGCAGAATCAGCCGCAGACTCCCCTGCCTGCCGGAATGCAGCGTGAGGACCAGCAGTCCACAGATGGCGGCGAGCCACCCCGAGCGACTTTTTGTCAGCACAAGGCAGTAACCGACAGCAGCAATCGTCAGCCCGCAGGCAACACGCTGGATGATCCAGCCTCGAGCTGACAACCATTGGGCGGTGGCCGGAATGAGGCCCGCTGCCAGGAGTGCGGCGAGAGTATTCGTCAGGGCGAACGGTCCGAGCGGTTCGGTGCTGTGGAGCAGACGGTTTTCCCAGAGGACTCTGGAGGATCCCTCAAGCGGGATGCCCTGCTGACCGAATTCCGCCGTGATCTCCTGGACCTTTTGCAGCGCTGCACTGCCCGGAGTGCGGAGGGCACTGTCGAGAGCCTCGCGACGTTCCTCATACCACATGGCCTGCCGCGGAAATGTCAGATGATGCTGCCAGATCCCCTGCGCCGCAAGACCAACGGTGAGCGTCAGCAGAGTCTCAGTGATCAGTGTGCGATCACGCCCGTTTCTGCAGACCAGCCGCAGTGTGTACCACGCAGCAGCCAATCCGAACCACTCCATGGTCAGATTCCATGCTGCCCGACGGTCTCCACCGCTCTGTTCAATGTGCCAGCTGGAAAGCGCATGCCCCAGGGTAACCATGACGACAGCAGCGTCCGCAGGGCCAAAGCTTCGGCCGCCTGATCGCTCGACTCCGGACAACTCACGAAAAGCCGCGATGGCTGCAAGCAGCGCCCACAGGGCCGCCAGATGCAGTCCGCGCCCGCCGACGGCTTCTTCACCAATCCACAGTCCTGAGGCACACAGAAGCACCGCCGCCAGTGATGCTGTTGAAAACCGCATCAGCTCTGCCCTGCCCCCGTCATGCGGCGCTCGTCCACAACCGTACGCCGCCCGACAAATTCCAGAATCGCAATGACGGCCAGCATCATCGCGATCAGCGTGCACACGAGAATCGCGCCTGTCCAGCCGGGAACCTGATACAGCAGCAGTCCGCCCAGTCCGGTCATGGCCGTCGTGAGGTGAATTGTCAGAACCGCACTGGCAGGTCGCAGCCCCAATTCCACCAGACGATGCGAAAAATGGCTCTTGTCACCATGAAACGGACTGCGTCCCTGACGCAGTCGAATGAAAATCACCGTGCAGAAATCATACAGCGGAACCGCCATGACACACAGAGGCGCCAGCATCACATGCCGGCTGCCGGATTGTTCGTAGAATGTTCCGGCAACCGTGAGCGTGGCGAGCAGAAATCCGATCAGATTGCTGCCGCAGTCTCCCATGAAGATTGACGCAGGCGGGCGATTCCAGCAAAGAAACCCCAGCAGCGAACCGCTTAGAAATAACAGCACAGCCGCCACCGGAACGATCGGATCTCGCACCATAAACAACAGAATCACGGCAAACTGCACCGCGGCGATGAGTCCGATTCCCGCCGAAAGCGCATCCATGTTGTCCAGAAAGTTCATCGCATTGGTCAGCACAAGGATCCATAACATCGTCGCCAGAAAACCAAACCACGGCTGCGAAACAAAAATGGTCGC
Source organism: uncultured Chitinophaga sp. (assembly GCA_964561125.1). GTDB lineage: Bacteria > Planctomycetota > Planctomycetia > Planctomycetales > Planctomycetaceae > SXXK01. The sequence goes on along the minus strand of CAZLOQ010000011.1, from coordinate 11,450 downwards.
CCGCACACCCGACTGCACCACGGCAGCTGCGACCACGACCTGCAGGCCCAGCCGCAGCTTCCAGGAGAGATTCCAGCGATCGTCGGCAAGCCCCGTGAAAAACAGAACAACGCCGCCGCAGGTGATCGCCAGCAGTTGACGGCTCAGTTCAGGGTTTTCCGTAAACGCACTCCCCTGAGGCAGCGGAAACACCTCGAAAAACACAGCCAGGCAAGCCACCGCCAACCCAAGAAAAATGGCAATCCCACCGCCACGGGGCGTTGGAATCACGTGCACCTTGCGGAGCCCGGGCAGATCGATCAAACCCAGTTGCGGCGCGAGCGACCTTACGGCAGGCGTGACCAGTACCGAGGTCAGAAACGCCAAAAACAAGCCAGCGGTCAGGAATATGGTCATGTGAGAAAAAGTCCGGGCGAAGGCAAACGCAGCTCCTGCACGCAATACGTGCAGTCGGCCGCGTTTGCAAACAAAATCCGGCTCGTTCGCCGGCAAAATCGTTAAATGACAGCGTCAGATCGCCGTCCGGGTGCCACGCCCCGCATTGTAAAAACTGCAGTGCCGCCGGCAAAATCCGCCGGTTTTGGCTGTTTTTTGGGCAGATCAAAGCTGTCGATTTGTAGTTTTGGCAGACTCAGCCCCCCGCGCCAGACGTCCGCTTCTCGTTGCAAACCCATACAAATCAATTACTTAGGGATCATCACAAAAATCCTGTCTCGTTTGGCTCGTCCTTTGCTCCCACAGAATGTCAGTTTGATTACAAATCAACGGAATGACTGTCTCACCTTCAGGAGCTGACCCATGAGAACGCAGACAACCCCCAAAGCTGTCCGCCGACTGCTGGCCGCCGACGGATACATGGATCTCGGTTTGGCGGACAGGGCCGCTGCAGAACTTGAACACATTCCTGCCGCAGGACCGCTCGAAGGCCCCCGCCTGCTGATGCTCGGCATGGCAAAGAAACAACTCGGCGACTTTCAGGGCGCTGTGACTGATCTGGAGCAGGCCGCTCGAATCATGCCACGCCCCATTCGACGGTTTGTCTGGCGGGAACTTGTCGATGCCTATCGTGCCGTCGGCGCCGACGAACTGTCGGCCATGGCCGAAGAGCTCGGAGGAGACGCCGAGCTGCAGCTGACCATTCACCTGCCCCAGACTGCAGGCGATCTGCAGCTGACGGTCAACCGCACGACAGTCTGACCTGACACCACTGCACGTCTGTCAGCAACAGACTCCGCAGAGTCCCTCCCTCTGCTGCCGCTCCTTTCCGGCACAGAGCCATTACCCGTCGGCCTGTCGCTGGAGTTTTGCCGGGCCGCAGGCCAGGATACCTGAATGTTCGACCGACAACGCTCAGGAGCCTGAACCATGCGTCAGACTATGTCACACCTCAAGCAACTCGCTCTGGCCGGGCTTTTCGTCTGTAACGTTTTGCCGCTCACTGAGGCGAACGACGGAGTCTTCAAGGCTGGTGCGGCTGTTGTGGATGTCACACCGCAGAAGTTGCCGGTGCTGGTCAACGGAGGCATGACCAGTCGCAGTCTCGACAAGATAAAAACTCCGGTAACAGCACGCGCGCTCGTGTGCAGCGACGGATCAACAAGCCTTGCGGTTGTGATTGTGGACAGCTGCATGATGGGGCGTGAGCTGCTGGATGATGTGAAGGCCATGGCCACCACGCGAACAGGCATTCCCGCCAGCCACATGCTGATAGCGGCCACCCACGCCCATTCCGCACCAGCCTCGATGGGATGTCTGGGGACCGACGCCGATCCGGACTATGTGCCGTTCCTCCGGGAACGGCTGGTGGAGTGCATTGTGGCTGCCCAGGCAAAACTCCAGCCCGCACGAATTGGATTTTCCCGGATACCCGCGCCGGACTACACGGCACTGCGACAGTGGATTCGTCGTCCGGATCGTGTCGTGGAAGATCCGTTTGGAAATCGCACGGTCCGCGCAAATATGCATGCCGGTGCAAATCCCGACGACGTGACGGGCGAAGCAGGACCGGAAGATCCGGAGCTGTCTTTAATTTCGGTGCAGACGACAGCAGGGCAACCCCTCGCCGTGCTCGCCAACTTCTCCATGCATTACTTCGGTGACAGTGACATCAGTGCGGATTATTTCGGACTTTTCGTGGGACATCTGGAACGCGAAATCGCGCCCGATTCAGGCTTCGTGGCCATGATGTCGCACGGCTGCAGCGGTGACATCTGGCGACGTGACTACATGCATCCGGAAACGTGGAATCCGCAGCTGAAAATCGAAGAATATGCCGCCGGACTGGGTGAATTGGCCTTGCTGGCGTATGCACAGGTCCAGTACCGCTCCGACGTCACAATTTCCATGGCGGAAGAACGTTTGCCAATGGTCTACCGCGTGCCGAACCGGCAGCTGCTGGAGTGGGCTCAGCGGATTGTCGAGCCCCTGGCTGGCCAGCTGCCAAAGGACCAGGTGCAGGTCTATGCCCGGGAACAGCTGCTGCTGAACGAAATGCAGCGAACAGAAGTGGTTGTGCAGGCGTTACGCGTTGGTGACATCGGAATTGCCACAACCCCCAACGAGACTTACGCAGTGACGGGGCTCAAGATCAAGGCCGCCAGTCCCCTGGCCGACACCATGGTGATCGAACTGGCGAATGGCGGCGATGGCTACATCCCGCCACCCGAACAGCATCCGCTGGGCGGCTACAATACGTGGCCGGCTCGTTCAGCCGGACTCGAAGTCACGGCTGAGCCCCGCATTGCCCAGACCGCCATTCGGCTGCTGGAGTCTGTGAGCGGTCGACAACGGCGACCCTGGGGACTTCCAGAGGGGACCGCCGCACAGCAGATCCGGAATCTGCGGCCCCTCGCATGGTGGCGACTGCACGAATTTCATGCCCCGGTGGCTGTTGATTCAAGCGGTCATTACCGGCATGCGCAAATCGAGCCTGGAGTGACATTCTGGCTGGAGGGACCGGGAAGTGAGCTGTTCTGTGGTAAAGGATCGATTAACCGCTGCATGCATTTCTGCGGCGGCAGGCTGGCATTCCATGCGGAAGATCTGGCCAGCCAGTATTCCGTGTCGATGTGGTTCTGGAATGGCATGCCCGCCACTGGCCGGGAAGTTGCCGGATGGTTGTATTCCCGGGATCACGATGCTGGTGTCAGCCGGTTTGGTGAGCACCTCGGGATTGGGGGAAGTTCTGCAAATTCCGGCAAGCTCATCTTCCAGGGCGGCAGTGGCGAACTGCTGGCGGGGTCCACCGAGATTCCTCGCTGGACATGGAATCACCTCGTGTTCGTGCGGGACGGTGAGCGGTTTCTGGTGTATCTGAATGGGAACCCCGAGCTTTCCGGGCAGTCTGCAGAGGTCTCCATTCCCCGGATCTGGCTGGGAGGCCGCAGCGACAACTCTGCCAACTGGGAAGGACGTCTGGACGAGCCCGCGATTTTTCCCCGAGCACTCACGGCGGACGAAGCCGCGCGACTGGCCCGGAATTCGCCCTGAAACATCCATTGTCGCTCGCTGAAGTGGATTCCCCGCGTTTTGTGCCGTACAGTGTCCGGCTGGCGGGAATATGTTCCTGATTGGCGACCGTTTGTTTTTGTTCACGTGGCAGGGCACAGTCCATGGCAGGGAAACCGGATCCCAAAAAAGTTGACCCGAAGGCAGCCGCAGCGAAGGGCGCTGCAGAAAACACTGAAGCCACAGACGTGGAACAGGTGCTGTTTCAGGGACCAATGTTCGGTCGAGAGGCAAATCTGAAGGCACACGCGCGGCTGGTGCAGGCCGCCCTCGTCCCCGTCAAACAGATGCTCTCTGACGCCCTTTCCCGACGCGCCCACACTGTTCATCTGGAACCCCGTGAAGGCCGGGTGGCGGTGCGTTACATGATCGATGGGATGCCATACCCGGCAGGCGTGATTCCGGGGCCGAAGGGCATGGCCATGGTTCAGATGGTCAAACTCCTCGCAGGGCTCAACCCCGAAGACCGCACGTCCCCCCAGTTCGGCGGGATTAAGGCAGAGTTCAGCAGCATCGGCTGGAACCTGATGGTTGACTCCGCTCCCGTCGCTGGCGGCGCAGAGAAACTGCGGGTAAAGATCGAAAACCGCAAGGTGGTCCGGCAGCGTCCGACAGAAGTCGGGATGCCGGATGCCATGAAAATGAAACTCCGCAACATGACGGCGGACCGTTCAGGTGTTGTTCTGGTCTGCGGCCCGCCTGACTCCGGCACCACCACGCTCTCAATTGTTGCTCTGCACTGCGTGGACCCTTACCTCTATCAGGTCTTCAATCTTGCGGATCTGAAGGGAAAAGAGTTGATCAATGTGACGGACTTTAAGCCTGAAGAGGGACACGACCTCGAAATTTCGTTCGATCGAATTCTGCGCCGTGAAGCTGATGTTCTGTTTATGAATCCGCTCACTCCCCAGGATGCTCAGGTCATTTTCCAGTATGCGGATCGGCTGGCATTTATCGCCGAAATTCCCGCAAATACTCCATTTGAAGCCCTGAAGAAGGTCATTGAGTGGGTTGGCACGGACGCGGTCATCAAAGGGCTGCGCGCAATACTCACGCAAAAACTCATCCGCAAACTCTGTGACGACTGCAAACAGGCCTTCCGCCCCAATCCGTTACTGCTCAAAAAACTGGGGCTGCCCCCCGAAACCACAGTGCTCTACCGCGCCCCGTCACCGCCTCCCCCGGATGATCCCAAGGCGCCAACGATTGAGGAATTGTGCAAGCCGTGTGCCGGCGTGCCCTGGCATGGTCGCGCGGCCGCATTTGAACTGCTTGAAATGTCCGACGGTATGAAGGAAGTCGTCGCCACAAAACTCAGCCTCGAAGCTGTCCGCGCTCAAATGAATGCCGAAGGGCAAACCACGCTGCAGAAAGATGCCATTCGTCTTGTGGCCGAAGGCAAGACGTCCCTGGAAGAGGTCCAGCGGGTATTCAGCAGCGGCGCTCCCGCCAAAAAAGCGGCAAAAGCACCACCTCGTCCCCCAGGAGCTCCTCCACGGGGATAGACTTTCCATTCCTGACAACCAGAAAGCTCGCGATTCATGCGATTGACCACATCGGCGTTCTCTACTGTCATCACTCTGCACCTGCTGGCCGGCATCGCCTGCGCCCAAACACCGGGAATCGTCGCTGCAAAGCCCGCGGAGGGGCCGGCCGTTCAGTACAGGGACAGCTGGATGATTCCGTATGACACCACAATTCCCGGCACGGACGTGGTGTTCAGAATGATTCCCATTCCGGGCGGCGAGTTCGTGATGGGGAGTCCGGAAAATGAGCCCGGCAGGAATGCCGATGAGGGGCCTCAGAGGACCTTCACGGTTGCTCCCTTCTGGATGGGCGAGTGCGAAGTGACATGGGCCGAATATCGGCTCTTCATGCAGCTCTATCGGCACCTCAAGGAGTTTCAGGCCCGCGGCATTCGCCTCGTCACAGACGAAAATCGAATCGATGCTGTGACTGCGCCCACGCCGCTGTACGAGCCGGACTTTACGTTTAAATTCGGCGACGATCCCGGACAACCCGCTGTTTCCATGACACAGTACGCCGCGAAACAATACACAAAGTGGCTCTCGGCGATCACCAGCCAGCAGTTCCGGCTGCCAACCGAAGCTGAGTGGGAATACGCCTGCCGCGGAGGCTCTACAACCGCCTGGTCGTTTGGCGATAACCCGGAGTTGCTGGACCAATACGCGTGGTATGAAGCCAATTCCCAAAAATCCGGCTCCAAAATCGTCCGACAGAAAAAACCGAATCCGTTCGGGCTTTACGATATTCATGGGAATGTCGCCGAGTGGGTCGTGGACGGTTACGAACCCTACAAAGCAGCAGACGCCCTCCAGGCAGCGGAAAGCTGGATCCGCAGCAGCAAGCCGGACCCTCGAGTTGTTCGTGGTGGCTCATGGGAATTCCCGGCTGCCCAATGCCGCTCCTCCTCAAGGCTGGGGTCCAATGACGAGCAGTGGAAGGAATACGACCCCAACCTGCCCCGCAGTCCGTGGTGGTTTACAACGGATCCGGCTCGCGGAGTCGGTTTTCGGCTGCTGCGGCCGGCTGCTCCGATGTCGCGCGACGCGATCGAAGAATTCTGGAAGATTGACTGTGAAGATACGCGTTACGATGTCGAAGACCGCCTGAACGAAGGGCGCGGCGTGCTGGGAATCGTCGATAAAGATCTTCCGGCCGCAGTCAAGGCGCTGGAACAGTAACCGCCGGATGGTGCCACGATTTTGAACCCTCCCGCCCCCGGTATACCTCAGCCTGGGACGGGGTGGGCTATCAATCGGAATCTCAGCCTCCGGTTCACTTGCAGGCCAGATTGCTGACACGATGGTCGCGCACTTCGCTGCATCACCTGGCGGCATCAAATGCCTTGAGTGCTGTGAAAGAAAAGCCGCTGTCGCTGGCGAACCGCGCCGCGAATCGCTGGCACGCAGATTCCCCCGCGATCTGCAGAACGGTCTCGTGCAGATCGCTGAGTTTAAGCCCGGCGGGTGAAGCGGCCCATCGATTAAAACGATCGTTGCCAATGACGATCATCCCGGCGTGCGGGCTGCGATCCGCGTCGACCTCAGGCTCGAGATCGTACATGCCCACGGCGCGACGAACGGCGTCAATGTCCTGACGGTCGCCTGTGCAGAGATGGATCCGGGCAAGTTGGGAAGAGTCGTTGATTCCTGGCTGCTCTGCGAACTTTCTGAGTTGTTCGACGTCGTCGTGTTCAGGATCCAGAGTGATGCAGACAAAATTAAGCTTCTCTGGCCCGAATTCTTTGCTGACCGAGCGACGAAGTGCGAGCACTTTTGAAATGGTGCCGGGACAGGTTTCCGTGCAGCGCGTGCAGAACATGGAAACGCAGATGATGCGATCACAGACAAGATCCGAGCGGAAGCGGAGCGTTTCGCTTTGATGACTTGTCAGGACAACGTCCGGGAAGTGATCAGACACCCGGGGACCGGTGGCGGCCTGAAGCGGACGGTCGTCCGTTTGGCCAGTCCGTTCAACCGGATGCCTGAAGGCAGCTGCGGTGCCGAACTGGCCTGTCAGATTCACTACTGAGTTTGCGGGGGCCAGACGGGACGTTCCGGCGGGCTGAGCAGCAGTGGTTGAACAGCCGGGGAGTCCCATCCACGCGCCGGCCGCGACGATTGTCAGAAGCAGGGCAACTTCGACGCGGAACATCAGGAGAGAGTAGGACTGGGTGCGAGTCATGGTGTGAGATTGCATCGTGGTTCGACCGGGGTGATTGTGGACGGGCACGTTGAAAAGGAACACAGCAGCGTTGCGGCTTCGGCGGGTTTCTGAGTCCTGCCAGGGCCACTGGCGTCTTCGCTCAGGGATGAGCTGGACTGAATGAGCGTTAGTGACTGAGCGGGGGCGTGCGGGAATTGAAATTGGAGCATCATGCGCATGTCTTCATGCTCGTTATTGTGAAAATGGAGGACGAATCGACCTGTGAACGTGCAGGTCACCACAGCCTCGGAAGGATTTGTCGGTTGGTGCGGACGCAGTATCGTGCGAACACCGACAGTCGCTGAATCGGGCATCAGATTGCCTTCGGCCACGAACTTCAGGAACTTCATCGGAGCCTGGTGCACGCGTCGGTCAAGGCGACCGTTCGGCCCACGACTGCTGTCCTGTGAGAGAATATTCTTACTGAGCACTTCATCAGGCGCATCGGTAAAGTCAATGATCACATCACCTCGCCGGGCCATGGTGAACAGGAGCGTCTGCTGCTGGATGACACGGAGGTAGAGCCATGTGTCCCTGGCGATCCTGAGAAATGACTGGCCGTTGCTGGATGCAGTTCCATAAACCGTGCGTTGCTGCCATTCAGCAGGCGGAGACGGTACTTGCGACGCTGCACTTTCAGAAGTGTCTGAGCCTTTCCGTTCAACATCCGGATATTGACGATTGTTCCGTTGCAATCGAGTGGATTGAAAGCGAGTATGCCGTCGGGCTGCCAGTACTTTCCGTGGCACGGTGTTTGTCCTGTTGACCTGTAGTGAAAGAGTATGAAGCATTGTGCACAGAGTAACTCAGGTTCGAGAGCACTGTCTGTGCCATCTCCTTCTACAGTCCACGCTGTTTGCAGGACATCGGAGTTTTTGAGCTACGGGTTCCAATTAGCTGGAATGAAACGATTGCAGCAGTTGTTGGCGGAAGTTTTATGTCCGCGGAATGTCTCCGACAGCAAAAATGGCAGACGACATCCAGCGGAAGAATCAATCGACAGGCTGCATACCCCTTTCACCGTCAGGAATTGTTGACAACGGGGTTCATCTGTTAAACAAAGGCATCAGATTGCCGGTGGGCCGATGATTCACGGAGCCTTGCGGCTATCGATCGCCAGTCGTGAAGAGAACTTCTGTCGATCTGACGTGCCCGCGATTCGGAGTGCCGTCTCATGCAGGTCTTCAACGGGGAGCCCCGCAGGCATGCCACTCCAACGATTGAGCAAATCGTTTCCGAACACAATCTTGGCAGCGTGCTGGCTGATGTCTGCATCCACAACAGGGTCGGGATCATACATGCCAAGAGCTCGACGAACAGCGTCAACGTTTTCCGGGGGGCCGGTACAGAAGTAAATCGGGGCGAGTTCACTCTGGTTATCAACGCGCAGAGCACTGGCGTAACGCTGCAGCACTTCGGGCTGGTCATGGACAGGATCCAGGGTCAGACAGACAAAGTTCAGATTCTCTCGACCAAACTCCTCAGTCAAAGTCCGTCGCAGCCGGAGCATTTTCGTGATGGTGCCGGGGCAGGTTCCGTTGCAGCGGGTGTAGAACATGGCGAAGCAGAGCACCTTGCCGACGGAAAGTTCCGTGCGGAACAGATGCTCCTTGCCTGTGTGGTCAACCAGCAGCACGTCGGGAAACAGATCAGACTGACGCGGCCCGGTGACAGCGGGAAGAGGTCGCTCATCGAGTGCCGCAGCAGCAGCGTCGGGCAGCGAACTGACGCCGGGCTCCAGCCGTGAAACAAACGCGGGTGCTTTGGTCTCAATGAACCCGGCTGGAATCGCAGAGCCCGAGAACGAGGACACTGCAAGCCCGGCGAATACTGCTGCGAATGCACAACCGGCATCCAGAATACGCGAACCGAGCGACATGACATAGTTCCGTTACAGAAGGCACACTGAAAACGATCACTGTCTGGTGGAAGTCATAACAAAGTGTCCGCCAGCCGGCGGGCTGGCGGACATCGACCAGTCTCAGGTCACGGGTAACTAACCTGAATCGGCTTCGGCGATGTTGTCGGCACCGTTCTGGGGTCGAACGTAAACATCATCCGCATGTCTTCATGTTCCACGTTGTGACAGTGCAATACGAACGGACCTCGGAAAGTGCGGAACGCCATCAGCACTTCCACCTCGCTGCCGCCGTCAAGGATCAGCAGGTCGCTTTTGAAGCGATCTTCCGGACGTGGCGTGCTGCCGTTCTGGCTGATGATCTGATGAGATTCCAGATGGAAGTGCACCGGATGCCACCAGCCGCCGCTGCCGTTGCGGCAGATCCATCGCTCGACCGTTCCCAGCGTGGGTGTGGCATTTGCCAGATTCGGGTCGAAAAACCTGTTGTTGATCTGCCAGCCACCGTTTCGCCGGTGGAATTCAAAGATACGCGTCATCACGGCATCACTGCGCTGCAACTGGTGATGTGGACGCAGAGCGGTGCCGAGGCTGACAGTTGCACTGTTCGGCTGTCGCTCGCCCTCCACAATGAACTTCACAAACGGCACAGGTACGTCCAGACGTCCCGGTGCGTCGAGCGAACCCTCTGGCTTGCGTCCGCTGCTCTGGGCCAGAATATTCTCCAGAAAGACCTCTGAAGGAGCATCTGTGAAGTCAATAATCACATCCGCTCGCGAGCCGGATGTCACCATCATAGTCGACTGCTCAAGTGGCTGTGGGTAAAGCCATGAATCCTTGCCGATCCGCAGGAACGGCTGACCTGTGCTGAGCTTCAGCTCAAGGAACCTCGCATTGCAGCCATTGAGAATGCGAAAACGGTACTTACGTCGCTGCACGCGGAAGAACGGCTGAGCAACTCCGTTGACGACCCAGATGTTTCCGAGTGTGCCGTCGAAATCGAAGTGGTCATAGAAAAGCGTCCCGTCCGGGTTGAGTCGCCGATCCTGCAGACAGAGCGGCACGTCGAAGGCTTCGGACGGCAGGACGTTGCGGGCAATGAGGTCGTCTTCCAGAGCGTCCGTACAGAGGGCAAAACCACACAGCCCCTTCCACACCGAACCCGCCGTGATGTCCATGGCATGGTCGTGATACCACAGAGTTGACGGGCTCTCTGTGAAATCCGGGGCTCCGTTACGCATCGGAACCGTATTGGGATAAAAGTAGTCGCGGGCTCTTCCAGGCAGTACGTAAAACGTTGGGTAACCGTCGGAGTGGGCTGGGTTGTGGCCACCGTGCAGGTGCACGGAAGTCTCGATTGCCAGATCATTCCACATCCGCAACACAGCCGGCTCACCAATCCGAAACCGCAGGAGCGGGCCGGGATAGGTGCCGTCGTAGCCATAGATCGGGGTCCGCACCCCCGGAATAATCTCATGAATCGCAGGCTTCATCCGCATTTCATAGAACTTCGTCGGTCGGTTGCTGAAGAAGTTCAGGTCCGGCCGCTCAGCAACCCGCCGATCATAATACTCCGGGGCGATACCGTGAAAAACTTCCCCGGGCGTGTATGGGGGATGGCCCACACTGAGCGGTTGCAGAAGCTCAGGAATCGGGAGGGGCACCGAAAACGGAGTAAACTTAAAGGGGACAGGTGGCAGCTCATCGTCGGGGACAATTGGCCCCGGATTCGGTGGAGTGACCGCACGCGGAGGAGTGACAGTTCGGGGCACACGGGGCGGAGGGGGAGCCTTTGTCCGCGGCGGTTGCCGGGGAGGTGCTGAAATCGGCGCGCCCTGTTGAGCAACCGATGCTGCTCCACCGACCGCCATGGCTGTGGCGAACGCCCGCACAGCCTGACGGCGGGAAAGATTTGAACTGACGTCTTGCGGTGCCGTATCCACTGAACAGGGCCTCACAGTCAAGGAATTCGAAAAATCCGATGTGTGGCTCTTCCGCAGCAAGTGTGCCGTGATTTGGCATCATCAGACAAGTTCGATTATTTCAATGCCTGCAATTGAATTTCCGATCAACTGTTGATTAACGGGAGCATTTGTTTTCCCGGGTTCAACCAGATGTAGTCAAATCGCCTCGCCTTGAGTGGAAGTATGCGCCTCAAACTGAGCGTGTTCCGGAAGAAATCTGGCGGACAGTGGTTTACGCTTTGTAGTTCAAACGCTGTTACAGCGTTCAGGGTTCTTTACATCCGCCACTGATATGGCTGGCTGGCCAGCCGGTCACCACGCCGAATTTTACTTCCGATTTTGCCGGATCGGCAAGAGAGAAGCGCAGGAAGATTGCTGAATCAGCACCGCAG
>CAZLOQ010000010.1:15272-69579 GCA_964561125.1 uncultured Chitinophaga sp. | reverse complement strand
TCGCCTCCTCGTCGGCTTGCTCCCCGCTCCGTAACGCGGCTGTGAACGGTTACCATCTCACGGAGGGCGATTTTCCGCATCCCCAATTTCATCTCAGGCGCGCGGAACTCCGGTCACACCCCTGCGCTCTGCACCGCGCAAAATTCTCATTCATCGGTTAATCACTGAAAAAACACTGCGCACTTCATTTTGCGCAGAGCTTCTTTAATTCCGCTGGCTGCTCATCAGGGCGAATCGTCCACACAGTTCGATCGCTGTAATACTGCATCAGCTGCCGATTGCGTTCGTCGCCTCTGTCGGTTGCCCAGACAATTGTCTGTGCGTCAGTATGCGGATGATTATGCACCCACTCACTCTGGTAATCGGGCGGTTGTGAATACTTTACGATCACGAGATGTCTGCCCTGAGTTGCGTGCAGCTGTCGTGAGATTTCTATTTGCTGAGCGGGAAAGGCGGGGAGTGCCTCGTTCGGCAGTGTTCTTATGGCATGGATGAAGAATGACGCAAAGAGGGAGATCGGCATCATCAGCGGGATGGTTGCTGTGGCAGGGCTGCGGAAGATCTTCAGTGCTCGAAGCTGACGCCAGCCGATTGTCACGTTCAGAAAATGGAGTCCTGCCACAGGCGCCAGATATTCGGGCGGGAACCAGGCTGCACCACCGTTGATGACTGTGGTCCATACAAGGGCTTCGGTGAACGCCAGAAACAGAGCCCGTCGTGATCCGAGCAAACTTAGCCATCCCAGCAGCAGGAAGGCTGGAAGCGGACTGACGAAAACGAACAGCGTGGTTTGGACTTTGGCCCAGCGATTTGAGAGAAACCGAAGACTCCCGGCGACAAAACCCTGACGTTTAATCCAGCGAGTAAGCTGCTGTCCGGAATTAGTGAGTAACTCAGAGAAGGGCTGCTTATCAGACTGCCGATTCCATTCCTGATAGGGCAGCACGAAGGGAGACCGGGTGACTGCGTTATTGTAGTACCCCTGCCAGGCGAATCCGGCAGCAAGAAGCGGAGCGGCGGGACAGATTGCACACCTGAACAGTTTCCATCGATCAACCGTGGAATACGATCCCGAAAGGATTCGGGCGAGGAGTGCAAGTGCGAGGGGAAGGCACAGAACCAGCCCTTCGAGGGGGCGAGTCAGCATCAGGATGACGCCCCCGACCCCTGTCGCTGCTCCATGGCGGGAATCCGGCCTGCGAAGCAGTCGAAAAAAGCCGCCGAGAACCAGGCAACCTCCAAGCATTGCCGGATAGCCGCTGTTGAAGCTCTGTCCCCATCGGCGGAGGATGAACCAGTTGAGCAGACCGAGGAGCACCCCGCAGACGGCCCATCGGCGAGGCAGAATTCCAAGCAGCATCCAGCAGAATGCGGAAAACGCAAGGCCAATGCCCAACTGGATTCCAATCCATGGATTTCCGATCAGGATTCCGGCGGCAAGGAACAGAGATTGACCGGGCGGGTATTTCATCTGCCAGGTCGGATAGAAGATCATATGTCCGGATTTGACAGAGGGGCGCAGGGATTCCGCCTGTGGGTGAGGCGGATTCGATAGCTGTCCGGATGCAAATGTTTCTGCACCAAAAAGATATGCGAATTCATCGACAATCCGCGGTTGCGGAAAGAAAGAGCACAGGGAATAAGTCATATTCAGAACGCCGGCGGCGAGCCCGGCGTACAGCACCAATTCAGGGCGACTCAGCCGGAAGATGGGCTGTCCGATTCGTCGAAGCTGCAAACGCAGTAACCGCTGAGCCCGCGCAGGGGTCAGGAACACGAACAGCCAGAGGCTTAGAACGATTACTGCTTCTGCAATCACGTTTGATGGCCTTTCCTGATTCCATGCAACAGGACTCCTGCGGCGAACGAGACACCACAGCAGGCAAAATAATTGATCAGCAGGGGAACACATGCGACAGCAAAGCACTTGCCCCGGAGTCTTCCAAGCGCTGCCAGCAGGTTCCGATTCAGACCGGCGATCATCAGTGTGGACAGCAGGATCGTCAGCCCGGTAACCGGCCATAAAGTCGCTGCGAGGATCTGCAGCAGCAGCAGCGTGAAGACCATCATGAGGCATGCAGAATGCAGAAATCCGGCGGCCGCAGTTGTTTCAGCCAGACACAGCGATCCGCCGAGGATGGCCGGGAGAACGAATGCGGAATGATCAGCGAACGTTTGCAGGAGCATTGCGGCCAGCAGAACTGCTGTGGCCACCACGCTCAGACGCTGCGACCACCTCAGATTCAGGTCGTTCGGAATCCGGCCGCGGGACATGAGCAGGCGTGTCCACGGAATTCCTCTGCGGAAGATATCCGTTTGAATGGTTGCGAAGAGAGTCCAGCGTTTCTGGTGTGTGACCATGATGCCGGCGTCGAGGCGTATTTTGTGGCCCTGGTCTCGCAGACGCATTCCAAACTCAATATCTTCAATGCTGGGATCGCTGTACTGTTCTGAGAAGCCCCCAACCGACCAGAAGACATCCCTGTGAACGGCTCCACAGCCCGACCAGAACGTGCCTGCTTCCGGTTGTGAGGACTGATGTGTGAAGTGATGCAGAAGGTTTCTGAATTGAGAGACAAGTCCTGGAGCCGTCGGCTGATCGCAGTATGAGCCGAAGACTGCCGTCCATCGTCCGGAATGAATTGCGTCAGCCAGTCTGCTGATGGTGTCCGGCTTGAGTATGACGTCTGCATCGAGAAAAATGAGGATTTGACCTGAGGCAAGTCTGGCGCCCGCATTTCGGGCGATGGCCGGGCCACTTTGACGGGCGAGCCGCAGCAGATGATCAACTTCGAACTCGCCTGCCATCGCACTCGTGGAATCCCGGGAATCGTCATCAACAACAATAATCTCTGGTTGAATGCCGACGGAACTCCGCACAGAACGCAGGCAGGCGGCGAGTTCGCGTTCCGCGTTGCGTGCGGGAATGATTACGCTGGTCGTGGGGACTTCGCTGCCGTGCGGGCTTTCTGACGAAGTCGCAAACGGCAGGCTGTGTTGCTGCAATTGGATACTCCCGGAATTCAAATCGAACCGCACGCACTGGTAAATCCACTCGAGGAATGGCCGATGGTCAGGGAAGTGCATTCTCCGGAATCGGGAAGACGAGGCCTGAGATCCCATGGATTCTGCAGATTGAGGTTTTCATGCGGAACGCGCGCCAATTCTGCTGAACTCGGTTCGTATGTACTGGTTCTTGTATGTAATGGTGCGATTGAAGGATGCGGATGGCGTCTCAGCATCAGTTAATGAAGGGTAACCGCTCAGAGTCCTCTTACCCAGCGGGGGACAAAGTCGGAGCTGCTTTGCGGCTTCCGGGAAGAGGAATCAGAGGTTGCGCAAAACGACGGCCCTGCAGCAATTTCCCGGATTCCGGGGGATTTGCAGAGAGTTGTTCCCGGATTGTGCAACGGCTGCTTTCCGGGAACCGGTGTCGGAGAAATGGGGTTCTAATGATGCATGGCGGCGGTAAGCGTTTCCATCGCGAAAACTGCTCTTTAAGAATTTAGCGGAATTTGCGATACCACCCTGATGCTGCAGTCACACGAAATACGTTCTGAGCTACTGGCTGAAATGACCGCCAGGTAAGACGGCTGTGAACGGTTAACGTTTGTGAGCCCGATAGTGAAACCAATGCTTGTGAGTGTTGTGATACCAACGTACAACCGCCCCGAACCGCTTGGTCGATGCTTAGAGGCACTCTCGAAGCAAAGTCTCCCGGCTGCTGAGTTCGAAGTGATCGTTGTCGACGATGGAAGTCGAGGCACGCTGGCGGATGTTGTCGGACCGTTTCAGAATCGAATGAACGTTAAGCTGGTCAGACAAACGAATTCCGGCCCCGCTCAAGCCAGGAACAACGGAGTTCGGAAAGCCGAGGCTGATCTGATTGCCTTTACCGATGATGACTGTCGACCTCGCGCAGACTGGCTTGCAAAGCTCGTGAACACCGCACTCGAAAATCCGGGCGCTCTGGTTGGCGGGTCCACGGTCAACGGGCTATCCGGTGAGGTTCCGGCGACAACGAGTCAATTCATCGTCGACCTCGTTTATGTACACTTCAACAACGAACCCTCGAATGCATACTTTCTCACCAGTAACAATATGCTCTGCGAAAAAAGACAGTTTCTTGAACTGCACGGGTTCGACGCCGGCTTTGCAGTGGCTGGAGGCGAGGATCGGGAGTTCTGCGATCGGTGGAGATCTGCAGGGTTCCCGATCATCTGGCGTCAGGATGCCGTCATCGACCATTTCCATTCTCAATCCCTTCCACAATTCATTAACCTGCACTTTCGATATGGAATCGGCGCATATCGCTGCCAGTCCAAACGTCGTGAGCGAGGTGCTGGAGGGATGCAGAAGGATCTTGAATTCCATCGATCGCTGGTGCGCTACCTGCGCACGCATCTGTTCACGCGTTTTGCTGCATACAAGGCTGTTCAAATACTGCTGCTGATGTTCGTTTGGCAAATCGCCAATGCTATGGGCTGCTTTTTTGCCTTTGCTGCATCCATTGCTCGCAAAGAAGACACTTATGATCAGTGACATCTGCAGATATTCAGTTTGAGTCGAGGAGACCGTTTCCAGCGCGAAAGCTGCTCTTTAAGAATTTCGCGGAATTTGCGACACCACCCTGATGCTGCAGTCACACAAAATACGTTCTGAGCTTCTGGCTGAAATGACGCCCGCCGTGCGGGCGTTCGTGACGCCGCTTTTGGCTCGCTTTTGTTCCCTCCAGGTTCGACTGGAAGCCAGCGAGAGGCGTGTGGCAGAGCTGGAGAAGGAGAACAGGGAGCTGCGTCTCGGTCAGGCATGAACCCCGGCAACTCGTCAATGCCACCGCCCAGTGATCGCCCGCAACTGGCGCCTGCGAAAGTCAAAAAGACTTCGACGGGAAAAAAGCGGGGCGGACAGGCAGGGCATGTCAAACGCGCAAGAGAATTGATTCCAGCCGAACTGTGCGATAAGGTCGCAAATCACGCCCCACGCTCCTGCGATTTCTGGGGCATCAGGCTCGCACGTTCCGACCAGAATCCACGCAGGCACCAGGTGACTGAGATCCTGCAAACCAAGCCCACGATTGCTCCCCGCCGGGTAAGGCGGATGTGAACGGATCACACCCTGAACCTGATTTCGGCTGTCTGAGCCTTGTTACGACTGTGCAGTGAACTGGCGGAGTTTAATTGCGGGAGGAGAATCCGAGATATGCGTAAGCAAAGTGTTGCTGTGGTTGGGGCAGGTCCGGCGGGACTCACCGCGTCCTGGAAGCTCAGCGAGGCTGGAGCGAACGTGTGTGTTTTTGAAGCGGATCCGAATTATGTGGGAGGCATCGCGAGGACGGTTGAATACAAAGGGTTTCGATTCGACATTGGCGGACACCGTTTCTTTTCGAAGTCGAGGGAAATCGAGGAGCTATGGACTGAGCTGCTGGGGGATGACCTGTTGACTCGCCCCAGATCCTCGCGAATCCTCTACGGTGGAAAATTTTTCTCATATCCTCTGAAGGCGCTGGAGGCGTTTCTCAATCTTGGGCCGCTGGAAACGACGCGATGTATTGCATCTTATTGTCGGGCAAAGCTGTTTCCCCGCCGGCCTGTCGTGTCATTTGAGGACTGGGTGTGTAATCAATTCGGGGAACGGCTTTTTAAGATCTTCTTCAAGACCTATACAGAGAAGGTCTGGGGAATGAAGTGCAGCGAGATTTCCGCGGACTGGGCACAGCAGCGAATTACGGGACTGTCGCTGGCAAAGGCGATCCGTGAGGCGATGATCCCGACCGGAAAAGGGAATCGTGACCCCGGGACGGTCAAGACGCTGATCCAGACATTTCGTTATCCGCGACTGGGCCCGGGGATGATGTGGCAATCTGCAGCCGCAAGGACTCGGGCGGCGGGGGGCAGTATTCGCATGGGGACGGAGGTGACGCGTCTGGAGCGATTGCGGGAGGAAAAAAAATGGCGTGTACACTTTCGCACATCGCAGGGAGGCAACGGATACGAAGACTTTGATCACGTAATTTCGAGTGCACCGCTGAGACAGGTGGTTGGAGCACTCAGTCCTCAGCCGGCGCCAGAGACGCTCAGAGCAGCCGGAATGCTGAGATATCGGGATTTTCTGACCGTGGCTCTGATTGTTGAACGTTCAAATCGCTTTACAGATAACTGGATTTATATCCACGACCCTTCGGTGAGAGTCGGGAGGATTCAGAACTTCGGAAGCTGGTCTGAGGACATGGTGCCCGACAGCCGTCTTGCCTGTTACGGGCTTGAGTATTTTTGTTTTGAGGGAGATGGACTCTGGACACAAAGCAATGAATCTCTGATCGCTCTTGCAGTTTCCGAACTGCAGCAGCTGGGGCTTGCGGAGCCGCGGGAAGTACTTGATGGAACGGTGATCCGACAGGCGAAGGCGTATCCGGTTTATGATGACGAATACCTGAGACACGTGGCGACGATTCGCGGGGAATTGAAGGCGAACTATCCCGATCTGCACCTGGTGGGCAGAAATGGCATGCATAAGTACAACAATCAGGATCACTCGATGATGACGGCCCTGCTGACGGCAAGAAATATTCTCTCCGGAAAAGAAGAATACGATGTCTGGCAGGTAAATCAGGACGCGGAGTATCACGAGGCGATCAGCGAGTCAGAGAGTTCATCCGGCCGTCTGATACCGCGTCGCAGGCCGGGTTGATTTCAAATTTTCCTGAAACGCAGTCAGATATTCGGTCGATACGAATGCTGGTATTTCTGCTTCAAAATATGCCGGCAGGAGTGAATCGCCTGTTGCGGTGAGGTGTAGCGAGTGAGTCGGTGAGTATGGCCGCGGAGGTACTGGAACATTTTTTGGATCAACGCAAAATTGTGTGCGGACCAGCAGGTTGAAGTGCGGGAAGGGTTTTCAAGGAGTGGTCAACTCGGTCTGATGAGCAGTGTCAGTCTGTATCGGTTTCATCAGGAGAGTCGAGATGCCCACGGCAGAATTGTATCAGGCTTTGGGTGTTTCTGGCTACGAGCACGAGGACTGTTGGCGAAAAGATAGAGTTTTCCATCTACGAATGCGGGCTCCGGCTTCGAGCGATCGGTGTCCGCAGTGTGGAAATCGGGATGTGATTCGGCGTGGTTTTGTTGATCGGATGGCCCACGCTCTCGGATTGGAATGGATCGCAAAGTCCTGAAGGGACTGCGATGGCTGCTGCTGAAACACCCGGAGAATCTCGATGAGTCGAAGAACGAGCGCCTCCGACAGCAGGAAACACTGGGCCTGAACAGATGCCTTTCCGTGGCTTACTACCTGAACGAAGACCTGAGTCAGATCCGGCAGCAGCCAACCCGGGCGGCAGCGGCCCGTTTTCTGACTGACTGGTGCCGACGAGCTCGGGCCTCTGGCATCCGGGTGCTGCTCAAAATGGCGAACACGTTGGAGGGGTATCGCACAGGAATCCTCAACTGGTACGACTACCCGATCTCCAGCGGGCCAATGGAGGGAATTAACAACAGGATTGGAGCCCTGCAGAGAATGGCATACGGGTACAGAGACAAGGAGTACTTCGTCTTAAGACTCTGCGCTCCGCACCTCGCAAAATTTTCATTCATCGGCTAATCACTGAAAAAACACTGCGCACTTAATTTTGCGTAGAGCCCTGAAAAAGGGGGATGGATGCGCCGGACGCTTACGCTCCAGTCACACATTTGACCTGCGCCATCAACCTGCGACGATTCCGATACGCAAAGCCCAGCGCACCGAGCCCAAAGAACGCCGTCGACGTTGGCTCAGGCACAGCCGCGGCAGATGCGACCGTCAGGGTTTCAGATATCCCGTACAGCCTGCTCTGCTCGTGATTTCCCTGCGTCAGGGCCGTGATCCAGCCGGCGTTGGTTGAATCAAATCTCCCATATCTCGGCCCACCGGTCCCCAATTCAGGAACACCAGAAGGCGCGCCGTTTTGCCAGGTTCCGGTCCAAACCCTTTCCTCGAACACGGTCGAAGTGGTCGGGGAAGTTCCATCAATCTGCCTGTTCAAATTGGAAATCAACGAACCGCTCCAGAGACCGCCGGCATTTGTCGTAAGATCATTGGCAACTCTGGTACCATCCACGAGGTAGACAGGAACGTTCGTCCCGAACCCTCCAATGTTGTCTCGAGCGGTAACACTTTGGGTGGAAGCGATTGCTTTCCACGTAATTGCCTGCCCTCCATAGGTGTAGCCCGCTGCGTCCGTGGAAACAAAAGTGTTGTAGTAGTTGATATCAGTGGAGGTTGCATTTGTCAGACCCCTGGTAACGAAAGCAATCCGAAAGGAGTCACCGGGATTCAGACCTCCAGGCGTCAAGATGACATCCGCCACTGATCGTGAGACACCAACGGACAGTATGACCACCGCGCAGACGGTGAGAACACAGATAGATCTCAATCCTGCAGGCAATCTGCGCCTGCTTAAAGCCCCTCTTTTCCAGGAGTCGCCGAATCCGGTGCGAACCGCAGCAAAGACGCTCATGACCAAAACCTTTCACCTGTCAAATGGAACATACTCAGAGATTCCTTACTGTGCCTTTTCAGGGACACCGTCCGCTTATCGAGTCAGGCAGACTCGGTAAGAGATCGGAGCACAACGCAGCCATGCATCCCTAAGAACCCCATTTCGCCGAACCACGGTTCCCGCAAAGTGCGTCTTCACCAGAATTTGTCGGTACATTCCGGAGTCGGCAGTTGTCCAGGTGTCTGAAATAAAGCGACTTGCGCGACCTCGCAAGGACTTGTAACCGTACGCTTTTCTCATGCTCAGTCTGGCTTTGCCATTCAGGCCCTCGACGGCACCGCCTCGAACCTCGCCTCTTGCCTTGAACCAGTCGAGCAGACGGGGCCGATGACGAGGGACTGTGTACTGGTCAGACGGGACGCTGAGCGCGGGCCTTGCTGCAGATCTTGAACAACGGACGAGGAAGTAATGGGGTTTGCAGCGAGTCGTGCTGGAAGCCAGTACTCAGCCCCCCGGGATTTTTCGCTGTTGGCCATCAACAGGTTTGGCTGATTGCATTCCGTATCGCGGGGGCCTGAGCAGCAGCGGCTGATCAGCGGGGAGCGCGCCAGAGGGCTTTGGATTCGGCAAGGAGTCTGTCGGCGGCGGGAGGTCCCCAGGTACCTGCGGGGTAGAATTCGGGTGCTGCGGAGCTGGATTCCCAGGCGTGGAGGACGGGGGTGAGGAATCGCCAGGCGGCTTCGAGCTCATCGCTGCGAGTAAAGAGGGTGGAGTCGCCGCGCATGACATCAAGCAGGAGCCGTTCGTAGGCCTCAGGGAGAATGGTGTCGAAGTGCTCGTCGTAGGCGAAGTCCATGGAGACAGGCTGGACCTGGTAGTTCATACCGGGACGTTTGGTGGAGAAGCGAAGTGAGATGGCTTCCTGGGGCTGGATGCGGAGGATGAGCTGATTGGGGCGGGTTTCGACGACATCGCAGAGATCTCCGTCACATTCGACGGTGGAGAACAGATTGAGTGGGGGGCTTTTGAACTGGATCGCGATTTCTGTGAGTTGTTTGGGGAGACGTTTGCCGGTGCGGAGGAAGAAGGGGACGCCGGCCCAGCGCCAGTTATCGATGGCGACTTTCATGGCGACAAAGGTTTCGCGATTGGAGGCGGGATTGACGCGGTCTTCTTCGCGGTAGGCGAGAGCGGGCTGGCGATTGACGAGTCCGGCGGTGTACTGACCGCGGACGACCCAGTTGCCGATGCTGCCGGCTGCTCCGGGTCTGAGAGCCTGGAGGACTTTGAGTTTTTCGTCGCGGATTTCGCGGGCCTGGAAGAGTGAGGGCGGGTCCATAGCGATGAGACAGAGCAGCTGGAGGACATGATTCTGCAGCACATCGCGGAGTGCGCCGGAGGTGTCGTAGTAGCCTCCGCGGGAGCCTTCCATGCCCTGAGATTCGGCGACAGTGATCTGAATATGGTCCACGTGGCTGCGGTTGAGGAGTGGTTCGAAGATGGCATTGCCGAAGCGGAAGAGGAGGATGTTCTGGACAGTTTCCTTTCCGAGGTAGTGATCGATGCGGTAGATCTGGCGTTCGAGCAGGTGTCGATCGAACTGAGCGGCGAGTTCGATGGCGGAATTGAGATCTCTGCCGAAGGGTTTTTCGACGACAACGCGGAGTCGTGCGGCGGATTCGCGTGGTGGGATCATGCCGGCGGAGCTGAGTCCTTCGACGGCGGAGGCGAACAGCGATGGGGCGGTGGCGAGGTAGACGATGCGAGTGGGATCGGCGGTGAAGCCGGCGTCGGTTTCCAGCGTCCGGACGGCTGCATGGAGACCGGAGTAGTGACTGGGTGAGGCAATATCGAGCTGCTCGTAGAAGAGCTGCCTGGCGAAGGCATCCCAGGCGGTGGCGTTGAAGCCGGAGCCGAGCCGACCGGCGACAACTTCGCGCACTTCGCTGCGGAATTCGTCGTGCGATTTTTCGCGGCGGGCGATGCCGATGACCGGGCAGCCGTCCGGGAGGTACTGTTGCTGGTGCAGACGGAACAGCGCGGGAATCAGCTTGCGCGACGTGAGGTCACCGGAAGCTCCGAAGATCAGAATGGATGTGTTGCTGCCAGTATCAGCCGTCATGAATCACCGTGCTGCGGGAGTTCGTGGGACATGGGGCCTGTGATGATATCGACCGCAGGCAGCTGACAGAAGCCCTGGCGGAATGAGTCCGTCAGAGGTCCTGATTTCCTCTGCAGGACCGCGTCAGCGTCAGGTTTGTGTGCAGAACTCAGTCGGCGGCTCAGGCAGTTCGCTGAACAGCGAGCGGAGCAGTGGAAGATTGACTGCGGAAAGGTCGTCGGCCACGCGGTGGTGGGCGCGGTGAAGCTGGTCGAAAGTGCGTCCCCGGGAAACGATGCCGAGGCAGCGGGCACCGGCAGCCAGCGCGGCTTCGATGCCCACGGGGGCATCTTCAAGAACAATGCAGCGTGCGGGGGGCAGTCCCAGTCCGGCAGCGGCTTTGAGAAATACGTCCGGATGCGGCTTGCCGCGAACCACATCAGCTCCGGTGATGATCGTGTGAATGAGATGTGCGGCGTAAGAGTCGATGAGGACACCGTCCATGTCAAAAATGACGCCGAAAGGAGTGGAAGAGGGCAGGGGGATGTTATTTGTCATTAGTCCGTTGTCAGTTGTCACTTGTCACTTGTGAGTGGTCAGTGGTTGGGGTCAGGGATTCAGGTGGGGAGTGGTGACGTGGTGGTATGATCGGCGAGGGGGCTGGTACCGCGTGGCCAGCTGAGGACGAAGCGGGCGCCTTGTCCTGGTCCGCCTTCGACGCGTACTCGACCACCGTGTTCGCGGAGGATTTTTCGGCTGACGGGGAGTCCGATGCCGGTACCGCGGGCGCCTTTTGAGGATTCGAAGACGTTGAAGATGGCGGCGCGCTGATCTTCGGGGATTCCGGGTCCGTTATCGCTGACGGCGACAAGCAGGAGATCTGAGGAGCGATCGTAGCCGGTCTGGATGACGACGGCGCCACGTTCGATGCCTTCGACAGCATCGATGGCATTGGAGACAATATTAAGTACGGCGCGGTGGATGCCTTCGGCGTCGAAGAGAGCCGTGGGGACATCGGGTGCCGGGCGGAATTCGACGGTGACGCCGGATTCTGCGGCGCGAGCGGCGGCGAGTTCGGCGACGTCGGCGACGACCTGATTGAGTTCAGCGGGTTTGAGTGCGGGGACGCGGTCCTTGCTGAAGCTGAGCATATCCATGACAAGGTCATAGATCCGCGTCTGGTTGCGTTCGACGATACCCCAGCCCTGGCGAATGAGTGATTCCTGTTTCTGGTTGAGTCCCATGGAGATGAGGTGACTTCCGCCGCGGACTCCCTGAAGGATATTCTTGATGTGGTGGCTGAGAACGGCGATGGTTTGTCCCATGGCGGCAAAGCGTTCAGCACGGAGCAGTGCATCCTGGAACTGGCGGGATTCGAGTGCGAGGGCAGATTGTCGGGCGACGGTGACGACCATGCGAAGGTGTTCGTCTGTGAGTCGTCCGGTGGCAGCGGGGCCGGGGGGCTGCGTGAGTTCGAGTTGGGTGGTGGTATCGAGGTAGAACACGCCGAGCAGGTCGGAGCGGCCGCGCATGGGTGCGCAGATGGCTTCGCGGATGCCTTCAGTGACAATGCTTTCGCCGGCGGAGAAGCGATCATCACCGCCGGCATTGGTGGTGCGTACGGCGGTCCCGGACTGGAGGACGTAGTCGGTGATGGACCGGGAAACGGGCATTTGCGGAGTACTGCGGCCGGATGCGGATCGAGGGGCGATGGCGATAGCGGTGAGGTCAGCGCCGACGGGGTCACGGAGGAGAACGCAGCCGCGATCGGCACCGCTGGCGGCGAGGGTCATTTCGAGGATGTGCTGCAGGAGCGATTCCGGGGTCTGAAGGGGATCGACGAGTCCTTCAGCGACGCTGTAGAGAAGTTCCAGACCGGAGCGAGGGGTTGTGGAGGCTGGGGGGAGAGCAGCTGTGGTGGAGAGTGACTGGCGGATGGCGGAGTGATCGAGAGCGCGGGAGTCTTCGACGAAGCGTACCTGGCCGGTGGGCGGCGAAGTGAGATGGCTGGATTCGGTGAGCTGGAAAGCCAGGACGCTGGCACCGAACTGGAGTGTATCGCCGTTACGCAGCTGGTGTTCGGTGCAGATCTGACCATTGACGCGGCTGCCGTTGGCGCTGCCGAGGTCACGAAGGATGAAGTTGTTGCCGTCGTGATTGATACGCGCGTGGTGGCGGGAGACTTCGGAGTCATCGAGGCGAACATTGCTGCCGACGCTGCGGCCGATGATGACGTCCTGAGCGGACGTCACATCGAACCGGCTGCCTCGGTTGGCGCCGTTGATGACGAGCAGGGTGGCACGGAGCACGAGGGGGATCTTTTTGGAAGGAGGTGGGAGGCGATTCTCGTGGAACCGCCGGGCGGGTCTGCATTTCAATCGAAACCGTTCAAGTTCTCAAGCGCGTGCCGGAGAAGTCAGGGTATTCCCTTGCTGCGGTGACTCCTGGTGGCTCTGCGGAGCCGTCGTTTCTTCTGCGATTCCTGCGATTGGTACAGCTGCTCTAAATGGCGTGATCGTCAGGGGGTGCAGAGTGTGGCAGGATCGGGGTTCAATCTGCGGATTCAATGGATTCCGTCGGGGACGATCTGCAGTTTTTGCCGGAGTTATTGCGATAGATCAGACAGAGAACCTGCGGGCGTTGCTGCGCGCTGCAGTCGAGGCGGGTTGGTATGAGCCAGGAGTGGACAACTATGACGGGTACGATTCAGGCGATGAGCAGTGCGGATGAGCTTCTGCGATTGAAGACATCACTCCATCGGCAGATTATTGATCTGGTGGATTTCAGTCGAGCGGAGGCGATGCAGGAGGAGGAGCTGCGGAGTCAGCTGCGGGCGCTGGCAGATTACCTGTGCAGTCGTCAGGCAGAAGCCTTGAGTGCTGCGGATCGGGAAGTTCTGGTACGTGAGCTGATGGATGAGATTTACGGATTTGGTCCGATTGAATCTCTGATGGTGGATCCGGCGGTGACGGACATTCTGATCAACGGACCGAATCGAGTGCTGGTGGAGCGTGGTGGCCGTCTGGAAACGACTCCGCTGCGATTTGCGGACAACAGTCATTTGATGCAGTTTATTCACCGTCTGGTGGGTCGAGCCGGGCGTCGGATAGATGAGGCGAGTCCGATGGTGGACGCGCGGCTTCCGGACGGTTCCCGTTTCAACGCTGTGATTCCGCCACTGGCACTGGGTGGACCGACAGTGTCAATTCGTCGATTTGGTAACCGCCGTCTGCAGCTGGAGGACCTCGTGCGTCTGGGAACGCTGGCGCCGGCGATTGCGGACTTTCTGGTGCTGGCGGTACAGGGGCGGATGAATGTGATCGTGAGTGGTGGTACGGGTGCGGGGAAGACGACGCTGCTGAACTGTATGAGTCGATTCATACCGGAGACGCAGCGTGTGGTGACGATTGAGGAAACAGCGGAACTGAGTCTGCAGCAGCAGGACGTGGTGGCGCTGGAGACGCGTTTGCCGAATATGGAGGGTCGCGGGGCGGTGACACAGCGCGATCTGCTCAGAAACGCACTCCGAATGCGACCAGACCGTATCATCGTCGGCGAGGCGCGCGGATCCGAAGTGCTGGATATGCTGCAGGCGATGAACACGGGTCACGACGGTTCGATGAGCACGATGCACGCAAACGATGCCCGGGAAACACTGGATCGCCTGGAGCTGCTGGTGGCGTTGTCGGGAATTGACCTGCCACCGCGTATTGCCCGGCAGTACATCAGCAACGCGGTGGACATTGTGATTCACGTCACGCGACTGTTCACGGGCGAGCGTCGGATTACGCGTATTTCGGAGGTCGCCGGTCTGCGGGAGGGCGAGTTCCGGATGGAGGACATTTTTGTGTACCGGATGTCGGGCGAGGATCGGGACGGGCGTCCGCAGGGGAGTTTCTTTGCGACGGGTTATCAGCCGATCGCGCTGCGTCGCATGGCGCTGACGGGTGCAAGTATTGACCGTTATCTGCCGTTATTCGAGGCGCGTGAGCTGCTGATGGACGGCTGATGATCCGGCGGGAGCCGCATGTGTGCAGGTGTGCGGGATTGACTGAGTTTCAGCGTTGACGAGCACTGAGCAGGTGAAATGATGGCAGCACCGGGAACAGCGATCAGGAACATCGAGCGGCGACCGGAGTTTGCCGGGTTGCTGAAGGAGACAGAGAGTTTTGCGAGGGGGAGCGGGACGGGGGCTTCTGAAGCGGTCAACGGCTGGTTTGACCGGCTGATGAGGCAGTCCGGAATTCGCACAACTCCGGGTGTCTGGCTGGGTCTGTGTGCAGTGATGGGTCTGGCGTTTGCGGGTTCGCTGCAGGTGACCCTGGAGCGACCACTGGTATCGGCGGTTGCGGGTCTGGCGGGGCTGGCGTTCCCGATTCTGCTGGCGATGGTGCTGCGTTCCCGGAGGCAGGCTTCGATTCTGAAACAGTTGCCGCCGGCCTCTGAAGAGCTGGCGAGGCTGGCGCGTTCGGGTCGAAATCTGCAGCAGTCCTTCGTGCTGGTTGCCGCGGATACACCAGCTCCTCTGGGAGATGAGCTGCGGTTGAGTGCCCGGCGGATGGAGATGGGTCTGGAGCCGGCTGAGGCGACGCGGGATCTGGTGGATCGCACGGGAGTAGCGGCGCTGACGATGCTGTCGTCGGCGATTGCGGTGAATCAGGAAACAGGCGGCGACCTGATTGTGGTGCTGGAGCGACTGGCGACTTCGGTGCGTGACAGGCTGCATTTCAGTTCACGACAGCGGGCGGCGACGATTGCCAGCCGTCTTGGAGCGTTCATGATGGTGTTGGTGAGTGCGGGCGTGGTGGTCTTTTACACGGTCCGTGATCCGAACTATCTCGACTCCCTGTTTTCTTCTTACTGGGGGCGATTGTCGTTCTGGGCCGGAGTTGTGCTGCAGGTTGTCGGCGGGCTGCTGGTGTATCGCATTCTGGGTCGTACGGCGAAGTTCTGATTGCTGCATTTCTGAGAGGGGCAACGGCGAATGAGCACGGAAGGAAATGTTGAGCGTCAGACAACGTGGGATGAGCGGCGTTTGTTTCAGGACTTCAGGGGAATCCTTGGGGGAGACGTATCGGGTCTGCCTCAGCCGCTCCCGGAGGAGCTGCCGATTCATCCGGATGATTTTGCATTCGGGCCGGCGACAGTGGCGATCGCTCAGTTGTTGCCGGAAACGGTTCGTCGCCGGGAAGTGCAGCGCAAGTCGCTCATGGCGGCGGGCTATCGTTCGCGTGCGGCGTGGGTGAATCTGGCTGCCATTCGCTTTATGCTGGCATTCTTCGCACTGACGCTGCTGGGAGCGCTGCTGATTGCTGCTCCGCCCGTGTTTGAGCCTTATGTGATTGGTGCCATTGTGCTGATTCCGCTGCTGCTGTGGGCGTTACCACCGCTGCTGGTGACGTTCCGTGCAGCGGAGCGAATCGAGGACATTGAGCGTGGACTGCCGGATGTGATGGACATGCTGAACATGGGTGTGAGTCAGGGATTGACTCTGCCATTGGCACTCAGGCGGGTGGTGAGCGAGATCTCGGCTGTACACCCGGCGCTGGCATCGGAGCTGCTGCTGGTGAGTCAGCAGACGGAAGTGAGCAGTCTGCCGATTGCCATGCGAAACTTCGGTCAGCGGATTGAATCGCCGGAAGTCAGTGCGTTTACGTCGCTGCTGGTACAGGCAGAGACGACGGGTACGTCCGTCTCGCGGGCACTGACGGATTACAGCGACAGTATGCGTGCGTCGCTGAAGGAACGGGCGGATTCGCGGGCCAATGCAGCTTCGTTCCAGCTGCTGTTTCCCGTATCGCTGTGTCTGATGCCTTCAGTGTTCCTGTTTCTGATGGGGCCGGCGATTGTGCAGATTTCGGACTTCTATGGAACGCGGAGTGAGGAGCTGGATCGAGGCCGCGAGGCGGCGATGCAGGTGATTGACCAGGAACCGCTCCCGGCCGGGCCGCTTTCCCAGGGAGCCGGTCAGTAGGCCTTTGGTTTCGCGAGGCCAGTCAGCGCCTGATCTGATCAAGGTGAATGGACTGGAAATCGAGGCTGGTGGCGGCATCGTGTCCCTGGAGGCTGATGTGCCCTGCGCGAAGTCGTCGACCTTTGCGGGGGTTGGCGTCATCGGGCCGCTGATCCCTCCAGGTCATGACCTGCCAGCCATTCACCCACGAGGCGAACTGGTCAGCCTGAGCAATCAGCACGACGGTGAAGAACTGGTTGTCGGCGGCAACGATCCGGCGAGCCGGAGCACGGCGGAAAATGGCACCTGTGCCGAAATCGGCAGGCTGGGTCGGGTCGCCGCTTTTTGTTTGATTGCTGAGTTGCAGTTCGTAGCCGTTTGATGGCGCGTCAGCAGTGCCGGGTTCGGCCCGGAAGAAGATGCCTCCATTAAGTCCGTCACCATTGATGCGGGCGGAGGCTTTCAAAGCGAAGTCCTGAAAGGTCTGTTCGGTCTCCAGAAATCCGGGACCGCCGGAAATATGCAGGATTCCGTCGCGGACCTCAAAGGTGGCCTGAGAGCCGGGCACTGGCCTCCAGCCGGAACTGTCTGTTCCGTTGAAGAGCGGTCGCAGTCCCAGAGGTCGGATGCAGACATCCCTGAAGGAGATCTGTCCCTCTTTGTATTGCAGTCCCAGTCGCCCTGTGAGTCGCAGTCCGGCAGACTGATCGGTGAAGTCAACGATGGATTTTCCATCGAGCCAGACCTGGATCCGCGGACCTTCACAACGCACGACGTATGTGTGCCAGTCACCTTCGACCGCGGGAACGTTGGGAGCGGAATAGCGGCCGACGAGACTCCCCGTGCGGTGGGACGGGTGGCTGTCGCAGATGTTGAGCTCCCAGGCATCAACGGCGGGGTCGGTGGGATTTTCCGTGGTCCGCAGGAAGATACCGCTGTTGCCTCCGGGCGCCAGCTTAAAGCCACAGCGAAACTCGAAGTCGTCCAGGGTGTACGGTGTCAGCAGGAGGCTGGGGGCACCGGAGTCGGCCGTGATCTGTCCATTGGAGACTTTCCAGCTGCTGTTTTGCGGGAGCTGCCAGCCGTAGAGTGACACACCGTCAAAGAGGCTGATCCAGCCGGCGGAGATTTCTGCGGCAGAGAGGGGAGGCGGAATGAATTCGACAGGTTCGGCCGGGGGAACGGGCTCTGCAGTGGTGGAGGTTTCTGTGGATGGCGGATCGGCCGATTGCGGATCGGCCGATAGCGTGCCCGCCGATTGCGTGCCGGGCGGTGAAGCGGGGGGACTGAGGTTATCGTTGCAGCCGAGGCAGAGCAGGAGGACCAGCGGGAGGAGTCGCATGGGGAGTGGGGCCATCAGGCAGAGTAGGCGATTTCGAGGGCAGACGAGACGGTCTGCACGAGTTGTCGGGGTGGCACCGGCTTGCGAAGGACGGAAAACGCATCGGCATCCTGAGCATCGCGACGGATATCATCGCTGGTATCGGAGGTGATCAGAATGCAGGGGCGGACGCGATCAAGTTGCTTGAGCAGCCTGATGGTTTCGACGCCGGAGAGGACGTGCATGTGCATGTCGAGGAGGACGATATCAATGCGACGATCTGCGACAACCTCGATGGCCTGTTCGCCGGATTCGGCTTCGTGCAGGCGCAGGAAGGGGCGATCTTCGAGGACTTCGCGAAGGACCCGTCGAAAGGCTGCGTTATCGTCGGTAATCAGCAGGTGGTAGGTTTTTTGATCATGCTGAATCATGCTGAGGGGCGCCCGGTAAGATGGTTCGATTCCCTGAAACATCCGGCACATCCTGTCGCACTATGAATGGAGATTGAAGGGAAATCCAGTTCTGTCCGTGATTTTGGGAATTTTCGGGGTGAATTTATCGGGTGGTGGAGGGCGTGGTTGGGGGGAGAGCGAGATTCTCAAGCTGCGGATCCTGCTGGAAGGCACAACAGGACATGGAAGAAAACCGCAAAAGGCTCTCCGCTGGCAGCGAATTTCGCCGGAATTCGGTGGGTGCGCGGGGGGAGGTGAGCGAGTTTCGGGCGGGTGGCAGCGATCCGGCTGTTGACCGGTTTGAGTGGACCTGAGAGAACAGGACGGTCGGGGATCTTCCGTTGTTCGTATTCCTGCCCCGTCCCCCTCCGAGATTCCCGTCGCTTTGTCCCTCCCCCCTTTCTCTGGCAGCCTCGTTCCGCGACCGCTCATCTATGCGATCGTGGCAAATGCCGGCTGCAGGAGCGTTCCCGATGCTCAGACCGCATATTTCCGTCGGCTGGCTGCTGCTGGCTGCTGGTTTAAGCTTCAGCGGAGCCGGTTGTGCTTCTTCGCTGTTTACCGGCGATGCCTTCAAGTCCATGGATCTGACCCCGTCAGTTCTGGAGCATGGATCTGAGCAGCGAGCATTGTCGCTGTTCACCGAGTCGCTGGCTGAGAATAACGAGCGATCGTTCCGCCGCGCCGTGTCAACGCGGTTCGAAGAGCACGCTCTGCGGTCACCGGATGCCTTCAAAGACCTCGAGATTCTGAAACTGCCGAAGGGACCTCTGGAGATTATCGAAAGCAAAAAAACGGAGAGCGGCAATTACGAGACGGTGGCCAAAGAAAAAGACGGAACGACTCGATACCAGTTCGTCCTTGTACGGGATCCGGAGAAGAAACGCTGGGTTGTTGATGACGTGATGCTGCGTCAGCAGAAAAAGGGAACACGTTCGACCAAGTCCTCGGTTGAGCTGATGGATCTGCTGCTCACACTCCGCGAATTCCTCGGTGCGTGGCAGGAAGGTGGTCGGGAAGAAGTGCTGTCAGCGGTTTCCGAAGAACTGCGGGAGACGCTGGAGAGTCTTCCGGAACCATGGCTGCAGCAGCTGAGCAGTCGCATCACGAACGAATACGAAACGGGTACGGCAAGGCGACCCGAGATTCAGATGAGCGAATCTGACGCTGTCGGCCGGATACCTTCGAAAAACGGTTTTCTGCTGGTGAAGCTGCGGAACGAAGACGACCGCTGGACAGTAGCTGATATTGAAGTGCGCAATCGAAGAGTGGAACACCACCCAGGATCGCTCCTGCGCCAGGCACGAGCCATGGCAACAATCTGCGGTTTCCTCGATGCGTGGAATCGTGAAAACCTGACAACGCTGGAAAAGTACACCGAGGAAAAGTTCTTCAACGGCTCACTGAAAATCGGGGATCTGTCGAGCATTCCTCTGCCGGCAGCTGATCATGCGCCGCAGGACTTCGAGATTCAGTCGTTTGCCGGACGACTGACGGTGATGATTCCCGGGGAAACGAGCTATGTGCGAATGGACCTGGTCTCGCCTGAGCTGAAATCCGCGGAAAAGGAAGGACAGCTGGAGGACAAAAGCGGCATGACGGTCGTGGAGGCGTCATTCCGGGTGGCAGACGTGACTCTCTATGATCGGCAGACAAGTCGTCAGACCAATTTGCGGGCTGCCTTTACTGCTCCCGCCCGAGCCATGCTCTTTATGCAGGCGCTCGCGGACGGGGATCTGCCGGTGCTGCGGCAGATTTCCAGCCGGCAGTTGTCTGTCGAGGTCTGGAGTCGCATGGAGTCGGGAGTCATGCAGCAGCTCTCGCTCGATGATCTCCCGCGAGGAGAACTCACGCTGCTTGACAACAAGGTTCTTGGAGATACGACAGAGCTGCAGTTCAAGGCAGAGGATGGTCGCCTGCTCTCAGTCACACTGCAGGACGAGAACGGCAATCTTGCCGTTGTGGACGTGCAGTATCCCGGTCCGTCGCTCGAAGTTGCCTCACTCAGAACCCAGCTGCTGATGTCGCGACCATTGATTGAATTCGCCGGTGCCTGGGAAACCGGCGATGTGAATTCTCTGAAAGCTCAGTCATCAACCGCCTTCAATCGACTGGTATGGAGCAACCTGAACAGGGTTCCGGAAAGATTTGCACAGCTGCCACGGACACTCAGAAGCCCTATTCGCCGGGTCGAAGAGACACCTGAAGAAATTCGGATTGAACTGGGCCGTTCACGAACTGCAGCGATGGTGCGGATGGTTCGTGAGAAGGACGTCTGGCTGATTGATGAAATCACGCTGACTCCCGGAAACAGTCCGGCGGTGCAGCTGCGGAGGTCACTGCGGGATGATCTGGCGGCACGGTTTCTCGGGAAGCCCGCTGGTTCTGTCCAGACTGCCGGTTACACATCAGATATCGCTGAGGCTGCAGATAACAGCCTGCTTCCGGCCTCTGGTACAACAGAGAACGAAGCCGGTGCTTCCGGAGGCGTGGTGCATGCGGTGGGGCAGAATGTTTCGACACCACGGCGCGGAAATCTGACCCTCTCCGGACAGCCAGTCGCTGTACCGAAGTTGTCGGCAGCGCGGGAAGGACTTGATCTGACACCTGCAGATCCGCCGCTGCGAAGAACGCCTCAGCTGAAACCTCAGGCGGGTGAGAGACAGACCGAAGTGACGAAACCGGCAGACACTGGTCGGCCTGTAAGCAGAGCGGGACTGCAACTGGATCGAGCTGATTCAGACGAGGCTGAACCGTTACTGCCGCAGAAGCGGCTGAAAACCAGCAACGCTGGCGCGAGCGATACAACCGGAGAGGCTGGTAATGCTGACGAGCACCATGGTGAGTCCGGTGACCTGCAGTTCGGGCCGTCGTCAGCAGCACCCCTGTGGCGCAAGCCGAGGAGCGGCGGCGGGACAGGCGGGACGGCTGTCACGGCACCAGAGCCCGTTCCGACTCGCAGAGACTCGGGGAGGGGTGCTTCCACGCGGGATTTGAATGAGCGGCCAGTGGAGATTCCGCTGGAATGACAGATTGATCGGCGGGTGTGGTGGCGATGAGCGGCGAGTGCCATGCGACCCGTTTCGCGGTGTGGTCAACAGTGTGGTATTCAAAATGCTCAGATGGAAATGGGACTGCCGCAGAACGAGCAGTTGGTGGGTGCGCTGCCGGCAGGGTTTTCAAGGAAAAACTTTGCACCGCAATCGGGGCAGCTGACGGGGACGCTGCGTTTTCGTACCGGTTCGGCAGCGACCTGAAGCCTTTGCAGCTGTTTGGTCTTCGAGTCGACAATTCCGCCGACTACTCGCCACAACACAAAGACCCAGACGCAGGAAAAGGCAATAAAGAAAAGTGCAAACAGGGACGCCAGCAGCCTGAAGAGAAACGGGATTTCGGCAAACGGACCGGCGAATTGGTCCGGGACGATCCAGAGAAAGACAAGCGCTGTGAGTCCGGCGATGCCGAACAGAGACCCAAACGCCGTCATCACAACACGTACGACCTGAAAAAGCAGCATACCGACAGCTCCGTTTTCCGAATCTGAGGAAGGTGCGTAAGCGGTAGAGCCAGGGCTGGGGACGTCGGGGACATCGCCGCCGGACGCTGCAGGCTGGCAGGAATACTTGTGCGGTGTGTCTGGGATGACACAGCCAGCGAGTAAGAGAAACCGGGAGAAGACAATATCGTGTGAGCGAACGCCTGCGCAGTGGACATGTTCCAGCTGCTGAGAAGCAGAACGACTGTGGATGCCTGATGGAGTTTACACTTGTGCGACGGCGATGGAACAGAGATTGAGTGTGGAAACCGGCTGGAAAATCGCGGTTGACTGCCATGTGAGGCCGCTGCGGTATATGCTGCGTGAGAGGTTTTCAGGTTTTCAGCCGCAGCAGATGAGACCGTTGTGGAGGATGTCATGGGTAGAAAGTATCAGGTTTTCCTGTGTACGCTGGGGCTGCTGCTGTTGTGTGCGGCAGATCGCGTCTCCGCAGAGTTGCAGGCGGGTACAGCAAAGCGTGAAATTACAGATCCGAACACGCCCTCGAATGATCCGCTGTTCGTGCGAGCCTTGGTATTGAAGCAGGGTGAGACGACAGCGGTGCTGATCACGGTGGACGCCGTTTCCATCGGAGGCATCGGTCACATTAAGGACAGCTACCTCTCTGAAGTGCGTGCAGCCCTTGCGGATGCGCCGGGCATTGCACCGCTGAATATCTTTGCAAACGCCAGTCACTGCCATGGCGTCGTCTGTGCAGATGTGGCAAAGCTGACGATCGAAGCGGTCCGTGAAGCGTACGGGAATCTGGAGCCCGTTCGTGCGGGTGCGGGTGTGGGGCAGGAAGTGCGGATCATGGAGAATCGGCGGCTGCGGCTGGTGGATGGCAGCGAAGCGGACGTTCGTCGGGCGTATGCGATGCCCTGGGATGACGAAGTGTCGGGGATCGGCCCGGTGGATCCGGAAATTGGTCTGCTGCGACTGGATCGCATGGATGGGAGTGTTCTGGCGGTGGTTTACAACTTCGCCTGTCACCCGATTATGGGAGTCCCGACGGGGCTGAGCAGTGCGGATTTTCCGGGATTTGCCACCGGCGTGATTGAGGAACAGCTGGGGCGCGGGGCCATGGCGTTCTTTGTGCAGGGCTGTGCCGGTGACATCAATCCCGTGATTTACAAGGATACGGCAGCGCCGCGGGACTGCGAGCCGTTCGGGACAATGCTGGGGCTGAATGTGCTGCGGGGTTTGCGGACGATCGAGCAGACAGCGGAAGACGCTCCCCTGCGAGTGCTCAATTCACCACTGTTGCTCCCGCGGGCCACGGATTTTGAAAAGCGAATTCGGTCGATCGAAGCGGAGCAGCAGCGGTTATTGAGTTCCTTTCGAGGCAGCAGCCTGAACTTCAAGACGTTCGTGCCACTGTATATCCAGCAGCGGCTGCATCCGGATTTTCCGGGCTTCTATTCGCACCGCTACATGCTGGACGAAGCGAATGGCCGAAAAGACATGCAGCAGCTGGATGCTGAAAACAAGGCTGCCGTGGATGCCTATCTGGAAAACATCCGCACCATGGAAAAACTCACGCGGCTGCAGACAAACCTGAATCTGCTCCGGATGCATCAGAAGCAGACTCAGGAGGCGGGTTCACCGAATCTTGAAGTGGAAGTTGGCGGACTGAGGGTCGGTGAGTTTGTGCTGACGACCTTCCCCGGAGAACTCACCGTGCAGATCGGCCTCAACATCAAACAGGCGTCCCCGCACCGATTTACCTTTGTTGCAGGTTACACGAACGGCTATATCTACTATACACCGACATCCGAGCAGCGTCTGAACAAGGGATATGCTCAGGAAGATTGTGATGTGCTGGTGGCACCGGAATGGCAGGGGTTATATGAGGCGAGTGTCGCAGAGTTGCTGAAGAGGTTATAGACAGACAGTGTGCCGCAGGAGACTGTTCACTTGATCAGCCGAAACGCAGCAGCGTCCGATTGCTGCCTTCCTGTTTGTCTGTCTGCCTGTCTGTCTGCCGCTGAACCGTCGATCATTCACTTTCGGCCAGCCAGTCCATGATAAAGTCGTCTTCGCTGACAACTTTGCGGGACTGTTGTTTCGGGGCGGGGTTGGCGTCGGGTTTGGGAGCGCGGCTGCGGTTGGGGCGATGCCCTTCAAGACCGGCCATTTCCATGAGTGATCGGCCGAAGCGATTTTCAGAGCGAGGTGCCTGGTCGGCGGCGCTGAGATCGATTTCGTATTCGATCCTGAAGGAATGCTTTGCGATGCTGATTTCATCGCCCGGGTTGAGTGTTGCTTCCGGAATCCGCTCGCCGTTGACCTTGATGCCGTTGCTGCTGTTCAGGTCGCGGATGTGCCAGTGACCTGCGCGGAATTCCAGTTCGCAGTGATGCGAGGAGACGTTGGGAAAGTCCAGCTTGATGTCGCAGGAGGAGCGGCGTCCGACGAGCAGTTTAGTGGCCAGCAGGGGAATGGAGTCGCCACCGCCGCAGGGGATGAGTTGTCCAGGCATGATGGGTTGAGAATCGGGTGTGAGGTGAGGGGGTCTGGAAACTGCAGGCGATGTTCCAGTGTTTCGGCAGGCTCTCTTCAAAGCTTACGCAGGAATCGGGGGAAAATGAGAAAAAAATCTGCCGGAAATCAGCCCGGTGGGAAAAGTTGAGATCATGGCACCCGGGCGAACCAGGAAATCCTTCCATGGCGGTTGTCCTTTTCGCGACGGTGCAGTCTGCCGGCCGGTTGAATTTGGCGACGGCAGACTGCGTTTGCTGCTTTTGCTGAGTTGGTTCAGGGGCGTTCGACGGTGACAGCCATGACGATGGGGGCGGTGTCGTCGGGACCTTTGACAAGTTCAAGGGATTCAATGATGGCGGGTTTGGAAGGAGTCACGGTGAGTTTACGGATTTGTTGTCCGCCGAGCATATAAGCGAACTCGGATCCGGGGACGTCCACGCGACGTATGTAGTCGGCGAAGTGGACGCTGTTGAGCAGCGGGAGATCTTCGTGTTCGCCGCCCTGATAGTGCAGACGGACGATCATTGAAACGCTCTTTGCCTGCTCAAAGGGATAGCTCCAGCCCCCCACACCGCTGAGCAGGTGAATCGCTTTGGCGGCGGAGTTGACGGGGAGAGCAACGGATTTGGGCATTTGGGGTGGCAACGGTCCGC
Source organism: uncultured Chitinophaga sp. (assembly GCA_964561125.1). GTDB lineage: Bacteria > Planctomycetota > Planctomycetia > Planctomycetales > Planctomycetaceae > SXXK01. Next base: position 44,604 of record CAZLOQ010000010.1, on the reverse strand, counting down.
GGGGACCATAGAGCAGGATGATATTCGGCACACTCCGTCCGCGGGGATCGGTGAGCAGAAAGGGGATATCTTTGAAGATTTTGGGAGCCCAGTCTCCGAAGATCATACGGTCGGGACCGTTGTCGTCGTTGCTGAACAGTCCTTTCGTGCTGACGGCAGTGGCGTAACGGTCAAGCGAGATGGGCAGGAACCTGCCTTTGTCGGTGAGGAAGCTGAGGAGGTTGGAGAGTTCCTCGGCTGACATCTGCTTTTCGAAGCCTTCGGGCATGAGTGATTTGCGTGAGCGGACGAGCTCTTCGATGTCTTCACGGGCGATTTGATTTTCCCTGCCTTCAGTATCAATCAGGGTGATGGCAGTGCGGGATTCTCCGGAGAGCATTCCATTGAGAATCACGCCATCAGTTTTGACGACCGTGTAAATGCGGAAATTGCCTTCGACGCTGCGGCTGGGGTCGATGATGTGTGTGAGCAGTTCATGTTTGGGGTGCACAGCCATGCCGGTGAGATTGGGACCGATGGCTTTGCCTTCTGAGCCGTGAATGTGGCATTTGGAGCAGTGTTTGACATACATGGCTCTGCCGGCTGGCACGTCACCTTCCTGTTCACAGAGCGGGAGGAGGGATTTGAGGACTTTGTCACGGTCGGCATCGGGGAGTCCACCGCCGGCCGCCATGATTTTTTCGGCAGTGGCGCGGAGAGCGCGGTCGGGATGTGAGCGGAGCGCCTGTTTCTGGTCGAGAGTGAGGTCACCGAGTTCCATCGTGCCTGCAGAGAAGGCATCGAGCAGTGCTTTGGTGGTCGCTGGTCGAGAGAGCAGTACGCGGATAACGGCAGCTCGTGCCTGGGGCGTGAGGGTGCTGCTGCGTTCGATGAGTGCGGGGCCGAGTGTTTCAGCGGTACTGAGTGCCGCGGCATCGATGAGTCCAGCGGCCAGCTCCGGCTGTGCGGTGGTATTGAGGCTGGTGAGGATGGCGGTGAGGATTTCGCCGTTGTCTGCCTGGAAGCTGACGGCTTCCTTTGCGGCGGCGACGCGTGCGGGAATGTCTGTTTCTGAGTTGGCGGCAGTTTTCAGCAGGGCATCGATGATTTCGCGGGCGTAGGCATCGAGTGCTGTGGAGCCACAGAGGGTGGCGAGCTGCAGGAGTTTGCCGCGGGAAGCGGCGGGAACCCTTTCAAGGAGTGCAGTGAGCGTTTTTTCGAGCTCCGGGGTGGCTTTGAGTCGATGATCGCGGGGCCAGCCTTCGATGAGGCCGCGGATCACGAGTTCGAGCAGTTGCGGGGTGGCCTGATCGAGTGAAGTGAGGAGTTTTTCAAGCTGTTCAATATTCGGGCGGCTGCGGGCGATATGTTCGGCGACAAGCCCGGTGGTGCGGACTGCCGGGGCGGGGAGTGCGGCGTCATCGTGCCCGAGTGCTTTGAGGAACGGAGTGGCGTGGACGGCGGCGGCGCAGGTGATGGCATCATTTTCCCAGATATCGATACCGGGTTTGCGGACGGCGGCGGCGAGGAGCGGTCCGGCCTCTTCGTGGCCGGGGATCTCGGCGAGTCCGAGGATTCCCTGAAGGCGGGCCTGGGGGTCGGGGTCTGTCGTGAGTGCTCCTGCAGCCAGGAGCGCGTGGTGTCCGGCTGGCAGGAGTGCGAGGATGGCGGCGGCATTGCGGCGAACACCGGGAGATTTGTGGCTGAGTGCTGTCTGAGCGGCGTTCACGACCGGCGCGGGATCGGCGAGATTCAGGGCATGGAGTGTCCAGAGGGCATGCAGAACACCGGGGTTCAGGCCGATTTCGTCCGTGGAGGGATCAGCAGCAAGTTCCAGCAGGGCGGGAACAGTATCGATGGCCTGTCGTTCCACCAGCAATCGCTGGGCCTGGAGTCTCCAGGGCATGGAAGGGTGGCGAAGAGTGCTGACAAGTTCGGCGCTGGACGCTGTGTGCAGGGGCTTCCATGGGTGCAGCAGGTCACCGGGAGTCTGATCGGAGCGGGCCGCGACAGGCACCACTCGGTAGATGCGGCCGTGGCGCTTGTCGCGAAGTTCGCTTTCGTAGGCGTTGCCTTTGCCCGTTTTGAAACCCTGGGGTGTGGGGTTGTGCTGGATAATGTAGTTGTACCAGTCAAGCACCCAGACAGCGCCGTCGGGGCCGATTTCGGCCATGATGGGGGAGGCCCATTCGTCGTCCGAGGCGATGAGGTTGGCGGGGCTGGTGGATTTGTAACCGGTGCCATCACGGCGGAGGATGAAGGTGCCGATGAGGTGACCTGTGGGTTCGCAGACAAAAGCCGTTTTGTTCCACCATTGACGGGGGAAAGTGCGAGCAGTGTACAGGGCATGACCTGCACCGGCGGTGTAGCCGCCAAACTGGTCTACCTGACGAACATTTTCTGTGATGGGTTTGAAGAGGTGAGTATCGGCGATGGTGCCGATATCGGTAGGAGCCCAGCCGCGGACTTTTTCGTAGAAGCGGTTGGCTATGGGCATGAAAGTGCTGGGGTTGTGGTTGGCCGTGGAGCCGAAGATCAGACCTTCCTCGCTGATACCGAGGCCCCAGGTGTTGTTGTTGGTGGAACGAACAAATTCAAGTTCGGCGACGGCGGGGGGATCGGTGTTGGTGAGTCTGAATCTCCAGAATCCCTGACGGAATGATTCTGCGGTGCGTTCTTCACCGGCTGCCGTTGTCCAGCGGGGAGTGCTGTCGTTATAGCCCTGCATCGACCAGATCCAGTTGTCCAGGCCGTAACGGAAATTGCTCACGCCACCATGCGTATCACCAGCGCCCCAGCCGGTGATCAGGGTGGTTCTTGTGTCGGCCTTGTCGTCGCCGTTGGTATCCTTCAGATAGATGGTCTCAGTGGCATTCTGAACGATGGCACCGCCGCGGAAGATGAGGATGGCGGTGGGGATCGAGAGACCTTCTGCGAAGATTGTGAATTTGTCCGCGATGTGATCGCCGTCTGTGTCCTCGCAAATGCGAATGCGGTCGCGGTTTTGTCCGAGTTCATTGGGGTAGTCGAGAGTTTCGCAGAGCCAGAGTCGGCCGCGTTCGTCCCAGTTCATGGAGATCGGTTTGGACTGGAAGCTGCGTTCATCGGCATAGAGTCGCAGCGCCATGCCCTGGGGCGTGACGTAGTGCTGCATGGAGTCTTCGACGCTGAGCGGCTTTTGCATGGTGGTCCGGGGGGCACCCTGAACACCCCACTGGCGACCGGGGGTGTAGTTGGGGATTTTGGGGCCGACGTCGACATATTCGAACGGGGGCAATCCGGATGGAATCACGGTCATGGCCGGGGGGGTGAAGGCTTCGAGGTCGATGAAGGGCTGGACTTTGGTGAGGTCAGCACCGCAGGCCCAGCGGATGCCGCGTTCAACCAGGCTGGCGAACCCCGGGTTTGTCCAGGTTCGCTGATCGTGCCCCCATGCGGTGTAGAATACACGTCCTTTGCCGTGGGTGCGGACCCATGTCCATGGTTCGCGATCTTTGCCTTCAGCCTGATCGCCTTCGATACGGTATTCGAGCACAGTGCGGTTTTGTTCGTTGTGCTGCGTATGGATGTAAGTTTCGTCCCAGCTTGTGAAGCCGCTGAAGCCCTGCATGATGGGGTGATCGGGGGCAGCGATCTGAGTGGCGAAAACCTGTCCGCCATGCCGCTGGAACTGCGCGCCCATGAGCTTCACCATCTCCGGACTGTTCCGCCAGCAGAATGTGGCACAGTGCAGAGGGATGAACCCCCTGCCACCGGCGACATAGTCGAGCACAGCTTTCGCCTGAGCGTCTTCGATGCGGTCGATGTTGGCGTAGAGCACGAGGCCATGGAACTGGCTGAGCACTTCCGGGGTGAGGTCCTCCATACGGTCGGTGTATTTGAGTTCGATACCGCGTTGCTCCAGCACCCCGGCCAGCTCATGGAAGCGCTCCGAGGGGCGATGGTGACCATTGTCGCCCATGAAGAGCAGTTTAAGGTCGGCTGAAAGAGCGTCAGAGGTGCTGATCGTCAGCAGAGTTGCGAGCAGGAGCAAACCTGAGCGAACGACGGAAAGGAAGCGGAGCTGGAGCATTTGATCAGTCCGTGGGAAGACTTTCGGGGAGCCGGGATAGGAAGGTCGACCGGAAGTATATCGGGTGGAGGCTGGAATCCCAGTGTTTTGGTTGTATGAGCAGATTTCGTGTTGATCAGGGAGTTGCAGACTGCGGTGCGGGAAAATTTTCCGGGGATTTTCCGAAAATGTCTTCCGGCAGAATCTGCCGATATTACGCAAGTCTTTTTAATAAAAGAGCTTACAGCTCCGCGTCAGCGAAAAACGACGGCTTTGAACAGCGGCAAAACATATTGACGCAATTCGTCGTTCGGCATACCGTTCTGACCATGACGGTGCGACTGGAAACACCAGTGAAAACTGGTGCAACAGGAAGCACCGGGTGATCCAATCGCCCCCGGAAGCAGCTGGAGTCCTCCGCCCCCCTGGGATTCGCTGCTTCCGGGATTTTTTTTGCGCGGAATACGGGCCGTCTTCGCCGGATCTGCCAATTCCCCCAAACTCCCGCGCGTCGAATATTGCATCCACTCATTTTCAGGCTCAGAATGCGGTGCATTCCGTCGCGATGGCCGGGCGGCATTTTCCTCCCGCCCCCCCCCCCCCCCCCCCCCCCCCCCCCCCCCCCCGCCCACCCGTCGGAGCTCAACTCGAATGAAAGCTGCCTCGTTTTGCTGTGGATTTCTGCTGATCGCTCTGACCTCCGGCTCCGCGACGGCTCAGCAGTACACAAACCTGCTGCAGAACCAGGACCTTTCACAGTGGACGCTGGAAAGTGGCGGCGAGGTCAGGTCCGGCTGGACGGTGGAAGCCGACGGCAGCCTGCACCTGGCCGGTCGCGGCGGTAATCTGCTCACAAAAGAAGACTACGGTGATTTTGATCTGTGGTTCGAATGGAAGATCTCAGCCAAAGGCAACAGTGGCATCAAATATCGCGTCATGCAGTATGGAAAATCATGGCTCGGGCTGGAGTACCAGATTCAGGATGATGCGTCATTTCCGAAGATGTCCGCAGAGCACTACACGGCATCGATTTATGACATCGTGGACAAATCTCAGCCAATCTTCAGCCGGCGATATCTTGACCTGAATGCATGGAGCGTGGGGCGCATCATTGTCCAGCGACATCGCATTCGCCACTGGATGAACGGCAATCTCGTGATTGACGAACGGGACGATTCGGACCGTTTCGCGGCGGCTGTGAAGGACAGTAAGTTCCGCGGGCACGAAGGGTTTGGACGGAATCACACCGGAAAATTGATGCTTACCGATCATGGCAGCGAGGTCTGGTATCGCAACGTCTTCATTCGGCAGCTGGAACACTGTGCCCCCATTCCCTGATTTGCCTTCGACTCCCGCTGCGGATCGGCCGACGCGGTGGCTGCGAATCGTGGCAGCTCTTGGCATTCCGCTGCTGTTGGTGCTGATCAGCTGGTGCCTGCTGCGGTTTCCGTTTGGAACATGGCGTGCAGCAGCGACTCCCGAAATGCGGGTGCAGATTCTCAAGACCTGGTTCGAAGGTTTCGGAGCAGGCGCGCCGCTGGCTTACATGTTGCTTGTGACAATCGAAGTGGTGGTCGCGCCGATCCCGGGGCTGCTCTTGTATGCACCGGGTGGATTGATTTTCGGCGCGATTCCCGGAGGCTTGCTGGCACTGGCGGGTAATGTTCTGGGATCCGGGATTTCCTGCGTGTTATCGCGGCATCTGGGGCGACAATTTGTGAATGGGCTCGATTCCGGCGGTCGGCTGAGTGAACTGCAGCAGCGATTGGCGCGGCATGGCTTCTGGGTCATTCTGCTGCTCAGGCTGAATCCCCTGACCTCCACTGATCTGGTTTCCTGGGCGGCCGGCCTGAGTCGGATTCCTCTGCTGACGGTGATGTCCGCGACCGCTCTGGGAATGGCGCCCCTGTGTCTTCTGCAGGCGTGGCTGTCCGACAGCCTATTCAGGGTATGGCCCGGTCTGATCGGGCCGCTGCTGATCCTCACTGCGATTCTGGGTGGCGGTGTTTTTTTCACTCTCCTGCGACTCCTGCGGAGCCGTTGACCGCTCCCGCAGCCAGCCCCACTGTGCAATGGGGGCAGGCCCGAGGAATGCCTGATTTTCGAACGGAGCATTCCGCCCCAGCTCGCTGATGGCCGGTGTCAACAGCAGAAAAATGGCATAGATGGCAAGAACAGGTGCCATGATGAGCCTTGCAGCGACGTGGAGCGGCCAGCGAGCAGGCTGCGGGCGACCGCCGCGATGCCAGGCCCACGCTACAGCCAGACGGGCTGGATAAATCAGCACGATGAAGACAGGTGTGAGTATCAGCAGGGCGTCCGCCGGGGGGAGTCGGACCTTTCCAAGGTACAATGGCAACGTCATCAGGCACAGCAGAGTCGTGCTGAACATCCACGAAATCGGAGCTGAGCGAATGCGTCGCCGAACCTCGCGGAGCTCCAGCACAGCCTTGAAACGCCCGGTAACAATCTGCTGCACCTGAAGAAACGGCAGCCATGCCACTACGGGAATCATCAGCACGACTCCGATCGCTGCCAGCAAACCAAAGATGGGTTTGGCTCGATCCGGAGGTGCATAGGCGACGAGCAGCGAAGTGGGGATAATGAGCCAGAGGACTGCACCAAGAAACGCACGCAGTCCGGCGAGGAAGTGCTGCAGAGGCTGCAGGATGCTGTGCACCAGATCGATGCCCGCAGCCAGTTCGCGGCGACCGTCAGCAGTGAACAGCAGTCTGAGGCCGCGACGCAGATTGCGGACCGGACGGAAATAACAGCCTGGGGTGCTCCCGTTGAGCACTGCGAGGACAAGGTGGATGCCAATCAGCCACTGCATGGCGAGAAGGACTGCGGCGAGTGTCTGTGTGCGGTCGTGAGCAGGGCCAGGGAGCACCATAGCGTCGCTCACTCTGGTTGCCTGAAATCGCAGCGGCAGCTGAAACAGGAGCGTACAGAGCAGCATGATACCCAGTCTCGGGGCGAGGATGAGCAGTGGAAAACCGTCGCGCAAACGCCCCGACATGGCAACTCGACGCTGCGGCTCAACAAGGTAGCCCAGAGTCAGGATGTTGAGCCCGGGAATCGCCGCAAGGACGGCGAGTGCGAGCACAATGCAGAGGGCTCCGAAGCCCGTATGCAGACACCACCAGAGTGATTTGAACGGACGGCGGAGGCCAGGAAACGGCCCCGGGCCGAGTCGTCCCCGCAACTCGTCGCTGAGATTTGTCCACTCAGTGCCTGAAGCCGTTTGCACAGGTGCCAGTTCGATTACTTCGTCATTCGTCATCTCGAGCGCGCTCCGGGAGCCTTTCGTCGATGTCCGTCGCAGACGATGGACGAGAATTGAAGTGACCTTGATAAAGTCTCTTCAGCCGGCGGGGCATTTACAAGCGTGCTCGTCGGGAACGCGCCGGCGACCGACGCTCAAGAGCGACCGACACTTAAGCAAAGCAGAGGCGATTCAAAACGTTGCATGGCACCGGCCCGCCGGCAGCGAGCTACAGCCGCTGACCTGATCGACGGCAGGCCCGGCGGAGTTGCGAAACGGCCAGGAGCGTCTCTGGTCGACCTGCTTCGGTCGGGAATCGACGACGGAAGTTCCTGACCAGATCCAGCCATGTCTCGGCGCTGCAGTCGAGACGTGTGAGAATGGGATCGAGGTGTTCGGGAATTCGGCCGGGCTTGTCCAGCCGCAGCTGACGGCCGGTCCAGTCGACCAGCTGCAGGTATTGTTCGAGCGACATGAACAAACAGCCACGGTTTGTGAGTCGGCGGGCGGTGGGGCGGTCGCGGGGAGCCTTTCGTGGGGGATCGAGAGCAATGGGGGACAGCCAGCCGGCCCGGGGGCCATGTTCGGTTTGAGTGTCCCGGGAAGCGGACGAGGGTGCAGAGGCGGCAGACTGATGATCGACGATGCGATCCTGAATGCTTGTGTAATCGCTGTTTTCCGGCGTTTGTGCAACCGCTGCCCGGATGGGATTGAGATCGACGTAGGCCATACAGGCTGCAATCGCCGTTTCGTCGAGCAGTGGCTGAGCTTTATAGCGGGCTTCCCAGAAGTGGCCGGTCAGATCATCTTCACGATTGGCGCGTTTGGCGATGGGTTCAGAGATGCACTTCATGAACCATGAGACGCTGCTGAGCCGACGGCGCTTGTCCGCAAGACCCGAAGCGTTGTTTTTGATGTGATTGAGCTCTTCGGGGGTGGGCTGTTCGGGCCGCCCGGTGGACGTGCGGCGCTGAGGAAACAGAGTCCACCAGCGGAGAGCGACTTCGTCGTCGGACCAGGCCAGCACGATATCCGGGCGGGTGCGGATGACAAGGTGCATGTGATTGGCCATGAGCGCGTAGCCGAGCGTTTCAACAGCGAAGATACCGGCCAGCTCTTCAAGGCGACTGCGAATCCATTCGCGCCGATGTGAATAATCACGCTGTGACCTGCGATCGCGCCCGCACAGATGATTGCGACGCACACAGCGGCTGATGGTGTGAAACACCTGAACATCAGTTTCAGAGAAGATTTCGCGGCGGTTGACACGCGGCATAACAGCCCCTTTCAGACAGACTTGCATCCAGTATAACGCCCTCACCCACGTTGTCAAGGTGCATGGCACCTTGACACACTGGCTGACTGCTGTCTGCTCCTTTGAGAGCTGCGGGGGGATTTGGTACAAACCATCGGTTGCCGGTCTCAGTTTCCTTGTTTGGCCATCAAAGAGTTTTCCATGTTGCGTTCAGGGCTGTTGCTGTTGATTCCGGCTGTGCTGTTTCTCCAGCTGTCGTTGTCTGGTTGTCGCAGCCAGTCCGGTTCCGTCGACACGGAACGGCTGCGGGAGCTCATCAATCTGCACAATCGCGGCATCGGGCATCTGGAAAACAAGGAGTGGCGTGAGGCGGAAGTCGCACTGGCAAAGCTCACAGAACTGCTCCCGCAAAACATCACGGCAGCCCGCAATCTGGCGATCAGTCGGGTGCTGGCGATGATTGACCGCTTTTCGCCCTATTCAGAATCTGAGGACGCAGCTGCTTTCGCAGAGGGTCTGCGTCTGGCGGACGAGGCGGTGGACAAATACAGGGCTGTTGCCGGCAGCGACGACGAGCGGTCCATCGCAGAGCTGCTGGCGGGGAAGCTGGCAGCCTTCGCGGACGCTCCCGGCCGTCCCCGCATGGCTGACGCGCTGACACGTTTTCAGGATGCGATTCGGCTGTCGGGGGATCGCCCCGTAATGTGGTATGCGTATGCAAAGGCGATGGAGGAGAACCGGGAATATGCCGACAGTCCGGAGCTGCTGGACGCGCTGCAAAAGGCACTCGAGCTGGCACCGGATAATCTTGCCGTGATCACTAAACTTCTGGAAAAGCAGGCGCTGGGTCTGAGTGCAGCGAATCCGGAAACGAAGCAGCGGGCAGCCGGCATTGGTCGCACCCTCGAGCTGGCAGCGGGGCATCTGGGGCCGTTGAACGCCGCCATCAAAAAGCAGCATCGCGTGGACCTGCTGGAACTGATCGGCAAGGCTCTGGCCTCCGGGAATCCGCCCTCTCCGGCGGCCTTGCGAGGTCCGGCGCTGACGACAAAGAATCTGCTGCTCCCGGAGCTTGCGCAGCAGATTGACATGCGGCGGATTGACCTGAATCTCCTTGAATATCTCGACCTTGATCTGGTTGAATCACTGGGACTCACCCCGGAACAGCGTTCCATACTGCTGGAACAAACTGCCCCAACGGTACTCACCGGATTCGCTCCGACAAAGGGTTTACCGTCTGCGAGCAGTGTGACGTGGCTGCAGCTGGCCGACATGAATCTGGACGGTCGTGATGACCTGGTGCTGCTGTCAGGCGGGCGGGTACAGGTGTATTCACCGGCGGCTGACGGTTCAGCGTGGACGCTGCTGGTGGAATCATCCGCCGACCTGCCGCCATTCGAGGGCATAATGCTGGCGGATCTGGACCGTGATTTCGACCGTGCGACGCTGGCGGATGTGAAATCCGCAGCGCTCCTGCTGGACCAGTCCGGGGACCGTCGAACGCTTCCGCAGCTGGCGGGTCAGCCGCGCTGGTTTGACGCGGACTTTGACATTGTGGCGTGGACGTCTGAGGGTGTGGTGCTGTTGAAGAACGACGCTGCTGCCGACGGCACACGGCAATTCACATCTCTGCCCGGCACTCTGGGAGTACCGGGTGTGAGATCGGCCGTGGCGGCGGATCTTGAAGCTGACGGGGACCTTGACCTGGCATTTGCGACTGTCGGGGGGCTGAGCATCTGGAAGAATCTTGACGGGAGCACATTTGAGCTGCTGACGGAGGGGTTCAGTGGTCCCGACTACCCGGACGGTCTCCAGTCCCTTCGCGCTGTCGACTGGAACCGGGACATGGCGATGGATCTGGTTGGAATTGCACCGGATGGCAGAGTGGGTTGGCTGCAGAACATGCTGCATCTGAGATTTCGCTGGAATGACGGTTTTGCGGGCTCTGCGCCGACTCCGGGCGCCGCGGATCTGGCCTTGGGTGACTTCAATCGCGACGGCCGCTGGGATCTCGCTGCAGCCGGCAATTCCGGGCTGATCCGAATTCAACTCGGCAATAACGAGCGTGCAGAGACGGCAGCGGTAACGGCCGTGGGCGGTGCTGCCGCCAGGCAGCTCATTCGAGCAGATTTTGACAACGACAGTCTGGTGGATCTGCTGACGGTGGGGAGTGGCGGACTGAAGCTTTACCGGGGCCGTGCCGACGGCAGTTTTGAGGATCTGTCGAGTCTGTTTCCTTTGCAGGCTGAGCCGCGTGCGGCGACGGTCGGGGATGTGAATGGTGACGGGGGCCTGGATATTGTGATCGCCACGGCGACAGGCCAGCTGCAGTTGCTCCTGAATGTCGGCGGGAATGCCAATGAATGGATGGAAATTGTTCCGCGGGCGATCGGTGAGGATTCGCAGTTTCAGACGCAGCGAGTGAACATGCATGGGATTGGTGCTGTTCTGGAAGTGCGGAGCGGAGCTGACTGGCAGGCACACGTGATTGATTCACCGCGGATGCACGTGGGTTTGGGCCGTCAGAAGCAGGCAGACACAATTCGCGTCATCTGGACGGACGGGGTGCCGCAGAATATTACGGACGTGCAGCTGCTGCGCTCCCGTCTGGGAGTACTGGCACCGCAGATTCTGAAGGGTTCGTGCCCTTACATTTACACATGGGACGGCGAGAAGTTCACGTTCTTCAGCGATTGTCTCTGGGCTGCACCGCTGGGACTTGTGCAGGCAAGCGGCGATCTGGCACCAACGCGGGAGTGGGAGTATCTGCTGATTCCCGGTCGCCAGCTGCAAGCGCGTGGAGACCGCTACGTCCTGCAGTTCACTGAGGAGCTCTGGGAGGCCGCTTATTTTGATGAAGTACGGCTGATGGCGGTGGATCATCCGGCGGATGTGGCTGTGTTCACCAATGAGAAGGTCGGTTCGCCCACCATGGCGGCTCACCGGATACACACGGTGCGGCGGCCTGTTTTGCCACGGAGCGTTGTCAACAGCGCTGGTGAAGATCTGCTGCCGCTGTTGAAGGCACAGGATCAGCAGTACGCAAAGCCATTCCGGCAGCGTGTGTTGCAGGGGTTGACGGATGAATGGACGCTGGAGTTCGACTTTGGCGATCTTCCTTCACCGGCGGATGGTTCTGCAGCATCCATGCGGCTGGTACTGATTGGCTGGGTATTCCCAACGGATACCTCGATCAACACCGGGCTGAATCAGAATCCGCAGCTTCCTGATCCGGTTCCGCCGCGGCTGGAAGTGCCTGAGGCGGACGGTTCATGGAGGGTGCTGCAGCCATTCATTGGATTTCCGAGTGGCAAGACGAAGGCGATGGTCGTGGATGTGTCAGAGGCTGTCTCGGGCGGGCGGGCGCGGTTTCGGATTTGTTCCAGTATGGAGCTGTACTTTGATCATGCGTTTGCGATTATGAATGAAGAGGATGCGGCGACGGTGGTGCAGGCGTGCGAGCTGGAGCGGGCTGACCTGCACTACCGTGGCTTTTCAAAGCGAGTGTACTCCCCTGAATCGCTCTTTCGTCAGGGTTACGGACCCGAAGACTATGACTATACCTCGGTCAGTACCGAGCCGCAGTGGAATGAAATGCTGGGACGATTCACGCGTTACGGTGAAACCGCAGAACTGCTGCAAAGTCAGGATGATCGACTGGTGGTGATGGGGCCTGGCGACGAGCTGACGGTGGAGTTCGCGGTGCCGAAGGAGGCGGTACCGGAGGGCTGGGTACGTGATTTCGTGCTGTACAACGTGGGGTGGGACAAGGATGCGGATCTGAGTACGGTGTATGGGCAGTCAGCGGAGCCATATCCGACACGAGCGATGCCGCAGTATCCGCTGAATATGGAGCAGGAGCAGACGTTGACGGAGGAGTACAGACGCTGGTTGCGGGAGTACCAGACGCGAGAGTACGGGCGGTTTGAGTTTCGGGATGTGCTGCGTCGGCGAGTGCAGAAGAGCTCGGCGCCGTGATATTCGCATTCTGCTTCTTCCATGGAGCTATCGGTGCCCCGTACCGCGCTCCCGGAGAAACGCTCAGCGGACGAGAGCACCAGTTTCAGGGACGATTTCAGCTGCGTTGGTTTTTTCCGGAGGCATTCTGATGTGGCTCATGCTGGTTGCGGCGTTGATGCAGTTTGGTGACCCCGATGCGAACGGCGAGGCGTTGCCGAAAGTGCCGGCCGGGTTTAAGGTCACGGAATGGGCTCGGGAGCCGCTTGTACGACAGCCGTGTTCGCTGGCGTTTGATGGTCGCGGTCGGATGTTTGCGGGAATGGGGCCTCAGTACCGTAACCCGCTCCCGGAGACACCGGGTGACAGCGTGATGCTGCTTGAGGATACGGATGGTGACGGTCGCTGTGATCGTGCCCATGAGTTTGCCCGGGGCTTCAACACGATTCAGGGGCTGGCATGGCGCGGGAGGGACTTATGGATTGCGAATGCGCCGGATCTGACCATTTGCCGGGATCTCGACGGCGACGACGTGGCGGATGAATATGTGCGGCTCTTCACAGATCTTGGAAATCTGGAGCACGGCCTGCACGGGCTCACGTGGGCTGCGGACGGGCGGTTGTACATGAGCAAGGGCAATTCGAAGGGGCTGACGGAGCCGGGCCGGGTTGCGCCACGGGCCTTTCGGGAATTGTGGGGAGTCACGGCTCCGGAGGGGACTCCGGATCTGCCATCACCCGTGGTGTTCGACCGGGAGAACTATCAGGGAGCATATCACGACCCGGCAGACGACTGGGGGCGGGAGGGTGGAGTGCTCCGCTGCGAAGCCGACGGGAGTGGACTGGAGATTATTTCGCGCGGCTTTCGCAATCCGTGGGACATCGCCGTGGACAGCAGCATGGAGTGGCTGGGGACCGATAACGACCAGAACCAGGGCGACCGAGTGTTTGCGCCTTTTCGCGGGGCTCATTTCGGCTGGAACCATGCATGGAGTTCGCACTGGTCGGCTGAACCGCATTTGCCGACGGCGGCGGTGGCAGGTCCGTTGTTTGAGGGATCGGGTACGGGCGTGGTGTATTGTGATCTGCCGACGTTTCCGGCGGAGTATCGGCGGGTGTTCTTCGTGAATGACTGGCTGCGGAAGGCCACATTTGTCTGGCGTCCGGCATGGCAGGGCGCTCAAATGGTGCCTCGTGGCGGCGACTGGGAATTGTTCGCGGACGGTGCCGGCGCGCTCTACCGTCCCACCGATCTGGAGCCCGGCCCGGATGGAGCATTGTATGTGCTGGGATGGAGTCGCGGTTATGGGGCGGAATGGCGGGATGGAAAATTCGTGAGTGAGGGGCGTGTGTTTCGGATTGGCATGGCGGGCGGGGATGTCGACCGGCGCAGTGAAGACCTTGCAGCGATTACGGAAGGCACGTCGGTTCAGGCCCTGGTGGCGGCGTTTGGCGGGATTCTTCCTGCGCGACGCACGGAGGCGCAACTGGAACTGCTCCGGCGGGGCGAACTCGTCCGTGAAGAACTCTGCAGATTCATCGAGCGGGGGGAGCTGGACGAGCAGCAGGAGACGTGGACGGTCTGGACGCTGGCCGGATTGTTCCCGGCTGATATGTCGGGTGACGAATGGTTTGAGCAGCGACTGAAGTCATCGGGGGCGAGTGCGAATTTGCGGCGGCAGTGCGTGCGAATTCTGGCTGACCGTCAGGTTCGCGACGGCAGAAGCAGTGTGCCGGTTGTGGTTCGGGATCTTTTAAGAAGTGCGGAAGCGCGGGAGCGTCTGGCTGCAGTGCTGGCCGTGCAGCAGGTAACGGATACCGCTGCGTTGAGCGACGTTCTGGAGATGCTGGATTCCGAGAGTGACGTGGTGGTGTTCTACGCCGGCTGGCAGACTTTGCGGCGGATTATGGATCGTGGTGAGCTGGAGCGATTGCTGGAGGACGGCCGGGCGGGTGTCCGGCGGGCAGCGTTTCTGGCGCTCGCGGAATCCGGCTGGATGGAGCGACCGCTGGCTGAGCGGCTGGCGCAGACGGACGCCACAGCAACGCTCTGGCTGGATAAAAACGCTGCGGGTGGTGAATCGGCCGTCCTTCGGGGTCGTCCGTTATCAGCGGGTGAGCGTGTATCAGCGGATATCGGTCGCGCTGCAGACAATGCAGTGCTGAATCAACTGCCGAATATCGTGCGGGGTGTGCGGGCGAAGAGCGGAAGAAAGTATGCAGTGCAGACAGGCGGCCTCCGCAGCGGGGCTGTGATCTTTTCGGACCGGGCCTATCGATTTCGCAGCGTACCTGAAGAGCTGGTCGGAGCGGACCTGATTCGCACGGCGAATGACGACGACGGATCACGGGGGGAGGACTGTCTGCAGTTTGAACTGCTGGTACCGGCCACGGTGATCGTGGGTTTGGATGAGCGAACGGCTGTAGTGCCTTCATGGCTGCGGCGCGACTATGAGTTGCTGGACGAGCAGCTGGACGCTGATCACTGGCGCATGCGGCTTTTCCGTCGCAGTTTCCCGGCTGGTCCGGTGGTTCTGGGCGGCAACACAGAAGACGGTCGCTCAGGCGGAAAGAGCAACTACACAGTAATCCTGCTTCCGCAGTTATCGGGTGCAGAGCCGGTGAGTGAACCGGCCACGGTATCGGGTGCAGAAGAATTGCTGTCGGGGGCGAGTGTGGAGCGGGGCGCGTTGTTATTCGGCCATCCGCGCGGAGCAGGGTGTGGCCGGTGTCACAGTCTGGACGGCCGGGTGAACGGTTTTGGTCCTGCGCTGGGTGACATAGGCCGACGCTCGGGAGTCCGGCAGATTCTGCAGTCGATCGTGGAGCCGAGTGCGGTGATCACTGAGGGCTTTGCGCAGCATGTTGTGCAGACCGCGGATGGACTTGTGCATGCCGGTGTTCTGCTGGAAGAAAGCGGCCTCGCGGTAACGATCGGGCTGGCGACGGGGGAGCGTCTGATTGTGCGGAAATCCGAGATTGAGGAGCGACGGAGCGAGCGGATTTCGGCGATGCCGGAGTATCGTGGCCGGCTGGGAAACCGGGATGTGGCCGATCTGGCTGCCTTCCTGTTGACGCAGCAGTCTGCACCGCGTGGGATGGCTGCGGGCGGATCCGGCGGGACCGCCGGGCCGCTGGGTGCGCCAGTGGAGGGAAATACTGAGCTCCCGGATCGGCTGAAGTTATCTGATCATCTGGGGGAGATTGGCGAATTTGTGTTTGCCGACCCGCGTATTCGGCGGCCATTTTTTGCCAATCTGAAGACGGTACGCGGTTTTCAGGTGACTCGGAACCATCCTCCGGTAGAGGGTCGGGATGCGCTCGACCACGACACGATGCATCCCGGACTGTGGCTGGGTTTTGGTGCACTGGGAGGGAGTGATTTCTGGCGCAACAAGGGTGTGATGGAGCACGTGGGTTTTGTGGTTCGTCCGGAGTCACGGGACGGAGTGATCCGGTTTGTGACGGAATGTCTGCTGAAGGATGAATCCGGGCGGGTGCTGGGGCGGATGCAGCATGACGTGCGGGTGGACATTCAGGAGGGTCAGCGGCGGATCCGCTGGGAGGCTGAGTTATTTGCGGATACCGGGGACGTGGTGTTCGGGGATCAGGAGGAGATGGGTTTTGGAGCGCGTGTGGCGACGGGACTGACGGAGAAGTCCGGCGGGCGGATTATGAATTCTGAGGGGCTTGAGACAGCGGCGGGAACGTGGGGTCGTGCAGCTGACTGGTGCGACTATTCGGCGGAGGTGGACGGGGAGCGACTTGGGATTTTGCTGCTGGCATCGCCGCGAAATTTTCGTCGCAGCTGGTGGCACAACCGGGACTACGGGGTTTTTGTAGCCAACGCGTTCGGGAGAGCGGCGATGGGTCAGGGCTCGCGGAGCGAGTGGGTGGTAAAGCGTGGCGAGCGGCTGCGGCTGGGGTATGGGGCTGTCCTGCATGACAATCGGGAATTCGACGCGGCAGCTGCATGGGCAGCAATGCAGCGCGAGGAATTCGATTCCGGGAAGAAGTAGGCGACCGAGGAATTTCGATTTTTCACGAAATCCATCTTCTGCCAAAAATGCCGTTTCTGGTATGCTCGATTTGCAGTCCGTGAAAGCAGGGATCTTCCGGACGTTTTGCTGACCGGTCCGCCGTCGAGCGGCTGTTTTGGAAAAAGGCTGTTTCCATGCTCTCCAGTCTGATTCGTTCCGTCGCTTTTCTGCTCACAGCCGCAGCCGTGTTTTCCCCGGCTGTCGCACAGCAAAAGCTGGCGTGGAAATTCGTTCCCGGCAGCCAGCTCAGGTACGACGTGAATCAGACGATGACCATGGAAGTCACAGTTGCCGGCAACAAGACCACTCAGGAAATCAAGCAGACCATGGTGATGGGCTGGGACGTCCAGAAGCTGGGTGCTGCGGGTGATGCGGTGGTGGGGCAGACGATTGAGAGGATCAACATGGACTTTTCCGGAAGTCTGATTGAACCATTCAGGTACGATTCGTCGGATAAAACGCCACCGACCACCAGCATGGGTCGCCGCATTGCCGAAAGTTATTCACGGATCCTGAACCAGCAGTTTCAGGTTTCGATGAAGCCGACCGGTGAGATCACGAACGTCAAAATCCCTGAAACGCTCATGTCCGCCCTGACAACAAGCGGCAATGGAGTGCTCACGGAATCCATGGTCAGGCAGATGATGACTCAGTCTGCAATTACGCTTCCCACCACAGCGGTCGCGCCCCGGCAGACATGGTCGACGCGTCAGAGCGTGGATCTGCCATATGGGAAAATGCTGATTAGTTCACGGCTGACCTGCAGTCGGATTGACAGTTCAGCGGGTATGGCAATTATTGCGGTCGCTCCGGAGATCAGAATCGAAAGCGGGGAAGACTCCGCTCAGCAGGTCAGGCTCAACGATTCATCCGGCAGGGGTGAGGTGACTTTTGATTTTGTGAACGGTCGTATCGCAAAATCGACGCTGGATCTGACGATGGACCTGACAGTACGTCTGAATGAGCAGCAGATCGACCAGACGGTTTCGCAGAACCTTTCCATGGTGCTGTCTGAGTAATTCGGGCGATAGCCGCTTATGAAACGTATCTTTCTGACGCTTGCGTTGCTGGCTCACTTCAGCATGCTGGCTGCGATAATTTCAGGCCTTCAGATAGGCGACCCGATGACGATGGGTGGTCGCGATCCGGAGGTCAATGCAAGAATCGGCAGTCACATTCTGGTTGGTCTGGGTGCGTTGACGGGCATCACCATGGTGCACGCGCTGGTGTTCACGTGGTTTATGGGTACGGGTCGGTGGATTGAAGAATCATCTCTGGCTTACGGGTTATCTGCTGACTTTCATGCTCGCAGCCAGAAGTTGAAATATTCCGTGCTGCCTGGAATTCTTCTGTCGTTTCTGCTGGTGCTGACCACAGGGTGTCTGGGGGCTGTGGCCGATCCGGCATCAGCGGCCAGTCTGCAGTCGTTCACCGGAATCTCTGACTCGGTGCTGCACTTCACGGCGGCGATGACAACGTGGCTGGCGAATGTGTTGATCAACCTGCTGCAGTATTTGCGGATTTCGGGGAATTCGCTGGTTGTTGAGGGAGTATTGGCGGAGGTTCGGCGGATTCGGCTGGAACGAGGATTGCCGGTGGAATAGTCGCCGCTTGTCTGCTGTGCCCGGACGCTGAGGCGCAGATTTCGCCTTAATTCGCATCCGGAATTGTTGGGGTCAGTCGCCGGATCCGTCTTCTTGTCGGATTCGTGCGTTTCGCCACCACGGCTCGGCTTTTCCTCAACCTGTTGTGTCGGTTATACCGAACGAAAGATGTGGCAGAGTGCGGATGCGCGCCCGCGGATTGAATCTGCAAGAATTGCCGGCGGATCGCGGATTTTCCTTGATACCGGCCAGATCCTGTTTTCTGAATCAGGTCAAACCAATGCTGCTGAACACCTGGCTTTCTTTCGCCCGTCGCCGTCTGTCCGTGGCTGCATCGCGCCGCGCTGGTCGCCTGAATCGCCCTCATGGCAGTCGACTGGAGGCGCTGGAAGACCGCATGCTGCTGTCGGGCAACCCCGTGGATGTCGATTCTCTGGTGATCAACGCTGAGAATCAGTCGTTGTTCAGCAATGCGGCGGGTGGCCTTGTTGTGACGAACGCGTCGCTGGGCACAAAGACGGGGCTGATCATCGAGGGAATCAGCATTTCTCCGACAACGGGTGACTCGATATCGGTCAGCCTGACCGGAGTCTCGCTGAAGCGTCTGGCGATTGAATCAGTAAATATTACTCAGAACAGCGCGGCTGGCATTGGCATCAATGTCGACCTCGTGAACGTCACAGACCTTGCCTCGGTGGCACTTGAAGACCTGTCCATCTCCGGCAGTGGTCGCGGGATTGATCTGAACTTTGTGAATACGGACACGGGCTCGCTGACGATCGAGGACAGCCGGGTGACCGGTATTGCTGTTTCCGCCTCACAGGGCGCGGACATCAATAACGGCGTGATTTCTGAGAACATCATCGTGGCTCCGGCAGGTTTTGAAGGCATTCTGCTGGATGTGCAGAGCACAGTCGCAGCGCCTGCCTCTGCCAATAATTTCCGCATTATTAACAACTCGCAGATTTCCACTCGCGACCGGGATGCCGTGAAGGTCAACGCTGTCGGTGCGCTGAATGCTTCGCGCGACACTGTGGCAACTCTTGACGGTCTGACGATTCAGAACAACACGATTGGATCCTCTGAAGGTGCGAATGTCACGTTCCGTGCCGACGGCGACACGTTTGTTCAGCCGTTCACTCTGACGAACCGATCGGTGAACAGTGAGCGTCTTGAGAGGTTCGTGTTCGACCTGCGTGATATCGGGCTGCAGTTTGACCCGGATCTTACGACAGGCAAGCCATTCACGGCGGTTGGCGGCACGGGCGCTGCTACGGGGCTCACCACTGCAGTGCTCAGCAACAACAATCAGACGCTGACTGTGTCCTTCACCGACTTCAATCCCGGCGAAACGCTCCAGTTTGTCCTCGACATTGACCTGCTGGGTCCGATTCCCGCATCGATCTTCGGCAACCAGCTGATTGGTGCGGACGTGCAGTTTGATTTCCGCGATTTATCGAATGCGGCCAAGAATCTCGCTGGCGAAATGGCCGGTGACCCGGCCGCTCTGTCAGGTTCTCAGTTCCTGCCTGGTGCCAGCGCAGTCGGAGTCACTCACGGCGTCCAGATTGCTTCTTCCGGTGTGCCCATCACCAACCTGACAGTTGGTTCAAACACCATTTCCGGTTCTCCGGGCAACGGGCTGTTTCTGAATTCCCGGGTTTACGGTGATATTTCGGGTGTGGTCACCGGGAATACGATTTCGGGGGCGGGTCAGGACGGCATTCGGGTGAGCATGCTGGACAGTCGGTTCGCCGGACTCATCCGGAATAACTCGATTTCCAACAACGGCGGCAACGGGATCTCGCTGCTTCCGACCGTTTCGCGGACAGCAGCTGTGCAGACAGTTACGGGTGGGACGGTGAATACGCCGTTCGTCATCACGTCGGCCAATCACGGGCTGCAGACCGGCGACTTCGTGATTCTTCAGGGAATCCAGGAAGCCAACGAGAACATCAACCACCGTGCCAACGGTCAGTTTCTTGTGACCCGTATTGACAACAACAGGTTTTCACTGCAGGGAACGGGAATCAACTTCGGCCGGGTTTATTCGTACGCCGGTGGCGGCACCTGGTACGTTCCGGACTTCCGGGGCGGCGGTTCGGACCAGAACGCTGCCCGAGGATTTTCGCAGATCGACCTGAAAGTCGATGCGAATCCGATCGCGATCACTGACGCAACGAACACGTCGGACATTCGTATCACAGCGGCGGGGCACGGCCTGAAGACCGGTGATCAGATTCGGATTACGGGTGTTCAGGGCAATCCGAATGCCAATGGGATCTACACGGCGACTGTGATTTCGGCAAACGAATTTCTGCTGAAGGGGCGTGCTGGAAACGGCAACTACACGATTGGCGGATCTTTTGTGAAGCTGGCGGAGGCGGATGCGAATGGGAGACTGGTCCAGCAGGGTCTGCTTGACAATTCGATCAGCAGCAACCGAGGCGCCGGCATTTTTGCTCGGCCGGAGGCCGGGACGACGGTCCGTGCAGACGTTATTCGCAATGTGATCACGGACAACGAAGACAAGGGGATTCTGTTCCAGTCGTACTCCTTCGGCCTGGGGACCGCGCTGCCGCTGCCCGAGGGCGACATGAGCGCGACGGTGGAATCTCAGGACCTTGGTTACAGTGTTTCCATTGGTGCTGAATCGCCGGGACAGGGCAATGTAAGCAATGGCGGGAACACGCTGCACTCCAATCGTGGTGCAGCGATTGCGCTCGAGGCTCTGGACTACGGAACGGGCTCGTTCGAGGTCTGGAACAACACGATTACCGGGACTCGGGACGATGCCAATGCGGCGACACCCTACACCGGGGACGGCATCTTCATCCGGCTTGATGACGGCCGCATCGTTGCGGATTCGTCGGCGATCCTGCAGCAGTCGGTCATCCGTAACAATGTGATTGGTGTGGACAATCAGGGCAATGCCGGCAACGGGTTGTTCTTTTCGATGAAGGAACGCACGCGGATCCAGACTCTGGATGTGGTGTTCAACACGTTCCTGAACAATGGTCGGGACGGCTTCCATTTCGAACGTTCAGAAGACGCGCGGTTGAATCTGCTGCGGTTTGAAAAGAATCGCGCCACCAACAACACGGGTGACGGTTTCGATCTGTTTGCCAGAAACACAACGCTGGACCAGCAGGACTTCGATATCAACGACAACTTTATCGAGGACAATGGTCAGTACGGCCTGCGTGTGGATGCGCAGGCGGATGCCCGCCTTGCAATCCGATTCGACAACAACACGGTGCGACGCAACGGGCACACCCCGGCCGGCCAGGGTTTCCACGCGAACGATGGTACGGCAGGATCACTGGGTGCGGCCGGCGGCGTCGGTATTCGCGGCTTCCAGCAGATTGATATCAGATTTGATGCCACGGATACGATCATCAGCGACAACATCGGCGATGGTCTGTCGATTGACGCCTTCAATTACTTCGACACTCTCCGTGTTTCGTCGCTGTTTACGCGTGTGACCTTTGACAACAACACGCGAACAGGTCTCCGCAACCATGGTGCGGCCTTCGGCGGCTTCGACCTCTTCGACTGTTCGCTCAGCAACAACGGCGAGGATGGTTTCCGCAGCATCTCTGTCGAGGACAAGAACGATCCGTTCCAGCGTCGGGTCGGCAGTATGGACCTTGACCTGCGAGTGATGCGGTCGGTGTTCAACAACAACGGCAAGGACGGCGTTCATATCGGTCAGGGAATGAGTGCCGTTTTCGGGGATGGCACGCAGCTGAATTCAAGCAGCTTCGACTTCAATGGTCGCAGCGGTCTGATGATTACGCAGCACAACAGCCCGTACCTTGACCGTCTGATGTCCCTTGGTGACGAGCGTCGCCGGCACGTACAGGTGAATTACGCCACATTCCAGTTCAATGGTGCGGCCGGCGTTGACATCGGGTTTGATCCGACGCAGGAACCGGCAATTGCCAATGTCGAGCACGGTGACGAGGTTGCTTCGGATATTGCCGTCACCATCAATAACGCGGTGATTGTCGGCAACGCCCGGGACGGCGTGGAATTCCTTGGTGATGATATTTTCAGGATTCCACGTATTCTGGGTGGTGGCCAGGACTGGCCGGCCCGATTCAATTCGGCGCTTGAAGTTTCGAACTCCCGCATTACCAACAACGGTGGGCGCGGCATTGATATTCTCAACCGCCACCAGCAGGATGTCTACGTGACACTCGTTGGCAACGAGATTCTCTCGAATGCCCTTGAGGGTATCTACGTCTTCAACACTGCATCACCGAATCAGGTTCAATTCAGCTCCGCAGACCCGTTTGTACCGAATCTGACCGGAAGTGCTGTTCCCAACCCGAACATCGAACTTCGTGTCCAGCGAAATCTGATCCAGTCCAACGGTAGTTTCAGTCCCCAGTCTCGCGTCCCCACGATCTTTGAACGCGGGCAGAACGATGCGGGCGGCACTCCGGTTGTCGACTGGATGCACGCTGATACGCTCATTCCCGGCACCCTTGGCGGTCTTGTGATTCGCGTGGGAACGGCAGACACGATCGGCCGTCTGAATATCGCGTCTGCCGGAGAAGAGTTGAGTCTTTCCGGGATTGATGCGGAGATCTGGCAGAACCGATTTGACGGGAACTTTGGTACTGATGTTTATTTCGACAGCATTGTCACACAGCTTCCGCCGCACACTGCGGATCGCTTCAACGTGGGTGACAATCCGGATTTTCGCTGGAACCAGGGATATCGCGATCCGCTGGCACGTTTCGACCTTGTCTTCCGCGAGAACACCGGTAACTCGCTGGATGTGATCAACGGTTTTGCATTCCTTGACAATATTGAAGCGGAGTTCAAATCCCGTAATCGAGGCAGCAACCAGTCTCCTCCGGATCATGCTCCCCACGACAATAATCCCAACGGTCACTGGGATAACTCAGGTCGCCCCCGAAATGCCACTCGCACCATCGGTCGGACATTTGACTTCGTCGGCGGGGTACCTGGCGCCAACACGATGATTCAGGACGATGGCGCCATCTTCGGCGCACGACCATTGTGGTCATACGACGGGCTTGGCACTCCCACGTGGCGTGTGGAGTCGGACTTTGACTTTGGTGGCTTCACGCAGAATTCAACGACGCAGGGCTTCAGTACATTTTTTGACCTCGTGGGACTTGACGGGGACCTGCCGCAACTGGGGATTCTGGCTGACTACCAGTGGGACACCGGCGTTGACACGCCCAGCTTCACCGGAGCGACGCCGTTT
Source organism: uncultured Chitinophaga sp. (assembly GCA_964561125.1). GTDB lineage: Bacteria > Planctomycetota > Planctomycetia > Planctomycetales > Planctomycetaceae > SXXK01. The sequence continues at coordinate 21,209 of CAZLOQ010000010.1, read as the reverse complement.
TCATTGTCTCGAGGAGACGTATTCAACGTTCGTGCCGGTGAAACTCCTATTGCCGCGGATGCGTTCGAAAACAATAACAGCTTCGTCGGGGCCACACGGCTGGGTACACTTTCAGGTGTTGGTAATTCGGTCGCGGCCCTGACGCCCAACAACAACCTCAACATCCATCTTAAGGCAGACCGCGACTACTATCGTTTCACCGCCGGCGGCAGCGGCACTCTCACTCTGAATCTCAGCGTGAACAACAGTGCTGACGACGGTATTTCTTATATGATTTATGAGGTGCAGCCGGATCGCCAGACCGAAGAGGTGGCAATGGTTCGGAATGCTGACCTGACGACAAGTTACCAGACGGCTGCATTCAGTTCCCCGTCATCCGTTTCTGTGACTGTTGTAGCTGGCCGCGAATACATCGTTGAGGTTCTCAGCGATGAGCTTGAGAGCGTCGGCGCCGATCCGCTGGGTAAACCGTTTGTTTACGGAACCGTGCGGTCGTATTCACTGATCATCGATGCCCCGCAGAACAGCGGTGGCGGTGGTGGCGGTGGTGGTGGCGGCGGTGGCGGCGGTGGTGGTGGTGGTACCGGCGGTGGTGGTGGCGGTGGAGGTGGAGGTACCGGCGGTGGCGGTGGCGCGCGACCGGGTGCTCCGGACGTGGAATCCATCGGGCCAGTGACCCCGGATCCTCGCAGTGTCTCTGCGGATGTGGTGTTTGTTACGTTCACAGAGGACGTGACGGGCGTGGACATCACGGATTTCCGCCTGAGCCGGGACGGAGTTGATATTCCGTTGACGTCGCTGACAGTGAATCAGCTGGCGCTGCACCGCTATTCGATCGACCTATCGGGATTGACGGCTGAGCCTGGCAGTTATTCACTGACGCTGATTTCCACCAACTCGGGCATCCGCGATCTGGATCAGAGCAATCGGCTGTTTCTGAAGGATCCGCTGAATCCCGTGGTGGAGCTGTCTCAGGTCTCGGACACGTGGACCACGAACGTGGACTCGCTGGATCTCACCGACCTCCCGGACACGAACCCCGGCGACGGGGTCTCGCTGGCGATTACGGGTGAGCGAACGCTGCGTGCGGCGATTATGGAGAGCAACGCGTCTCCCGGAATCGACGTTGTGCAGCTGGGTCCTGGCGTGTACCAGCTGAGCAGGTTTGGAGACTTTGAGGACGCCTCAGTCACCGGGGACCTCGATGTTACGGGAGAGCTGACGATTCGGGGTCAGGGCGCCGATGTGACAATCATCGACGGCGGGCTGCTCGACCGCGTATTCCATGTGCACCCGGGTGCGCGGCTTACCCTGCAGAACATGACGATTCGCAATGGTCGGGCCTTCGAGGGCGGCGGCATCTACAACGCCGGTACGCTGACACTGCTGAACGTCAACATCATCTGCAGCATTGCCGGGAGCCAGGGCGGCGGCATTTACAACACAGGCACGATCACCGGGAATGTGGTCTCGGTGTCAGAGAACATTGCTGGTTCGCGTGGTGGTGCGATCAACAATCTGGGTTCCATGACGCTGACGAGCACGACGATCTCGACGAACTATGCCGGTTCGCGTGGCGGTGGTCTGTACAACGAGCCTGCAGGCACAGTGCTGCTGCAGAACGTGAGTGTAATCAACAACGAGTCCGGCTCGCGCGGCGGTGGTATCAACAGTGAAACGGACGCTGCGGTCACGATTGCCAATACGTTGCTGGAACGCAACGTGACGGATGCGGATCTGCCTGGGTCCACGGCGTCTTCTTCGCTGGACTTCCAGGGCGTGCTGCGTTCGCTGGGTTTCAATCGTATTCAGGTAATGGACCAGACGTTTGTTAACAAAGCGGCAGCCGGGTTGCTGGCGGCTGATGAAGTCGGCAGTGACAGCGCCCCGCTGGTCACGTCCACCGGGGATCTGACGTACCTTGGGGGAAATGGCGTTGGCTACAACCCGCTGATTCCCGGAAGTGCTGCGATCGACGCCGGAAGCAATTCGCTGTATCCCAACACACCGATCATCAGTCAGAAGGACGGTGGTGGCAATCCGCGGCTTGTGGACGGTAATCGGGACGGTGACCTGAGGATCGACGTGGGTGCAACGGAGTTCCTCACGAACACTCCAGTGGCCATTTTCACTGCGAACCCGAACCCGGCGGCTCTTGGTGAGACCATACTGTTTGATGCAACGCGTTCGTCACATCCGAACCCCTTCTCGGGGCGCACAATCAGCCAGCTGCAGTGGTTCTTTGACTGGCCGAATCCGACACCGACACGGATTACCACGGGTGACGTGCGGACGACGACATTCACGTACAACGACCAGACGCGGCTGAATTACACTGTGCGACTGGTAGTGACCGACAGTCTGGGAGCGAGCAGTTTTGTTGAAGTGCCGGTGCTGGTGGGACGTCCCACAGTTCCCGTGATCAGCCGGCCGTACAGCGTGACCACAGATCGGACTCCGGAGATTCGCTGGTCTGCCAGCCCGGCAAAGTACAAGGTCATCCTGAAGCAGACCGGCAGTCCGGACATTACACTGGCAGAGAACCTGTCGACCACGTCCTTCACTCCGACGACTGACCTTGCACCCGGCAACTACCGTGTTGTGGTGATCGCTTCGAATGCCATGGGCGAATCGACGAGCCTTGAGTATCCGTTCACGATTACGACAATCTCTCCGACCAGTCCGGCCGGTACGACCTTCGACCTGACACCGTTCTTCAACTGGTCCGATATTCCCGGATCGACTCGCTATGAGCTTGCGGTGGACCGCACGCTGCCGGTGCGAAGGACGGACGTTATTCGCCAGCAGTTCATTCCGACGAACAGTTACGAGACCCCGAGTTCAATCGGCATCGGCACGTATACGTGGTCTGTGCGGGCTTATGACGGTGATGACAATCCTGGTGCATGGAGTGCGGTACAGACCTTTACGATTGCTCAGGTCGCGATAACCAAACCGGTGACTCCCACAATGGACACGACTCCGACCTTCGAGTGGTCGGATCTCGGGGCGTTCCGTTACGAGTTCTGGGTGAATCAGGTTGGCGGCCCGGTGAAGCTGATCTATACGATCGTGCCGGGCACCAGCTTTACTCCGACGACACCGCTGCCGAACGGCACTTTTGACACCTGGGTGAGACCTCTTGCCGCAGACGGAGAAGCCGGCCTGTGGAGTCAGAAGTATACGTTCCAGATGGATTACCGGCTTGGGCCGCAGACGATCGCACCGATCGGAGTATCAACCGACAATACTCCGACCTTCCGCTGGCAGGCAATTGACGCGGCTGTCCGGTATGACCTGTGGGTTGACAATCTGTCCACCGGCGCGAAGCAGGTGATTCGGCAGTTCGTGAATCACATTCCGGGTGCGAGGGAGATTACGTACACGGCGACCACGCTGCTCAGTGCCGGCAATTATCGCTGGTGGGTTCAGGCCATCGGGGCCGATAATCGTCGGACTGCGTGGAGCAGACCGACGGACTTCAATGTACCGGTGCCAGTGATTGTCGCTCCGCGCGGAGCCATCAACACCAATCTGCCGCTCTTTGTCTGGCGTGGTGTGGCAGAGTATGTGCGTTATGACCTGTGGGTGGACAATCTGACAACAGGTCAGAAACAGGTTCTGCGGCTGCAGGAGCTGACAGGCACGTCCTACCAGACTGAGATGCCGTTCGAGAATGGTACGTTCCGGGCATGGATGCGGGCGTTCGACAAAGATAATAACATTTCGCAGTGGAGTGCCTCGGCTGACTTTACTGTCAGTGTCGGTGTCGGTGATGCCCCGACACTCATCGGACCATCAGGCTTCAGCAACAACCGTCCCACCTTCCGCTGGACCGGTGGCACTCGCGTGGTAACCTATGAGATTCTGGTGAAGGACATGTCACAGCCGTCGCAGCCGGTTGTGATCAATCAGAGTGGAATGCAGACCGGAACGCTGGTATCCCCGGTCACGCTGGCGTCCAACCGCAACTATCGCTGGTGGGTTCGTGGCCTGGATGCGGGTGGCAACGGGCTGCCATGGAGTCAGCCGCTTGACTTCCGCGTGGTGTCCGGTGGTTCACAGGAACAGCCCGACGGTGACACGCCGCTGATTGCCGGGATCGAGTTGAATTCAGTCTTCACGACAGTCATGCCGACCGTGGAAGACGACGGGTTCCGCAGTGTTTCGGCGCATTCGGCAGGCGTGGTGATGCAGGTGGATCCTGATGTTATTGAGTTCTCCAGCCCTGCTCCGGTGATGGAAACTGGTGCAATGGAAGCAGCAGCAGAGATTGATCTGCTGATGGCGGAGTTCCTGGCTGCCGGCACACCGGAGGCGCTGGCCGGATTTGAATCTCTTCCTGCGGTCCCAGCCGCGCCGGTGGTGGTTTCTGCAGAGCCTGCGACACAGAATGCGTCAGCTCCGCGGAGTAGTATCCTTGCGATGCTTGCGGGGCTCGTCCTGCCGCGGGTTGTACGTCGGAATGATGATGAAGAGGAGTCGATCAACGGCTGATCAGTCGTTGGTGATGAAAAGTCAGCAGAGTCCTGCAGGCCGGCGGAATTTCACCGTCGGCCTGCGGTCGTTTGCAGCCCTGCAGACGGGTGTATGCTGGCACCACAGGCTGCAACCTGTCAGAATTATGGCTCCTGTGGATTGACCTGACGGGACGCCTTTTCCGTCGACTTGCGGAGCACGTACATGATTCGTTGGCTCTTTGCGGCGTTTTTGTTCATCGTCTGGCAGAGCAGCCTCCCGGCGATTGCTCAGCCCGTATCTGCCACTCAGCCGGTCTCTGCAGTTCAGGTGCCGGACTCTGCGGCGCTGGAAACCCGGATCGAGGCAGCCCGACAGCAGTGGCAGGTTCCGGGGCTGGCAGTAGCGATAGTCAAGGACGGCCGGGTTTTGGTTTCGAAGGGATTCGGGCTGCGAGAGCTGGGCCGGCCTGAGCCTGTGGACGCTCAGACGCTGTTCGCGATTGCGTCCAACACCAAGGCATTCACCGCAGCGGCTCTCTGTATGCTGGAAGAAGAGGGGAAGCTGCGTCGGGATGATCGGGTGCAGCAGCACCTCCCGTGGCTGCAGTTGAGTGAGCAGTGGGCAGCAGCTGAACTGCGGCTTGACGACCTGCTCTGTCACCGTTCGGGGCTTGGTACCTTCAGTGGCGACCTGCTGTGGTGGGGGACGCCGTATTCGGCTGAGGACGTGCTGCGGCGGATGCGGCACCTGCCCCTGAAAAACCGTTTTCGTGCCGAGTACGGTTACTCCAATCTGATGTTTCTGGCGGCTGGCGAGGTGATCAGGAGTGTATCCGGGCAGTCGTGGTCGGACTTCATTCGCGGCCGCATCCTGCAGCCGCTCGGGATGCAGCGAACGGCCCTGTCAATCACCGAACTTGCTCAGCTGGGGAACGCAGCCACACCGCACAAGACATCTGTGACGGGCGACAGTCCGATCCCGTGGGTGAACTGGGATACGATGGCCGCGGCCGGAGGCGTGATTTCCTGTGCGGATGACATGTCGAAATGGTTGTTGCTGCAGTTACGGCGTGGAGAACTGGAGAGCGGCGGGCGGTTATTCTCCCGGTCCACGTCTCACCGGATGTGGTCACCTCATACGGTATTACCAGTCAGCGAGGCGGCTCGGGAACGCATACCCTCCACCCATTTCCGCTCCTGTGGGCTGGGCTGGATGCTGGCGGATTACCGCGGGCGTCAGACGGTCGGCCACGGTGGCGGTTATGACGGAATGTATTCTCAGGTGCTGCTGGTTCCGGAAGAGCAGCTTGGTGTGGTGGTGCTGACAAACAGCATGACGGGTCTTCCGCAGGCTCTCTGCATGACGCTTGCTGATGAGTTTTCTGGCGGCCCCACTCAGGACTGGCTCGCTGACGGGCTGAAACGTGATCAGGACGGCCGTCAGGAATTTGCCTCCAGAATTGCTGAAGCGGTCAGG
>CAZLOQ010000010.1:0-15262 GCA_964561125.1 uncultured Chitinophaga sp. | reverse complement strand
CTCGACACCCGGCCTTCGCATCCGCTCGCAGCCTGCACCGGCCGCTGGCGGTGCCCCCTGTATGGCGACGCATCCGTGGTTGAAGAAAATGGTCGTCTGGTGCTTCGGCTGCTCCCCAATCCCGATCTTGTTGCTGATCTGGAACATCTGCACTATGACACGTTTGTGATTCGCTGGAGAAAAACATTCGCGTGGTTCGCTGAGGGGACAATTCAGTTTGTGCCGGATGCCGATGGAGTGTTTCAGGATCTGCGACTCAACGTGCCCAATGACGATCTCTGGTTCGACGAGCTTCAGTTCAGACGCATCCCGGACGGGAGGAAATAACGCATGCAGAAACAATGGAACCCCCTGATCTGCGCCTGCAGATTGTCCCTGCTTTCAGCTGCCATCGGACTGGTGGCAGCACTGCCCGGCTGCAGTGAATACAAGCCGGCCGGGCCGGTGGAGGGTGAATCGTCGAAAGTGCAGGAAACCGGCGAACAGGCGGGCTGAAATCCCGGAGTTCTGCCCATCCGGCGGCTACGTGTGCAGCGGGATGCCTATAATGCCGCGTCTGCTCGATGCCGAACCCACGAATCAACCACAGGAACCAACCATGGCCGAAAATCTGGATGCCGTACATCATGTGGCAATTGAAGTGAAGAACATTGCCGAGGCGATTGACTGGTATCGCTCCCAGTTCAGCTGCGAAATCGCCTATCAGGACGCAACGTGGGGGTTTCTGAAGTTTGCCAACCTGCATCTGGCTCTGGTGCTGCCCGGGCATCATCCGCCGCATGTGGCATTCGTCTCCGACCGCGCGACGACTCATCCCGGGCTCAAAGCTCATCGGGACGGAACCCGTTCTGTCTATATCAGTGACGTGGCTGGAAATGCAGTTGAGTTGATGGACCCGACCAGCGTCTGATTTCTCAGAATTGATGCCGTGTTGAACCCATGTCCGTGACGGTTGCACGGTCGTCGGTGCAACCTGCTGATGCATGATCGTCTTCCAAAGGACCTGCCGCAATGATCCGTCCCTTAAACCATCTTCACCGCTGGGCGCTGGCGGCACTGCTGGGATCGGCATTTTGGGGATCGGCAGCGTCGGGATTGCTGAAAGCGAGCGACTGGCCTCGGTTTCGCGGTCCCAACGGGACGGGCGTCAGTACGGACGGTGATCCGCTCCCGGAATCCATTCAGGCACCGGAATCGCTGGCGTGGAAAACCCCGCTTCCGGGCGCCGGAGTGTCCTGTCCGATCACAGCGGGTGACCGAGTGTTCGTGACCTGCTATTCCGGCTATGGGCTGGACCGCAGTTCTCCCGGAGACATGCAGCAGCTGAAGCGTCACATGGTCTGTCTGTCTCTCAATGACGGCAAGGTGCTCTGGCAGAAAACCATCGATGCAGTGCTCCCGGAAGACGAGTACAGTGGCATGGGAGTGCCTGAGCATGGCTACGCATCTCATACGCCGGTGACCGACGGCAAACATGTCTATGGTTTCTTTGGCAAGTCCGGTGTTTACGCATGGGATCTGGAGGGGAATGAGCTTTGGCATGCGGCTGTGGGTGCGGGATCGGACGACCGGGCCTGGGGTTCTTCTTCCAGCCCGATTCTGGCTGGCAATGTTCTGGTGGTGGCAGCCGGTCCGGAATCGCGGGCTGTTGTGGGCCTTGACGCGGCAACCGGAAAAGAACTCTGGAAGGCTGAGAGTGATTTGCTGGGGAACGTCTGGGGAACACCCGCATTGAGTATTGTCGACGATTCACGCACGGACATTGTGATTGGAGCTCCGTCCGAAATCTGGGGCATCAATCCGCAGTCCGGAAAGCTCCGCTGGTACTGCAGTGCCATGCAGACCGACCAGTTCAATTCCAGCGTGCTGGTGGACGGCAGTATGATTTACGCGGTGGAAGGGCGTGGAGGCGGTTCGATTGCGGTCCGTAGCGGTGGTCGGGGTGACGTAACGGCTGATCATGTGGCCTGGTCCGGCAATGACAGCAATCGCTTTTCCACTCCGCTTTTGCACGCTGGCCGTTTGTATTTGATTTCCGGCGGCACGGTGAAGTGCATCAGGGCGGCTGACGGCAGCGAGGTGTTTCAGGGCCGCCTGCAGTCTTCGCGAAATGCTCCCGGCCAGGCGGAGGGGAGTGCTCCTGGTGGTCAGGCGGCCCCTGGAGGCTCAGGTGCTCCGGCCCAGCCTTCTGGTGGCGGCCGTGGTGGTTTCGGGGGTGGTCGTGGTGGTCGTGGTGGCCCGGGTGGCCAGGACTATGCATCGCCGGTGCTGGGTGATGGCAAGATCTTCTACGTCAGCCGCGGCGGGGAGCTGTACGTGCTGAAGCCATCTGAAACCCTGGAACAGATTTCCTCGGGACGAATCACAACGGAGACCGAGGACTTCAGTGCGTCTCCGGCGATCAGCAACGGCCGACTGCTGATTCGTTCCAGTAAACATCTGTACTGCTTTACGGCAAAGAAACAGTGAAAACCATTCGGGAGTGCTGCGGTTAAATTCGCCAACTGAGAAGGGTTGACTATGATCCGGCGATGAGTGTTGCTCCGTCAGTTTTTACTGAAAGCCTGTTTTCATGGATCCGTCTTTTCTTGTTGCTGTGATTTCCCGGTGGGTACACGTTGGTACTGCGGTTGTGCTGATTGGCGGATTGACGGCCCTTCGGTTTGTGGTTGCTCCAGTTCTTGCAGGAAATACGGCTGCGCTCGATGCGATCCGTCAGCGCTGGAAAAAGTTCGTGCATGCCGGCATTGCGCTGTTTTTGATTTCCGGCTTTGTCAACTACTTTCTGGCAATGGGTTCGCACAAGGGCGACGGGCTGTATCATGCTCTGATCGGTACCAAGATCATTCTGGCACTGGTGGCGTTCTTTTTTGCCTCAGCACTGGTGGGGCGTTCTGCCGGAACGCAGAAGTTTCGCGATCAGTCGGCCAAATGGAAGACGGTGGTGCTGGTTCTGGCCGGTGTGATCATAGCGATGAGCGGATTTGTGAAGGTACGGGATAACCGCAAAGCGACACAGTCGGCTGCAGGTGCAGCCAGCGCCGCAGAGGTTGCTGAGGCCGGATAAGCCCCGAAGGTCAACAGGCTGGTCATGATGCGGTCACCAGCCTGTTGCGGATTCAGGCCAGTGCGAATTCCGCCTGCAGCGCTGTAAGTGCTCGATTGGCGTCTTCAGCAGCCACCACAAGGCTCAGCTTGATTTCGCTGGTACTGATCATTTCGACGTTGATCGCATGTTGAGCCAGCGTGTTGAAAACGCGTCGTCCGACGTCGGTATGACTGCGGAGTCCGATGCCTGAGACCGTGAGTTTTCCGATGAGTCGGTCGGAGGTCACGCGTGCCTGCGGGTGGCGGTCGAGAACTTCACGCAGCAGCAGGAGTGAGCGATCCAGATCTGAGTTGGGGACGGTGAAGGAAATGCCGGCGCGTCCCTGCCTCGGAGCATTCTGGACGATAAGGTCGACGAGGACACCGCCTTCTGCGATGGAGGTGAAGACGGCCTGAGCGATTCCGGGGTCGTCGGGGAGTTCCGTGACGGTAATTCGTGATTGTGCGGTATCGACGGAGACATCGCTGACAAGGATGCTTTCCATTCCATCAAGTCCTGCCACGACATCAGCGATGCGTGCGGCATCGATGACGGGTCTTACAGGAGTCTTCACGGAGGCTTCGTGACCGACATCGGGAAGCGTTGTTGTGGGCTGGTCGAGGCCGAATCCACGGTGGATCACTTCGACGGCTTCTGTGCAGCGGTCGCTGTCGATGAGAACAGACACGCGAATTTCGCTGGTGGTGACAACATTGATATTGATGTGGTTTTCGGCGAGCAGTTTGAACATGCGGGCTGCCACACCGGTGTGTGTCTGCATGCCATGTCCGACGATGGAGACTTTGGAGAGTCCTTCAGTGTGTCGCACATCCTGGGCCTGTACGGAATTGCCGACTTCCCGCGCCACTTTGAGCGCTGCCTGGAGATCATCCTCGGCAACGGTGAATGAAACGTTGGCAAAACCTTCGCGGGCGACGTTCTGGACTACCATGTCCACAGGTACTTTGGCAGTGGAAAGAGCCGTGAACAGGGTACTGATGACACCGGGCTGATCGGGGAGTCCGACGAGTGAGATGAGGACTTCGCTGCGGACAAAGGCGATACCGGTCACGATTGCCGGGGAGTTTCCGGCATCGGGGGCAATGAGTGTTCCGGGGCCGTCGGAGTAGGCGGGGCGGACGCGGAGTGGCACGGAGTATTTTTTTGCAAATTCGATGGAGCGTGAGTGCATGACTCCGGCCCCGAGGCTGGCGAGTTCCAGCATCTCATCGTAGGAGATGCGTTCGACTTTGCGGGCGGACCTGACGACACGGGGGTCTGTGGTGAAGACGCCTTCGACGTCGGTGTAGATTTCGCAGAGTTCGGCGTGAAGCACAGCAGCGAGCGCCGCGGCGGTGGTATCGCTGCCACCGCGGCCGAGCGTGGTGATGTTCATGCCTTCGTCCACACCCTGAAAGCCGGCTGCGATGACGATCTGGCCTGCAGCCAGCAGTTCGCGCATGCGTTCGGTGGAGATGCTGACGATGCGCGCACGTGTGTAGGTGGTATCTGTGCGAACGCCGATCTGAGCGCCGGTCAGGCTGATGGCTTCTTCGCCGAGTTCATGCACAGCCATGGCCATGAGGGCCACGGATTCCTGTTCGCCGGTGGCCAGCAGCATGTCCATTTCGCGGGGGCGGGGGGTGTGAGTGATTTCGCGGGCGAGTTCGATCAGTTCGTCTGTCTTGTGACCGCGGGCGCTCACGACGACCACCACATCGTGGCCGGCTCGTCGTGCGTCGACGGCCCGCTGGGCGGCCTTACGGATTTTTTCGGCACTTGCGACACTGGTTCCGCCGAACTTCTGAACGAGCACAGACACGAGACTGACTTCCTGATCCTGGAGTGATTGACGGGCAGCAGGTGCTGAAAACGCGGCTGCCGCAGGGCGCGAGATACTAAGGAATTTCTGCAGCACATTCCGGTGTGATATGACGGAATTGCTGAGAAATGGAAAATCCCGGGGCGGGGATTGCGGGTCACAACGTGCTAACGAGGATGGCGTTCGAGCCAGTTCTGCAGAAGGATCTGGGCCGCCAGCTTGTCCATCCGCTCCTTCCGCTGCTTTTTGCTGAATTCGGCCGCCAGCAGCATGGATTCCGCCTGCCACGAAGTGAGTCGCTCGTCCTGAAATGCGTGCGGAATTCCCAGCAGCCCGGAAAGCCACCCAGCAAACTCCCGCGCCTCCCGGGATTTTTCACTTTCTTCCCCGTTCATGTGCAGCGGCAGACCCACCACCAGCCCGACTGGACGGTATTCCGCCTGCAGTCTCCGAAAGAATCGCTCGTCCCCCTGAAGTCCCTGCCGCTGATGATTGTGCAGCGGGCTTGCAAACCGTTGTTCCCGGTCGGATACAGCCACTCCCACGCGTTTTGTCCCGTAGTCGATGGCAAGGAGCATACCGGGGAAGGGGAGTGGTGATTCAGACATTGTTTACTCCCGCAGCACCTGCGGCGGAAGTGGCGTTCGGGTGTGTTCCCAGACCGAGCGGCACCAGCAGAGCATTCAGATTTCCGGACCGAAAGCCTTCAAGATCCAGCGTGACCGCGCGGAAGCCCAGCGACTTCAGCTCACTCACAAGGCGCTCTCTGACATCAGGATCCATCAGTGCGGCGAAGTCTTCCGGCCGCACTTCAATCCGCGCCAGTTCTGACTGTTCACATCGGACCCGCAGCACCCGAATGCCGGTTGTTCTCTGAATCCACGCCTCGGCTTTCTCGATTCTGCCTACCCGCTCCTCGGTTACCTCCACACCATAGGCAATCCGACTGGCGAGACACGGGGCAGCTGGTTTGTCGGCGGACTGCAGATTCCAGAGGGTTGCCAGAGCCCGCACGGCAGACTTATTGAGTTTTTCTTCGAGCAGCGGACTGCGGACACCGTGTTCGGCAGCGGCCAGCATCCCCGGCCGATGATCGCCGGCATCGTCGAGATTGGCACCGTTCAGGAGCACTTTGACACCGAGTGCTGAAAGCTGTGTATGAGTCATCGCGTACAGTGTGTCTTTGCAGAAGTAGCAGCGATCGCCGGCGTTTCTTCTGTATTCTTCCCGAAGGAATTCGGTGGTTGCAATCTCGACATGCCGAATTCCGATGGCCCGTGCCTGCGATGCTGCGAAGGCACGTTCCGACGCAGCCAGACTCGGACTCACCGCGGTTACCGCAACAGCAGCCGCCCCGTACACCAGCCAGGCCGCCTGTGCCACCACCGCGCTGTCGACTCCTCCGGAAAAAGCCACCGCCGGGGGGCCGTAGCTGCGGATTCGGGCGAGCAGTCCGGAGGCCAGTTCTTCGGGGGAAGCTGCAGAACGCAGATGACTCAAAGTGGTTGACTCCGAACAGTCCGGTTTCGGGGAAGAGTGCGGCGGGATCGATTATACAAGGCCGGGCTGCAGAATCGACTCCCGGGGATCATTGATGCCTGCAGTTCCCGGGCTCTTCAGCAGTCTGAGTTGCAGCCAGTTCGCTCAGGCGCACCCGCAGCCGTCTCAGGAGAGTGGCCGTCCGATCAACGACAAGAAAAAACACGGGCGTCAGGAACACTCCGAAGAGCGTGACACCAAGCATGCCGCTGAAGACAGCAGTTCCGAGCGCTCGCCGCATTTCGGCACCGGCGCCGGTTGCGAACACCAGCGGGACAACGCCGAGGATAAACGCGAGAGACGTCATCAGAATGGGCCGCAGGCGAAGCTGACAGGCTTCGATCACCGCCGACTGCACGTCGGCTCCCTGCTCCCTCCGCAGCTTGGCAAATTCCACAATCAGAATCGCATTTTTTGAAGCCAGTCCGATGAGCACCACAAAGCCGATCTGTGTGAAGATGTTGATGTCCAGCTTTGCCGCAGCAACTCCGGCAATCGAACACAATACGCACATGGGGAGGACAAGAATGACGGCCAGCGGGAGTGTCCAGCTTTCGTAAAGGGCGGCCAGCACAAGGAAGACAAAGGCGATGGAACCTGCGAACAGCAGGAGCCCGGTGTCGCCGGACGTGCGTTCCAGATACGACAGTTCTGTCCATTCGGCGGCCATGGAAGCGGGCAGTTCGTCGCGAGCGAGCTTTTCGAGGGCGGCGATGCCTTCTCCGCTGCTGATGCCAGGTGACGTGTTGGCCGTGATTGCTGCTGCCGGATACATGTTATATCGGGTGACCATGAGCGGGCCGCCGATGCGTTCCACGGCAGCGACCGATCCCAGCGGAATCATGCGGCCGTCCCGGCTGCGGACATGCAGCTTCTGCACGTCCTCCGGACGGTCCCGGTATGGATGATCGGCCTGCATCACCACCTGCCACGTGCGGCCATACATGCTGAAGTCATTGATGTATCGGGACCCGAGGTAGCCCTGGAGGGTGCCGAAGACTTCGGCCATAGAGACGCCGAGTGCCATGCAGGCGTCACGATTCACGTTGACGAACAGCTGGGGAGCGTTCACGTTGAAAACGCTGAGCGTCCCGCGGAGCTCCGGGCGTTCTGCAGCCTTGCGAACAAGGCTGTCAGTCTGTTCCTGGAGCGTGCTCAGGCCAACCGCACCACGATCCTCAACCATCAGCTTGAGCCCGCCGGCACGCCCCAGCCCTGAAACGGCCGGAGGCGGGTTGATGCTGACGGTCGCCTCAGGAATTCGGGCCGCGTACTGCTGCAGGAGCGATTCCTGAATGGCGGTGGCAGTGAGCCCTTTTGACAGGCGGTCCGGGAAACTGTCGAGAATGATGAACATGGAACAGAAGTTGGATGCACGGGCTCCGAGCTGGAAGGAGTTCCCGGCGATGGCGTTGATGCTGTTTACGCCCGGTGTTGCCAGCGTGATTTCTTCGACGCGTTCCAGAGTTCGCAGGGTGCGTTCAGCCGCAGCGGCATCCGGAAGCTGCACGCTGCACACCAGATAGCCCTTGTCCTGAGCCGGAATGAAGCCGGCAGGCAGCGATTTGAAGCCGGTCCACGTGAGCAGCAGCAGGCCGCTGTAGAGCAGCAGTACGAAGACCGGCAGTCGCAGCAGTCGGCGAGTGGTCGCGGTATGGGCACGAATCGACAGCTGCAGACTGCGATTGACGAGCCGAAAGAGCCAGCCAAGGAGCACGTCGAGCAGTCGGGTGAACACGTCTTTGGGGCCGTGAGCGGGCCGGAGCAGCAACGCAGTGAGGGCCGGGCTGAGTGTCAGGGAATTGACCGTTGAGATGGCCGTGGAAATGGCAATCGTCAGTGCAAACTGCCGAAAGAACTGGCCTACAATCCCCGACACGAAGGCACACGGCAGGAAGACAGCCGAAAGTACCAGACCCACTGCAATCACCGGGCCGGTCACATCCTGCATCGCGCTGATCGAAGCTTCCCGCGGAGCCATTCCCTGTTCAATTCGCCGCTCCACTGCCTCCACAACAACAATCGCGTCGTCAACAACAATCCCGATGGACAGGACAAGTCCGAACAGAGTGAGATTATTCAGGCTGAAACCAACAGCTGCCATTGCGGCGAATGTGCCGATAATCGCTACAGGGACCGCAATCAGCGGAATAATGGCCGGTCGCCATCCCTGCAGAAAGAGCAGCACCACGAGTGCTACCAGAATCACGGCATCCCGCAGCGATTTAAAGACCTCGCGAATGGATTCCCGAATGAATGGTGTGGTGTCATAGCCGGCTTCAAAGATCATGCCCTCAGGAAAGTCGGCTGACAACTCCCGCACGGTCTGCTTCACGAGGTCGGCCGTTTCGAGCGCGTTGGCGTCGGGCAGCTGGAAGATAGCCAGCCCGACAGTCGGCTTGCGGTTAAAGCGGTTATTGGTTTCTTCGGCACGCGCCGCCATTTCCACGCGACCGATATCACCCAGACGAAGCGTACGGCCGTCGGGCGATGAACGGACAATGATCTGTTCGAATTCTTCGGGGGATTCCAGCCGGCCGCGGATGGTCAGCGGGAGCTGCCAGGTGCGGGCAGCGGACGCGGGGGCCTGACCCAGCTGTCCCAGAGCGACTTCGGCGTTCTGTTCGCGAATCGCGTTTGAGACTTCAGCGACTGTCAGTCCCCGGGCGGCGAGCTTGTCCGGATCCAGCCAGACACGCATGCTGTAGTCCCGCTGCCCGAACACTCGCACTTCACTTACACCCGGCAGGCGGGAAAGTTCGTCCACCAGATGCAGTCTGGCGTAGTTGCTGAGATACAGCTGGTTATAGCGACCGTCAGGAGAATTGATGCTGATTGTCAGGAGGATGTCGGGGGAACGTTTGCGCGTGGTGACTCCGGTTCGCCGAACGGCTTCCGGAAGCGTGGGCAGAGCGAGGCTGACCCGATTTTGTACTCGCACCTGAGCCAGGTTCAGATCAATGCCTGGACGGAAAGTAACCGTGAGCGCGTAGGAGCCGTCGTTGGTACTGGACGAATTCATGTAGAGCATGTCTTCGACGCCGTTGACGCGCTGCTCGATTGGTGCGGCAACGGTTTCAGCGACGGTTTGAGCACTTGCGCCGGGATAGTTGCAGGCCACTTCGACCGTGGGAGGGGCAATCGGCGGGTACTGTGCCAGCGGCAGTCGCTGCAGCGCCAGGGCTCCGACCATTGTGATCAGGATAGAGATCACAGCGGCGAAGATGGGACGGTCAATGAAGAATCGCGAAAAGCCCATGCGGAATGTCCGGGAGTCAAACGCAGGCGCTGCGTGAGAGCGCTGTCGTCAGGGGGCGTATGCCGGTTATGTCTGCCGTTCACTGTCTCCGTACAGCGGCGCGATGACAGTCCCCTGATTGAGGTGCACGGGGCGATTGAGCCGATCGCGAACGACAGCGTGCGGGTCGATTCCCAGCGCGGAGTAGACGGTGGCACCGAGATCATCCGGGGACCACGGCGTGGAATCGGGCCAGGCGCCGATTTCGTCGGTGCTGCCGAGCACCTGTCCGGGGACGACACCACCACCGGCAAACAGGCCGGTGAAACAGGGGCCCCAGTGATCGCGGCCACCGTCCTTGTTGACTTTCGGCGTGCGCCCGAATTCGCCGAGCACGATCACCATGGTGTCATTCAGCAGGCCACGTTCTTCGAGATCATCCAGAAGGGCGGCGACGGCCTGATCGAGCGGTGGCAGCAGCCGGTCCTTCAGCGTGCGGAAGATGGCGCCGTGATTGTCCCAGTTCTGTACAGGGCCCATGTTGGCCTGAACGATCGGCACACCGGCTTCGACAAGCCTGCGAGCCAGCAGGAGTGACTGGCCGAAAGCATGTCGACCGTAGCGGTCCCGAACGGACTCCTGTTCGCGCTGCAGTTCGAATGCCTGTGTGAGCTTTCCGGAGGAGAGCATGGTGAAGGCGAGCCGCTGATCTTCGGCGAGCCGACCGGAGGCTGAGTTGGTGCCGGACACTTGCGGGCTGGATTGATTGAGCGACTGCAGGAGCGTTTGCCGCTGGTGGAGTCGGGTGTGGTCGAGTCCCTGAGCGAGCGTAAGCGCGTCGACGCGGAAATCACGGCTGTTGGGATCGCCGACGATCTGCCACGGGTCATATTTGGGGCCCAGAAAGCCGGCGTGCTGGCCGGGCCAGGTGAGCGGTGCGGACATGAGGAATGTGGGGAGATTGACGCCATTGGGGATACCGTCGCTGCGGGGTCTGAGAAATTCGCAGCCGGCGGAATAGCAGGGCCAGTCATCGCGGGACGCGACTTTGTCGAAGAAGCCGCCCGGCTGCAGATGCCCCGTGAGCACGTGATGGGTGGACATGAGATGATTGTTATCGCCATGGCTGAGCGTTCGCAGGAGTGTGTAGCGATGAGCACGCGCGGCAAGCCGGGGCAGATGTTCACAGATCTGCAGGCCCGCGACCGAGGTGGCAATGGGCTGGAATTCGCCGCGAATTTCGAGCGCAGCGTCGGGCTTCATGTCGAAGGTGTCGTGGTGGCTGATGGCGCCCGTGCAGAACACGAGAATGAGCGATTTTGCGCGGGCGACCGGGGCAGAGCGGGGTGTATCGGCGGCGCGAAGAGTGCCGGTTGTGCTGCCCGGCAGCCGGTGCATTCCAAGCGAAAAGGCCGAAGAACAGCCGATCTGGAGCAGGTGGCGACGGGAGGCGTTCAGGAACCGGGGATTGAAGTCGGAGGCGGTCATTGGGGGCACCCGGGAATAAGGGGAGGGACTGGAGTTGCCCGAGGGTTCATGTTTGTCAAAAAACACGGCAAAACAAGTGCGAAACAGACGTGTCTTCGACTGAACGAGGAGGGGGCGTGATTGTATCAGGCCGGGGGGCAGGGGGAAACGAGAAAGTGCGGTGCGGGCAGGGGATGGGCGGAAATGGCGGGGTTGCGAAATCTGCTTCAGCCGATTCCCAACCCCAAAACTCGCCCGCCCGCCCAAAAATCCGCCGCGATTTTATCCGGATGGCACGCTCTCTGCGGATACAATACTGCCACCGCGATCGCTGCCAGTTCGGCAGCCGATCGCTCAGAAAAATGTAACCAGGGAACGCACACATGTTCGGCCTTCACTTCGACTTCGCTTACATCCTGTATGTATTTCTGCCGTCGATTGCGATCTCCGGCATCGCCAGCCTGATGGTCAGAAGCGCCTTCAATCGCTACTCTGAAGTCGGTTCAAGACGTGGCTACACAGGCGCCCAGGCCGCCCAGATTCTGCTCCGTGAAGCCGGCATCGACGACGTTCAGGTCGTCCCCACACATGGATACCTCAGCGATCACTACAACCCCATGACCAAAACCCTGGCACTGTCCGAACAGGTCTACGGCAGCACCTCAGTGGCAGCGATCGGTGTGGCCTGCCACGAAGCAGGCCACGCCATCCAGCACGCCCACGGCTACGCTCCGCTCTGGGCCCGCTCGGCTCTGGTTCCCCTCGTTGGCATCGGTTCCTACGCCGCCAATATTCTCATCCCACTCGGCATGATCCTGAATTCCCTGTCCCTGATGTGGGTTGGCGTCATTGCCTTCGGGGCTATCGTGCTCTTCCAGTTCATCACACTGCCAGTGGAATTCGACGCATCCCGGCGCGCCAAGCTGCTGTGCGTGGAAGCGGGCATCATCGGTGCTGACGAACGACAGGGTGTCGACTCCGTCCTCAACGCCGCAGCCCTCACCTATGTCGCCGCCTTTGTCGGCAGCCTGCTCACGCTCCTGTACTACCTCATCAGACTCGGGGTATTCAACGGCCGCAGCGAAGAATGATATCCGTCTTCAAAATCTCCCGCATGTTCCTGCTCATCGCGGTGTGGATGCTCAGCTTCTGCACCGCGGTCTTCTCCGCGGATGATCTGCGGGATCGTCTGGCAGATGAAAACGGACGTGATTCCGAAGTCTGGGTGTACAACGACATCCCCGCCGCCATGGCTGCTGCCAGACGCACGGGCAAGCCGCTGTTCGTTACCTTTCGCTGCGTTCCCTGCCGGGATTGCGCCGCCTTTGATGCCGATGTCGCCAACGGCAGCGAGCGTGTTCGCGAATTCGCCGCCAACCGTTTCATTTCAGTGCGGCAGGTTGAGATGAAGAACGTCGACCTGAACCAGTTTCAGTTCGACTACGACCTCAACTGGGCTGCACTCTTTCTCAATGCTGACGGCACTGTCTATGCCCGCTACGGGACGCAAAGTGCCGAAGGTTCCGATGCCTGGAACTCCATCGACGGTCTGCTCGCCACCATGCAGCGCGTCCTTCTTCTGCACAGTCAGTATCCCGCCAATCGACAGGAACTCGCCGATAAACGTGGCAAGCCGCGACCGGTATCAGACGCCCTGCAGCACCCGGGACTCCGGAACCCCGCCAAATACGCCCTGCAGACAACTCGATCCAACTGCATCCATTGCCACAACATTCACGACGCGGAACATTTTCACGCACTCGCCCAGGGCAAATGGGCCCCCGACATGCTCTGGAAGTTCCCGCTCCCCGATCAGCTCGGCCTCTCCATCGACCGCATCAGCGGTGTCCGGATTTCCAGCGTCGCGGCTGGATCTCCCGCAGCAATCGCGGGACTCCAGCCCGGTGAAGACATCCTCCGGGTCAACGGTCAGCGAATCACTTCGATCGCTGATATACAGTGGGCGCTCAACGAAGTGCCCGATGTCAACGCCCTGATCACCATCGAAGGCAGTCAAAGTGGTCTGCGACAGGTGCGTCCGGCAGCCGGCTGGAGAAAATCCGATTTTTCCTGGCGCGGTTCCATGTGGAACGCGCCGCCGCGACTGCAGGTGTGGCTGCCTGAACTGACAGCGGAACAAACAGCAAAGCTTGGACTTCCCCCAGGCGATGCGGCACTCGAAGTCCGCTGGATCAATCCCGAGGGTCCCGGTGGCCGTCAGGCAAAGACTGATGGCCTCCGTGAAAAAGACATTGTCGTGGGCCTCGACGGCAAACCCATTCGCATGGACTCCAGGCAATTCAACGCCCACCTCAAGCTGCATTATCGTGTCGGTGAAAGACTGCCGCTGACGATCCTCAGAGATGGTCGCAGGATTGAACTTTCATTGCTGCTGGTGGAATAGCTACGTGTCCGAAAATCCATGGTCACCACCAGGCGTTCAGGAGGATGGCCGACGTTTCCCGTCACTCTGGCGCCTGTTCTTCGGCTGGATCGCCACCGGACTTTCTGTGATGTTCTCTTTGATCTTTGGTGGGCTGCTTGCGACTGGCGAATTCGCGGCCCTGCCCTTCGGGATCTTCCTGAGTACAGCCTTATGGTTTATCGGCAAAAACCTGCGGCTCAATCCGCCGAAGCCGTAATCCAGCTTTCCGTAAACTCCGCATGCTGCATGGACTTGCCTTCCGACGTAAACGAACTGTACACCACGTGAATGCGATGATCGCGTGTCTGGATCACACACGGATAGTGAAACGCACCTTCATCGCGATTTTCAAGATACCGCGTGGCTGTCCACGTCCGACCTTCATCCGTGGACAGACAGACAGCCAGTCGACTGCGTCCGTCAGCCGTGTCGTTGCAGAGCAGCACCCAGTGGCCGTTGTGCAGACGCACACCGTCAAGCCCTGAGCCGGGATTTGCCAGAGAATCGCTGGTGACCGGGCCCCATGAAAGTCCATCATCCGGGGATTCGGCACGACGGACTTTTCCGCTGAACCCGTTTTCACGCATGAAGGCCACCAGAGTTCCGTCGGACTTTCTGAGCACCGCAGGCTGAATGGCCCCAAATCCCAGTGTCGGCTGGCCCGCAAACCACGAATCACCACCATCATCGCTGATCGCCATCAGGGACAGGGAAAACGTATCGGAATACAGCGGGAGCAGAATGCGGCCGGAGGGAAGCACGGTCGGCTTGCAGCGTGGCTGCCAGCCCAGTCGCTGATAGAGCTTCTGACTGAGTCGCTGCCGCGCTTCAGCGATCGACGCCCGCGTTTTTTCCGGGAGTGGCGGTAGTGCTGCGATTTGAACATCCAGGGCGGCTGTGGCAGCGGGTGAAAAATCGGCAGGTTTCAGCAGCAGGGCTTGCGAACGATTCCACGTGATCGGACCCGGATGTTCCGGATGGTCGGCCACCCGCATGTGTGTCAGACAGGATTCCCACGTGTTCGCAAGAATCACGGGCCAGAACAGAAACAGCCGACCGCGACTGTCGGTCATGAGCGTTGTATTGCAGTCGGGGAAGCCTGGAGTATCCGCCATCAGAAATGGCTCGCTCCAATCCCGGCTGCCCGCTGCTCTGCGAGCCCCGTAGACGGCCACATCATCCGCCTGCCGCTCGCCACTCCCGCGATACCACGACACGATCAGATCGCCATTACTGAGTTCCGCAATGCCCGGTGCATGGTTGTGTGAAGTCTGACGCGGGAACACCAGTTCACTCGAGAAAACGGGAACATCCGTCTGGGCTGCCAGCCGCCCCGGGCATGCGGCTGCACCAGCGACGACCAGAAAAACGACGAGCAACCGGAAAACTCTGTGTGTACTGGGCATAACAAATCCGTATCAGCAGGCCCCGCAAATCACACGGGCCAAAATCAGCGATCGAAACATGACAGGCTGGAGTCTGCCGGGGTGGAGGCAAAAAGTCGAGCGACCGCGGGACAGTGCGACGATCCGTCGGAAATTAAGGTCGCGACGCAATCAAGGTGGGTGTTGGAATGGCGTTGCCGGGGCCGTATCTGAGAACTGCCCTTACAGGGCGTGCGTCTTCGTTGGGGGGCTGACCCGGGGTTGCACCCCGGGCTGGTGGAGCTGGCCTTACAGGCCG
>CAZLOQ010000009.1:69310-69801 GCA_964561125.1 uncultured Chitinophaga sp. | reverse complement strand
CACTTAACATGTTCACTTTGGCGTTCGGGATTCAGCAGACACAGCAGCAACTCCCTTGCTTTCCGCGGGTCACTCAATCGCTCGAACGCCTGCGCTGCATCCCGGAATTCCCTGGGAGCCGCCTTAACGACTGTGAGTGATGCCTTGCCTGCGGAGAGAGCAAATGTAACGTCACGGATCGCGTCATTCTCGATCGAAAAATCATCCGTTGGCCTCCGTTGCACGCTCCTGTAGAACCGAAGATCAGAATCTGCGGATATTAGAATACGTCCATCACGGCCGATATTGGGGAAGACAATCCACTGACAGAGCTTACAGATTTTGTGAAAGTCGTCTGCGCTGATTTCCCCGTTCAGAGTGCGTTTGCACAACTCATTGATTCCGTATTGTTCATTGGGGTCGCAGTGCCGTTGAAACCAATCTGACGGCGTCGGCAACTCGCCTTTGCTGCAGGCATACTGACAACACCGGATATACTCGGTCGCAACAGG
>CAZLOQ010000009.1:66590-69300 GCA_964561125.1 uncultured Chitinophaga sp. | reverse complement strand
TGATGCTTAAACTGCAGCAGGAAGTTCCAGTGCTCGGCGGCTACGTCATGCCTGGCTCTGGGAAGTGCAATTTCGACCGGTAATCCGACAGATCTGGCCGCTGGAGTGTCAGATTTAGTAAAGTTCAGGTGAATTCGAAGACGTTGCACGTCGGCTCGTGGGTCGATATTAAATTCGCCAGGGCATAGTACCGGGACTGGCAAGCCGCGACCATTGAACTGGAGCGCCGGCCTGATGCGGCCCGAGTCGAGTTCATAGAGCTGCTTCAGAATTTGCAGGTATACGTCAGCATGCTTAACAGAAATGCCATGAGCATCATCATTCCTGAGGTAGTTGTAGACTGAACCTATGGCGGCACAGTGCCATTCGTCGCGTTCAACGCCTCTGGCGTGTTCGAGCCAGATGGTGAACAGCCGACTCAGCATCCTCGGGTACATGTCGGTTTTGTTTGGTGTTGCGGGCGCCAGACAAACTCCCAGTTTCTGAATGGCGTTGAATAGAGGAGGTGCTGACACCAAATCGGGCAACTCGCGGAGGATGCTTGCAAGTTCCTTTAGATTACTAGCGCCGCTGTTAACTCCGTCATTGGAAAGTTCCATGAGATATCTGATCACACTCGGCATAGCTGGCGAGAGAACCGGTGTATTGACCTCAAAGAGCCACGCGCCGTCGGACATCAGAGTTTCAATTTCGCTGCTTTGCTGTTTGTTTCCAAGTTCAGACTCGGCCTTTGCCAAATTCTGGACGACCGGATCAAAGACATCTCTGAGGTCAGAATATGCGCGGCAGAGTATCCTGGTGCAGGTCTGTAGATTTCGCATTGCTTCTCGAACGTAGTCAAGAGCCCGGCTGAGATCCGGAGCCATAGACTGGCTAAGGAGACGAGCACGAAGTTCAGGCGCGTGTCGACAAGCGATGCTGAGCATACTCCACAGCAGAACAACATCGTAGCTCACGTCGACGGGGGCTTCATGGCGCAGGAACTGTCGAAAGTCAGAGGCGGAGCAAGGCAACGCGTTATCAGACTCGGCGGGTGCGGCATCGGGGCTTACAAGCTTCAGGAATAGGCGGTGCCGGCTGCGAATCCATTCGGTGTCCTTTTCTGAAAGGCGACCACTCAGCAGCAGCCTGTTCAGATGGGCTTCGATACACTTCCTCCAAAGTTTCAGGTGCGCCCACGCATCAATCATCTGATGCTGCGGGTTTTGCGAGGAGTTCATCTTACAAGTCTCCTCGCTGAACGGGATGCAGAAATGATTCTTCGGGCGTCAGGTCGGTGCAGAGTCCCTGCTCACCAGTGTCTTCATTGACCATAACAAAGGGACTGTCCTGTGAGAGTCCCGACTCGTCCTTATCATACCGGACAGTGATGTTATGGCCCACACCCTGGTTAAAGCGAAACTCAAGAAATGGCACTGGCGTGGGCTCGCCGGGAAATCGCCGATACAGCAGGACATGGCGCGCTTGCCGCTCTGAGTCATCGATTCGGCTTTGAGCGGCGGATTCCGGGATCAGCCGCCTCGTGTCGGTCATTGAATCAACATGGGAGTTTTCGCGGAACAGGATCCGGGACTGCCCTTCCGCATCTTTGTAGATCACATCGTAAGGCAGCCGCTGCGCGAGTTGGCTGTCGAAGGTGACTCTCATCCCATGCTGCAGATCCTTGGCCAAAAGGACTCTGGCAAGCCCCTTGGCTACAGCGTTCTTCCGGTTCCATCGTTTCCTCACTGATACCGGTGAACTGTTTGACCACCAGCTTTTGTTTGACGAGCTCGTTGCAGGTATTGACGAGCTTCTGCAGGGGGCGTTCGATGAGCCGGTCAACTTCGCGCTGCAAAATATTGAAATCACGCATGCGTTGTGCGAGCGCTTCTGTGGTGAGGCCGGGAATCTCCATCGTAAACCATTCTGCCTTATTGATGACCACGGTTCCATTTGCACTGGCGGAGAGCTTGATCTTGATCTCATCCGCCAGCTTCCAGAGGTTCATGGCACGTTTCATGGTGTCGGTATATTCAACGGGCAGCTCGTTGCTGGAGCGCCGCGGCGAACGCGTCGGGAAGAACTTGTCGATGGCATCTCCGTGTTTCTCGAAGTAGGCAGCCATTTGTTCGAACGTGGTCTGTTCGGTCGCAGGCGGCTGCGGAATTCGCGATTCAGTGCTCTCGCTGAGCAGGGCAGCGACCTTTGCCTTGAGCAGTCGAAAGATGCATTCGGTAATAAAGTATCCACCGAAGTCACTGCTGCCGACGCGTCCACGGACGGTAAGAATCAGATTTCGCGGGTCAGTGGGGCGTACGAGGGCGCGGACGAGGGCGATGTCCGTGGTACCACCGCCGCAGTCGAAGAGCAGCAGGTTCAGGCCGTGGGGGTACAGGTAGCGGAACTTTGCGAGCTGGCCGGGTTTGTCGAGCAGCCGTTGGAAGAGGAAGAAGAAGGCGGCGGCTGAGGCCTCATCGAGCATCAGCAGGATGCCCTCGTCGTCGTCCGTCATGCGGGCGGGGCCGGTGAATGCTGACCGGACGGGCGCGAGGGCAGCAGCATCCTGTGCTTTATTCTGGAGCCGCAGCCAGGCACGATGCACGACTTCGCGCAATCGCAGCACCTCGCGTTCGGCATACATGGTTGGGTAAGAGACTGCAATTTGCTTAGGGAACGCCCGAGTCGCCTCGCGGAATTGTTGCAGCAGGCGGCAGGCAAGGAGTTCGCC
>CAZLOQ010000009.1:63221-66580 GCA_964561125.1 uncultured Chitinophaga sp. | reverse complement strand
GAACTTCCATGCTGGTTTTTCGGGCCGCGGCGTTTCGCGGCCCATCGAACACGGTGTAGTGACGTTTTTCCTGAAACCGTGGGCTGAAAATTAATTTTTTTGCGGCCAGTTCGATTCCTTCCAGCGATATCCTTGCGTCCCCCTGAGCCATTTCGCCGATCCGCCAGTCGATGGCGCTCAGCGAATCCGGGGAAACTCCCGGGTGTATGGAATTCAGTTTGACAACGGAGGGGACTGCGGGGGCGGAAGAGTCGACCGTTGCATTCCTGCCGACAGCGCCTTCGCGAACCAGCAGCGGTTTTTCTGTTCGCCCGCGTTCGTAACCTGCCACGGCGGAGTTGTGGTTTCCAAGATCAAGACCGACAGCGCCGCGAAAAGCCGGCACATCACTTGCCGGTGTGACAGAGACAGTCAGAGTAAAGGGCTCCACGAAAGTTGGCGCGGCCAGCAGATAAATCTGAACGGGTATGCTGAAGCCGCGGGGCTGGTTATCCTGCGCCGTGCGAACAAAGTCCGGATGATTGGTGTCGATGTTGACTTCGACGGAGAGTGTGTCGAGATCCGGATGGTGCAAAATGCAGCTGCTGTGAAGATTGGGCGGGGCAGCAGAGCACCAATCCGCGCAAAGCCCCAGTTCTTGAGCCTGCCGCAGATATTCGGCTGCCGAAGCCCGTCCCATCGGGACCTGCGCTGAGCCAAGCTGGAATCGGAGCTTCAAAAATTGCTGTCCTTCGCCAGGGGCGAGGCAGCAGAAAAGAAACTTTCCGGGCGGTATATTCGCCGGTGCGACCCGCACTGTGCGTTTCGTCTCGGTCCCCCCGGTCAGGCAGTAGACATTTTCGAGGATAATGTGTGTCATCCGGCCAACCCCTTCATTTCTTCCAGCACGGCAGCGAAACGGCCGGCAGCCACGGGTGTTGAATTTGCATCAGATCTCGTTAGCTGATCAAGGTCACTCAGGAGTGCCTTTGCGTGCAGCACAAGTCGATTGCGGACGAAGTGCACAACCTGCTGAGCCATCAGCAGGATTTTCTCCTGCATCATTTCACGATAAACATCGCCACGCCGTAATTCGGCGACCGTGGCGTCATCGACTGCGGCGAAGAGTCGGTTGTCATTAAAAGAGGGAATGCGAGCGGCGTGGATGGCGATTTCGCTGTTTTCGTGCTGCAGATATTCACGCCAGGCGTCCCCAATCGAAACTGGCTCACCTGAGACCGGGCCGCGAACCTGCAGCCCGCTGAATTCATCAAATTTCGGCTGCCAGGCAGAAAACAGTTCCGGAATCAGGTGCGATTCCAGTTGCCGCAGCAGTTCGCTCTGCAGATTTTTAGCATGGACTGGGAAGTCTTTCGGCACTGAATCGAAATGATCGAGTACGTCCGCGGGTGCACACACGCTGTCGAAGCTGCTGCTCAGTTTATTTCTGAGATCAAGAGCGTGCGGTTCGAATGTGGTTAGATCCCGCTCCAGGTCGATAACCAGCCGCCCCATTTTGGATGAAAACTGAGCTGCGGTGGCGGACTGCTGCGCAGATGCAGTCTGCCTGCGAACCTCGTTTTCGAATCGCTTGAGCAGATCTCTGCAGAGCCTTTTCAGGGAGCCTTCGGCGGAATCAAGAATTTCGGAACACACGTCTCTGGGCAGAGTCTCAAGGATCAGTTGCCGCAGTGAGGGGATGCCTCCGAGCCGTTTGAGTTCCTCAAAATATGGCATGAAGTCCGGGCACTGCTGCAGCCCGTTCGGAATCCGCTCAGCTCCAAGACGACCCTGAAAGTGGGCTTTGACGAACGCTTCACAGTCGGGAGTAGTGTACCACGGGCCACACACAAATCGCACCTGACCAATTTCGATTTTTTTGTCTTCGATGAAGGTACGAATACCGGTGAACACGGAGTCTTCACCGTACCCGTCCAGAGAAGCGCTCGTTGGGCTGTCCCAACGAGTCAGGACAATCCAGACGCGTTGCCCGGTACGCAGGCCAAATCGCTGCCGCAAATCGTTAAACAGCCGTTCCACAGACTCGTCACCGAGTTTGGTGCAGTTGAGAAAGAGCATGATTCCATCCATGGACGGAAGAAACTGCTGGGTTATCCAGCCGTCGATGGAACTCCTGGCACCGGGACCGGGTAGGTCGAAAATATGCAGTTTTTCTGAGAGAAACCGGCTGTCGAAGCCGATCCGGGCCTCTCGAAGCAGCGGGTTGGCCGGGTCTGCTCCTTTTCCGTAATTCACGAACATCGCCCGTCTTTCGTAGGGCTCAGATTTTCCAAGCGGAGGATCTGTGATGTGTGTCTGGAAACGCTGACTGGCGGTCAGCAGATTCTTCAGGACGATCACATCGTGTTCCAGAATCTGTTCCCCGGTTGCCAGCGGCAGTGCGCCCCCTGAACGAACATCTGCCAGACGCTGATCCGTCTGTCTGAGAATGTCCTCGTTTGATGAATCGGGATCAAACCCGGCTCTGAGGCACAACTGCTGACGTTTCCGATTAAACTCTCTGGGCGACATATAAATCAATTGCAGCGACCGTTCTCCACGAACGATCCGCGACACGGCGCTGGTTGTATTGTCTCCGGTACCCTCCCGGCACGGCTGATGCTTTGGGTCCACAGCATCCAGCACATAGTTCACTGTCGTGGACTTGCCGCTTTGCGTTGGGCCGATGAACCCGATGCTGTAGGAGCTCTTTTTCAGGTCAGCTGCGATCGCCTCCAGATCCTGCAACAGTTTCCCGAGCGTGTTGTCATCGCGGACAAGCTCGGGAAACGTTTGTCGCAGAATCTCGGCCTGGCGTGCTGCTTTATTGTACAGCTCCACGACGACTCTTGACCGCGAATCGGCAGGGTCAAGCAGTGGACAGTTTTCCAGCGTGAGCATCGGATGTTTCCGGTTCATGAGAGCAATGAGGCTATCGGGGGGGAGCCGGGAGCTCCGTGGCCGGCGGGGCCTGAGCGAGGTCCGGATCGGTGCTGCGGCGAGGAATCAGCAGTGTTTCCTGGCCGGCAAGCCCTGGTGGAAGCACTTCACCCACGTTTTCCGGAACCTGCACCCAGACAGCTCGCGCACGGTCGCCGCTGCCATTCTGCTGAATCACAACCATATACATCACGGGGTAACGCTTGCTGAGGGCTGCCACGTTTTGCGGATCGCCGAGCGCCAGCTGGCCACGGAAAGGCTGGCCCAACGCTGCTCGCTCCAGTTCATACCATGCCGCCGCGGCATCAGCTTTGAGCAACGGGCGGGTAGTTTTGGCCGGACCAATGGGTGTCACATTTGCGGCTTCCCGGCGGAGATCCTGAATTGCTTCGCGATTGCTGAAGTTCGAGTACTTTTCCAGTTCCTGCCGGACTTCCTCT
>CAZLOQ010000009.1:62795-63115 GCA_964561125.1 uncultured Chitinophaga sp. | reverse complement strand
AGCGAGTGTCTGAGATGGAGGCGATATCGGTGAGAGGGTCCGACATTTTGTCGATTCCCTGATTGAGCAGCACTCTGCGGAGGTTTTCGAAGTCACCGGTGAATCCCTGCATTGCGACGGCGTAGTGCACGTCCTGCATCGGCCACTTTTCCGCGACGACGGTCGGCTCTGTCGAATCCAGCTTCTCCAGCTTTAGTTCGTACTTCACGGGAGGCTTTGGCAGACGTACCCGATAAACAGGAAACAGATCCTTATCCACCCCGGTTTGAAGTACCCGTTCTCGGTCATCCGGCTCCAGAGACTCAACACTTTTTCCTTCG
>CAZLOQ010000009.1:62211-62785 GCA_964561125.1 uncultured Chitinophaga sp. | reverse complement strand
CGTCATAGAAAACCGAGAGTTCTGAGAGGATGGAACCCTTTTCATTCAGAGTGATGTCATAGCTGTAAGGAAACTTCTCTTCGGCCTCGGAGAACATTGGCGAGATCCGAATGCTGCCATTCTTTCCGCCTTCGACCGGCGGACCTTCGGCCATTTGCAGCACCTGCTGGAATTCCCTGAAGAAAGTGGGTGAAATCGTACTGATATGCGGACTGCCGACGCACTTGCAGTCGCTCTTTTCCAACCCCTCTTCCATAATCTCCCGCAACCGACGTGCGTTGATCGGTTTGCTTTCGTTGCTGACTCGCACGACGATAATCAGCTTTTGTCCGCTGGGCGCTTTTGGCGGCAGCGGAGAATCCTGAGCGAGAGCAAGCACGGGCAACGTCATCCAGCAGCTACAAAGATTAACACAGATTAGGAGGAAACTTAACAGCGCTTGCATAGTTCTTTCCTGCTGATGAAATCGACCATAGAGTGGCGACGACTGCGACGCCTCCGCATACAAATTACGACACTCATCCACACCAGGTCCAAAGTTTTCTGTCGAATCCGCCGCCGAAATCTAAGGCGA
>CAZLOQ010000009.1:59158-62201 GCA_964561125.1 uncultured Chitinophaga sp. | reverse complement strand
TCCGAATCGGCGGCACCATTGGAGGCCAGTAATTTTGCTTTGGTGACGGATTCTGAGTAGGAATCCGGAACGTCCACGCTGACTCCCAGATCGATGATGAATTTCATGCAGTGCCCATAATTCCGCCGATTATCTTCAGACAGCCCGGGCAATTGCGGTACATCATCTGATTCCAGAATCTGCTGCGTCAGACGCTGGAGATCCTTCCACGAGTTCCGCCACAACTCTGGCGTTTGCTTACTCCGAAATTGCTCCTGAGCTACTGCAAATTCGCCTCGCCACTGCACCAGCATTTCTGAAAGCGACGCATTTCGGCTGAGTTTGTCTTTGTCCGGCAGATTCTGGTCCCAATCGTCAGTGATCTGCTGTATTGCCTTTGTGTAATTAATCGGATTCGGGGTCGGGGGCGGATTGCCCGCCCCACCACCACCTGCCGTACCGAGACCGCGGCCTGTGGGATTCACATCTTCACCGTTGTCAGTCTCAGTGGTGACTTCCGTCAGACTGGTTGTCCAGAAATAGTATCCACTCCCCCCGCAAGCAATCAGCCCAACGAGCGCGGTTGCCAGCAGCGGCATCTGTGACTTTGGCTGCGTGCGAACTAGCGACGGATGGTGGCGGAAGTGACTGCTGAGCGGAGTGTTTACGAGCTCCTGGAGGTCATTGAGTGTGGCATCGGGCTTTTTCAGGGCTGTGTCAAGAATCTTCCACAGCTTATTGGAGTGCGACTTGAGCGAGCTCACCTCTGCCGCGCTGAGCAAGGTTTTCTGCCAGCGATTGGTCAGCAGACCCTGAAAGAGTCTGACGAGCAATCGCACATCGGCAACGGCATCAAACCTGCCGCCGGCCCGCCACTGCTGTTCGAGAACGTCGTCGAACTCCCAAAGTGGCAAACCCGCCTGTGGAGGATTTGTAACCCAAGGGGGTTTGAAAGGGGATTTTTCGATATTAAACACGAACCCGTGATCCAGCAGCAGCAATTCCCACTGATCATTCGCCGAACCGTCGCTGGCTGGCAGCAGCACGACGTTGTCCGGAGTAAGCATTCCCAGTCCGCACTGCTGTTGGTGCAGCTTTCCGCATTTCTCCAGCATCAGATTCATGGAGAGGTCGAGGAGTCCAAGGCAGGCAGGATTCCCAGGGCTCAGCCGAGCGTCATCGCCGATCTGCCGGAGAGACTTAGCGCGGCTGGCAGTCCCCTGTCGGACGGGCAAAAACCAACGCTGGTCACCAGTCGTTTCCCAACGTTCCGCAGCACCGCTGCGGAGCGTCACTCCGGCCGAAACTACACGCAACAACCCCGATCGGTTATCTTTGGTGCTAATTTCCTGCCTGCTGGCAACGTGGCTGAAATTTTGCATTGAAGATTTCCCTCGCACCTCGAGCGAACGCGAAAACCATCGCCGTAGGATGACACAACAAAAGTTCTGAGATTATCACAATTGCCAGGTCTGAATGCAACTGAGTGATGGACATCAGAGCGGTTGCTGGGCTGTCAGCCGGAATTTCGGCCCATCTGTGCCCGGTTAGCGGAGGTACAGACCCGGGCTGAGGTTTGGCGGCAGGTCCAGCAAAATTCCCCACAGATGACTGTCTGGCAACAGGTATTCCCCAGTTCGGCCGCTGCCGAATTCCCTTTTTTCGTTTTTTTTGTGGTACCGGCTTATTTCGCACGTTATGCTCCAGTCAGACTGCAGTCGCTCACTGAAATTGCAGGGACAACCTTGATAAAAACGTTACCTTCGTGGCGGTCCAGGTTAGACGCAGTCCGATCCAGAGGTGCTCCAATGACAATTGCCAACATTCGTCACAATATCGGCCTGTCAGTTTTGTTTGCCTTCGCAGTGCTTGTCGCTGCGTGTCACCCTGCTTTTTCTGCAGACGAGGACACGACAATTGCGCCCTCCGCCTCCTGGTCCGGAGTGCAGCCCTCTGAACTCAGGAATATGTTCGGCGATTTGAAGAATCCTGCGGCAAACAGCACGGCCGGCGGGTTGCTCATTGATCACCTTCAGGAAGTTGTCGTCGAACGCGATGAAACCGCCAATCCTCCGTTCTCCATCACCTACCTGCAGGCTGTAACATCCACAATGCCCGAGGATCAGTTCAGAGACCTTTGCGAAAAGTTCCGCAACGAGTGTTTCGGAGAACTTGAAGACACCGGATTTGCCAACAAGCGTCTGGCTGCGGGGCTGCGAAAGGACTGGGAGACACCGAGGTTCGGGATCAAATTCATGAGGGCTAGGGGTGGCATGCCTGGCCACAAATCAGGAGGTTGGGATCCGTTCGAGGTTCCTGCCGGTCTGAGCACCCCCGTTGACGAACTGTTAAAACTCGGAGGACTCGGGAGCTACCACGCCACTGCAACGGCCCCCTTCCCTTTCACCCCGGCCACTTGTACCGAACTGGCAGCTATTTGCTTCCGCCTCGGGCTCTACGCTGATGGCCGCGCCGTTGCCGAGCACGTCCTCGCAGATTTCCCGCTTAATGGCCGACTTCTGTTTATCCGAGGCTGCTGCGAACTTGGTCTCGAAGACAAAGACGCCTGCATCAAGACTCTTGCGACCCTCCGAGAGGCGTGGGGAGAGCATCTTTACCTGAAGTCAGTCAGTGACATTAACGGTCCCATCGCGGTGCGGTTTCTGTTAGCTTACCTGTCCATGGAGAACGGTGCCATCGTGCTTTAGTGCTATTCCCTAGGTGGTACTGATCAGACGGGACGCAGAGTTTGGCCATGTTGGGGATATTGAAAACGTACGAGGAACTATCGAGGCTGCGGCGAAGCGTGCCCTCCGAATCCTTGGAGATTCTCTATTTTTAGGCTATCAGCAGGGTAACCATCCTCAACAGTCTTACTCGGCGGGGAGCAGCCCTGGGTTTTACATGCCTGCGAGGGTATGACCGGATTTCCGCGCTGGGCCGCGACACGAAGTAACCTGGGCTCCAGATGGGCTTGCCCCGTCTGAAGCTGAGGTTCGCAGGCTGGCTTTTGAGCCTGATTCACCGGCGCGAAGTTGCTCCCCGCTCGGTAAGGCGGCTCTAA
>CAZLOQ010000009.1:57227-59148 GCA_964561125.1 uncultured Chitinophaga sp. | reverse complement strand
TCGCGGTATTCTGCTGACCAGAACCTTTCAGCTTCAGCATGGCTGCCGCGCAGGAGGTGTACCCTAGCCTGATCACGCCTCAAGCGAATTGCATGTTCACAGGCAAGGAAGCTCCTCCAGATCTTCGGCGTCTGCACTTGCTTTGCCATCAGCGAGCGATGACGTGTATTCTGGTGCAAGTCTCATCACCCGCATTCTGAGCCCCCGGTTGCATCCCCGGCACCTGTCAGCCCCGTCGTTGAACCTGTCCGCATCACCACCACCCGACTTGAAGCCACCGAGCGAAACAGCTGCGACTGGAGCGCCTCGGAGAGCTCAGAGAAGCAGCCTTGGGGGGCTGGTCGGACTTGTTTACGGTGACAGAAACGATCCGTAGCAACCACGGTGCTGGTGCAGGCAAGGAGGACAGGGCTGCTCCGCGAACAATCACCAGGTACGGTCTGATCGATGGCCCGCGTGACGGGATCTGTGGGCATTGCTATTCGCGAATACGGATTTCCTGAGCCGATTTCCTGCATCGCATTCCCGGCAGGCAACTCCGTAACACTGGTTGTCTGCGATCGAAGGGGAACCCGCGAAGAACGCGAACTGGACGAACCCACTATCCGCGGCCTTTTCACTTGCTGAGTCGGCGCAGCCATCGAGGAAAGACGTCGGTCGACTCTGCAAGGATTCTGCCCGGATCAGTCGCTGAAGAAACTTCGTCCGGCGGCAGGCCGGAAGTCTCCTTTGTCAGCACTCGTTGAGCTGATCCCTGTGCTGCCGCTGGCATACTGCTGATTTCAGGCGGGTTTCGGAGTGAGTTTCGTGATGCGTACGTGGCGATCGTAGTGGGCCGTGGCGATGGTGCTGCCGTCGTGGTGCAGGTCCATGTCGCGAGTGAGACTGGGGAGCTGAAAGCGGTGGACGTCTTTGTCTGCGTCGGGCTTCCAGAATATGAGCCAGCCGCCGCTGCCTCCGCCGCTGGCGCCCATGAGCGTGCCGTCCGCCAGCCAGACCAGTCGCCAGAGCACGCCCTGCGTGATGCCTTCCGCTGTCTGCTGACGTTCCGCGGCGCCGCTTTCGAGGCTGAACAGTATCACCAGCGGTTCATGGACTGCCCCCAGCGGATTGCTGGCCTTGTGCAGACCACCTGCCGCCAGTCGCCTGCCGTCGGGCGAAACGGCCAGAGTTCGCACTCCGCCAAAGTCCACCTGCTGACCGCCGTTATAGGAGTAGAGGGGCGCGGCATCGAACTTTCGTATTTCGCTGCCCGAAGCCACATCCCACTGCCGAATCGATCCGCCAAGATCCCCTGAAAACAGCGACTTGCCGTCAGGGTGAAAGAGTACCGTGTAGACCTGCTTCTCGTGACCTGAAAACTCCTTCACCAGCGTTCCGTCCGCCGGGTTCCAGAGGCGCACCATGCGATCATTGCCGCCACTCGCGAGCAGCGAACCTTCGGGATTCATGGAGAGCGACCGCACCCAGTGACTGCCGTGGGCGGCAATGGAACGCTGGGGCTGAGGGGCTTCGTCGCGAGCGTTCCACCAGGTGAGCCGTCCATCGCAGCCACCACTGATGGCGACTGAACCGTCCGGAACAAAGGCAAACGCATTGACCCACGTCTGGTGCCCGCCGGCGAGCACTGTGCGGGCACCGTCGGACATCCGAAATCGTTCCACACTGCGGTCCTCAGAACCGCAGAACACAAATTCACCGGTGGGGTCAAAGCGGCACGAGATCAGCGGACGATCCCACGCCCACTGGCTGGCCACCCATGCGGCTTTGGGGTCCGGAGTCTCTGTGAGGGCAGTGTGGGGGGCAGTGTGAGACACGGGCAGGAGCATCGCGGGGTCTCCGGTGAAAAAGTCGGGCGGGTGCGGGAGAGTATCGCGAAATTCGCTGAGCCGGGCAAACGGGATTCAAAATCAAAATCACG
>CAZLOQ010000009.1:49860-57127 GCA_964561125.1 uncultured Chitinophaga sp. | reverse complement strand
AGTGAAACCGTCACTGTTGTTCAACGATCACTTCCGCATCAGCCGCGTTGTTGCTGCGGTTTGTCTTGGATTCTTCAGCCTCGCCCGCGTCAGCGCTCAACCTCCCGCCGTCACTCCCTCTCCCGAAACGCTGACCGATTCCACGGGCATTCGTCTGCAGCTCATCAAGGCCGGCACGGTCACTCTGGGCAGCTCCCAACAGGTCACGATCTCGGCTCCTGAAGAGCGGCCGCAGCATGACATACAAATCGCAGACGACTACTACATCGGCGTCACCGAGGTCACTCAGAAACAGTGGTACGCCGTTATGGGAACTCGTCCATGGCGGACCCCGTGGAACACGCTGCGGCTTTACGTGACCGAGGGCGACAACTATCCGGCCACATGGATCACATGGCCGGAAGCACAGGCATTCTGCGAACGGCTCAGCGGAATCCAGTCAGCCGCTTATCGACTGCCGACCGAAGCCGAATGGGAACTGGCCTGTCGCGCTGGTTCAGCCACTTTGTGGTCGTTTGGTGACGACGCCGGAATGGCGGCAGAGCACGGCTGGTTTCGCGAAAACACGGTCACCGATATGTTTTCACTCCGTCCGCGTGAAGTCGGCGGAAAAACCCCCGGCTCCACTGGTCTGCTCGACATGCACGGCAACGTCGCCGAATGGTGTCAGGACAGCTTCCAGACCTACCCGCTCAAAGACACACCCGCACCACCCACCAGTCTGGGCGTGCTCCGCGGAGGCACCTGGTTTGTGACTCACAATCAGGGGCGTGCCGCCACCCGCGACCGCCTCCGGATCCGCCGCAGACTGGGCAGTTCCGGTTTGCGCGTGGTGCGTGAACTCCCTGGAAAGGCCGTTCCGGAAACGCCTCCAACACCACCGGTGCCGCCTCCGGTGGCCGCTCCGATTCCAGCACCGGTGCCCGCACCAGGCCCGGTTTCGCCGGCAGTGACCACTCCGTCTGCCGTCAGTTCTCCGGATGTACCGTCGGCTCCGGCAGCTCCGGCAATTCCGGCGGCAAATCGGTCGGAGAATTCCGGAGTGGTACCCGGCTGCTGTGCGTCGGATTCTGCACCGGACGCCCTGCACTGTGTGCCTGCCGGTGCGTATCTGCGTGGTCCGCGGTGTCGGATTCCGCTGATTCCTGTGCTTTGGTGATTCCCGGGAAGCTGTCTGCAGCCCCGTTCCCGGGTCTCTCAGGCATTGACCCACCGGGCGAAAGGTCCCTAGAATACTCAACTATCAGGCAGCCCTTCGCTCCGCCCGGCTGCGGTTATATCCGGGCCAAGGTCATCAGGAATTGTGCACCACATGGAGATTCTGGAAAAAGTCGGCGACTTTTTTGCCGCCGCTACCCATCGACTTGAACGCGGCATCACATCCCTGTTTGGTTCATCCAACGAGCGTCGCATGCGGCGTCTGGGGTTTGTGCGTGACCAGCAGGGACGCACCACGATCGTCCCCGGCTCCATGCTGGACCGCATCAATTCGCTCGAACCGGAATGGCAAAAGCTGACCGACGACGAACTGCGGCAGACCACGGCAAAGTTTCGTGCGCGACTGCAGAACGGTGAAACGCTCGACGAACTGCTCCCGGAAGCCTTTGCTGCCGTTCGTGAATCCGGTCGTCGCTTTCTGAAGATGCGGCACTACGAAGTGCAGATGATCGGCGGTTACATTCTGCACAAGGGCATGATTTCTGAAATGGTCACGGGTGAGGGCAAGACGCTTGTCGCCACCCTTCCCGCATTCCTCAATGCCCTCGCCGGCAAAGTGCATGTGATCACCGTCAACGATTATCTCGCGCGGCGCGACATGGAGTGGATGGGCCCGGTCTACCTGCAGCTGGGACTCACCGTTGGCGCCATCCAGTCCAGCATGAATTCCGCCGAGCGACAGGCGCATTACGCCTGCGACATCACCTACGGCACCAGCAACCAGTTCGGATTCGACTACCTGCGGGACAACATGAAGCCCACGGCCGACCAGCAGGTGCAGGGCCCTCTGGATTACGCCATCGTCGATGAAATCGACAACATTCTTATTGATGAGGCCCGCACACCCCTCATTATCTCCGGTCCTGCTCACGACAACCTTGACAAATATCCGCGGGCCGAAGCGATCGCCAGACAGCTCCGCCGCGACGTCGACTTCGAGGTGAAGGAAAAGGAACACACCTGCCACCTGACCGAGGCAGGCGTCCGCCGCGCGGAACAGTTGGCCGGCGTCGACAGCTTCTACACCGCCGGCAACATGGAATGGCCGCATCTCCTCGATAATGCACTCAAAGCCCACCATCTTTACAAGCGCGATGTCCACTACGTGGTGGAAAAGCAGGAAGTGGTGATCGTCGACGAAAACACGGGCCGCAAGATGGAGGGCCGCCAGTGGTCGGACGGGCTGCACCAGGCCGTCGAAGCCAAGGAAGGCGTCCGCATCAAGGCCGAAACACAGACCCTGGCCACCATCACCCTGCAGAACTATTTCAAGCTCTACCGCAAGCTTTCCGGCATGACGGGTACCGCCATGACGGAATCCGAAGAATTCCTCAAGATCTACAACCTCGACGTCGTCGCCATCCCCACAAATCGCCCGATGCAGCGAATCAACCACCCCGACAGCATCTACGGCACGGAAAAGGAAAAATGGGACGCGGTCGTCAGTGAAATTGTCGAAGTTCACGGCACCGGTCGCCCGCTGCTCGTCGGCACCACCTCCATCGAACTCTCTGAAATGCTCGGCGACCGACTCCGTCGACGCGGCATCCACCACGAAGTGCTCAATGCAAAAATGCACGAGCGTGAAGCGGAGATCGTCGCTCAGGCGGGACGCAAAGGCGCCGTGACGATCGCCACCAACATGGCGGGTCGCGGTACCGATATCATCCTTGGCGGAAACCCCGAACACGCAGCCTGGGAAGAACTCAAAGCCCGCTACAGTTCCCGACTGGAAGTTCCCAAATCCGAATGGGATGCCCTCACCCGACAGATCGCCGAACGCGAGGGCATGGTGGCTGAAGGCAAAGAAGTCGGACAGCTTGGAGGCCTCCATGTCATTGGCACCGAGCGCCACGACTCCCGGCGCATCGACCTGCAGCTGCGTGGTCGCGCCGGTCGCCAGGGTGACCCCGGTTCCAGCCGCTTTTTCATCTCCCTCGACGACCGACTCATGCGGCTCTTCGCCGGAGACAACGTCAAACGGCTCCTGCAGTGGGCCGGACTCACGGAAGGCGAACCGATCGTCAGCCCCATGGTCACTCGACAGCTTGAAAAAGCCCAGAAAAAACGCGAAGAAACTCACTTCGATCAGCGCAAGAACCTGCTTGAGTATGACGAGATCATGGACGAGCAGCGGAAGCGGACCTACACCTATCGCCAGCGAATCCTCGATGGCGAAGACTGCAGGTCGCTCATCCTCGGCATGATGCACGGCGAAATCGACCGCTGGACTGCTCAGTTCCTCGACAAGAACTATCGCTGGGATTCCATCGCCGCCTGGATCCACCAAACCTTCCAGATCGAAGCCGATGCCGGCGATATCCGGGACATGTCCCGCCAGGACATCGAGAGCTGGATTCGCGACGAACTGGAACGTCAGGGCGAAATCCAGGCCAACGATCAGCTCGAAATGCACCTCCCGGCAGCCGCCGAAAACAAGCTCGAATGGAACTACATCGCGATCGTCAAATGGGCGAACCGCTCGTTTTCCATCACGATCACCGATCGCGATCTCCGCTCCCGTGATCGGGACGAAATCCCGGCGTTCATTGTCGAAAAAATCCGCGACGCCTTTTCCCGCCGCGACCTCTCAGAACTCGACAACTTCCTCGATCCGCTCTTCCCCTTCAAGTCCCTTGCGGGCTGGGTTGGCTTCAACTTCCAGCTGGCCATTCAGCCCGAGGAATTCCAAAGCCTCGACCAGGCCTCCGTCCCCAAAATTCTTCGGGAACGCGTCGCACAGCAGTACGACGAAAAAGAAGTCTCCTTCCCGGTCGCTGTCGGCATGCACAACTTTCTTGCAGGCGACGGTCAGCAGAACGAACGTGCCAACCGCGAACGGCTCGCACGCTGGGCCAATACTCGATTCCGCGTCGATTTCGACCCCGCAGCCATGGCCGACATGCAGTCGTCGGCCATTCGTGAAGTGCTGCTCCAGGCCAGCCGCCAGTTCCTTTCCCGCCGGCCCGCCGCACCCATCGTCGAAGCCAGACTCAGCGAAATCCTCGTCGGCAGCCGGCCCAGATCACTGCTCTCAGAAAACCAGATCACCACGCTCCTCAACTGGGTCGATAAAGACCTCGGTCTCCAGCTCAACCCCGATGCTCTGCGCACACTCCCTGTTGAAAAAGTTCGCTCTGAAATCATACAGGGCATCGACCAGCTGTTCCGCCCCGAGCTCCGCCAGACCGAACGCTCAATTCTCCTCGAATTCGTCGATACCGCCTGGAAGGAACATCTCTACTTCATGGGCTACCTCCGACAGGGTATCGGCTTTGTCGGTTACGCTCAGAAAGATCCTCGGACCGAATACAAACGTGAAGGTCGCCGCGCATTCCTTGCCATGTGGGACCGCATTGCCACCCAGGTCACCGAAAGCATCTTCCGTGTCGAACACGAAAGCCCCGCCTTCGTCGGCTCACTCTGGAGAATCACCGCCACCGAACACGACGTCGCTCCCCCGGTCGACTCCCGGGTCGATGAACTGCAGACAAATGCACCGGAAGCGGGCGAGGAGGGCCGAGCCACTCAACCCATCATCAACACCGCCCCCCGTGTCGGTCGCAACGAAGACTGTCCCTGCGGCAGCGGAAAGAAATACAAGAAATGCTGCGGTCGCTGACGCCCTGGGTGCTCAACCT
This sequence comes from uncultured Chitinophaga sp., assembly GCA_964561125.1. GTDB lineage: Bacteria > Planctomycetota > Planctomycetia > Planctomycetales > Planctomycetaceae > SXXK01. Next base: position 52,268 of record CAZLOQ010000009.1, on the reverse strand, counting down.
CCTCTACGCAGCGCTCCTCACGCTGCTCTCACCCGTCATCCTCTGGCGGGTGATTCGTCACGGTCGTTATCGTCGCGGACTTTCACACAAACTCTTCGGTCAACTTCCCGTCATCACGGACGCCCGACCGCTCGCCTGGTTCCATGCGGTCAGCGTCGGCGAGATTGTACAGCTCCGGAAAATCGTCGACGAATTCCGCCGTCAAACCAACGACTCGTGGACGGTCGTCGTCTCCACGTCCACCGATACCGGCTACGACCTTGCCCGAGAGCGTTTCCCGGACTGCCGTCTGGTCTGGTTCCCGCTCGACTTTTCCTGGGCTGTCCGCCGCGCCCTGCAGAGGCTCAAACCCAGCCTGCTTGTCCTCGTCGAACTCGAACTCTGGCCCGGTCTCATTCTTGAATGCAGTCGCCGGCAGGTCCCGGTGGTCATCGTCAACGCCCGACTCAGCGAACGCAGTTTTCGGCGTTACCTGCGGGCCGGCTGGTTACTCCAGCCAGTCTTCTCCCGCATCGCTCTCGTTGCCGCTCAGTCTCAGCCCTGCGCTGCACGCCTGCAGCAGCTTGGTGTGCCGGCAGGACGCATTCATCTGACCGGTTCGGTGAAGTTCGATGGTGTGGCCTGCAGTCCCGATCATCCTCCAACGCAACAACTCCGCTCACTCTTTCAGCTGCACCCGGATGCTCCGGTGCTCATGGCCGGAAGCACTCAGGCCCCGGAAGAACGCTGGATTCTCGATGCCTGGCAACAGCTGCGACGGCTCCATCCCGCACTCCAGCTGATACTCGTCCCGCGTCATCGTGAACGTTTCGACGAAGTCGCCGAACTCGTCCGCGCAGCCGGCGTCCCGCTGCTCCGGCGTTCACAGATCTCAACGAACGGTCGGCCCGCCATCGTCGGCAGCGACTGCGTGCGCCTGCTCGACACCATCGGTGAACTCGGCGCCTGCTGGGGACTCGCCGATATCGCCTTCGTCGGTGGCTCCTTCGGCAGCCGCGGGGGACAGAACATGATTGAACCGGCAGCTTTTGGCGCCGCAGTCACTTTCGGTCCCAACACCTGGAACTTCCGCGATGTCGTGCAGATCTTTCGTGAGGCCGATGCCTGTCGCCAGGTGCAGTCTCCCACTGAACTGCTGCCGCTGTTCCAGTACTGGCTCGATCAGCCGCTCGAACGTCACCGCATCGGGACTGCCGCGGCCGCTGTCGTGCGTAACCAGCAGGGCGCAGTTGCCACCACAGTCCAGCTCCTCCGCACACACTTCGCTCCTGGCAACGTCGTTCAGCCGCAGATCAAGGCCGCCTGACAAATCGTCGGTGGGGCTGTTTTTTCAAGTGCAGCCCTGATGATGCGGCATTCGATTCAAAACCCGGCGGTCCGGGATTCTTCTCAGGAATTGAGGCCGCAGGGAACAAAGGAGTCTGCTCGTGATTGTCTCAATTCTGCTTGTCTGCGCGGGGCTGCTGGTGCTGGTTGCCGGTGCAGAGCTGGTCGTCCTTGGTGCCGCAAGATTTGCTACGCTGCTTGGTATTGCTCCCATGGTGATCGGGCTCACCATTGTCTCAGTCGGCACCAGCGCGCCGGAGCTGGCGATCGGAGTTGTTGCCGGCCTGCAGGACAAGGGGGGCCTTGCAGTCGGCAACATTGCGGGCACCAATCTGCTGAACATGCTGTTCATTCTGGGGTTGAGTGCCTTGCTGCGTCCGCTGCCGCTGCACTTACAGTTTTTTAAACTGGAACTTCCTGTCCTTGTTTTTGCATCAGCGCTGATGACATTTCTGGCGTGGGACGGACTGTTATCGCGCTGGGATGGATTGCTGATGCTTGCCGTCGGCATTGCCTATACCGTGACCCTGATCTCCATGACTCGACGGGCCTCTCAGGCTGCGCGGAAGGAATTTCGTGAAGAGTACGGTCCACAGTCTGTGCCTCAGCGGGCGACGGTCAGAAGTCGCGCGTGGTACTTAACAATCCTTCTGGTCGGCATCGCGCTGACCGTGCTCGGCGCAGAAGTTCTGGTGCGCGGCGCTGTCGGCCTCGCAACACTCATCGGTGTTTCAGCCACAACCATCGGTTTGACGATTGTGGCATTCGGAACGTCTGCACCGGAGCTGGTGACCACGATCATGTCCACAATCCGGGACGACCGGGACGTGGCTGTCGGTAATCTTCTGGGCAGCAGTATTTACAACATCCTCTTCATCCTGAGCGTCCCGTGCATGATCGCACCGGGAGGCTTGCGGGTTGAGAGAGACCTCCTGTGGTGCGATATTCCTCTGATGGCCGGTGTCGCTCTCGGTGCGATTCCGGTGTTTCTGACCGGAAAGAGTATTTCGCGTTTTGAAGGTGGTCTGGCGATCGCCATCTATGTCGTCTACATGCTGTGGCTTATTTTTCTGCGAAACTGA
>CAZLOQ010000009.1:42460-49760 GCA_964561125.1 uncultured Chitinophaga sp. | reverse complement strand
GTCGGCGGGGGACCGCCTTTCACCATCGGCCCTGCGAAGTTCCGGGCGGTATTTCAGTACGTCAGCACGCTGTTCAATCAGTCGGCCCACTGCCAGCAGTGTGGCTTCGTCATACAGCCCGGCTGTCAGCGTGCAGCACTCGGGGCGCGGTTGTGGTGCCTTGTCCTGCATCAGTACAGGCAGGGCAAGCGAGGGGTGGCCGGTGAGATTGGTGATGCCGAGATCATCTCCGCCAACATAAATGTCCACTTTCCGGAACACCTCGGCCATCGCCTGCATCAGCCGGAATCGGACGCGAGCTGCGTGCAGATAGTCCACAGCGGACATGAAGCGGGCTTTGCGAAAAATCGCCGGCCAGACGTTGAGTCCCTCTGTGATGTTCTGATTGGTCCATTCGCGGAAAATGCAGGCCGCCTCGACGTCCAGCATGCTGGCCACTGACCACTCCGGCAGATCCCGCGGCAGCTGGACGTCAACAATCTGAGCCCCCAGTTCTTTGAGGTATGCCAGAGCTGCTTCGTCGGGGGCTGAGATCGGCCTGTCCGCGGCTCGGCCCACCCTGAGCTTTGAGAGATCTGTCTGCATGGGCCAGGCGAACCAGCGGTCCACGCTGCAGGGATCCGCCGCGTCCGCTCCGTGGCTGGCCGCCAGCACGATGCCGCAGTCATCACAGTTGCGGGCGAGTGGTCCCAGTTTGTCCATGCTCCACGTCAGCGCCATGCACCCGGCTCGGGAGATTCGGCCGAAGGTTGGTCTGAGCCCGGTTGTGCCGCAGCGACGCGCCGGCGAGATGATGCTCCCCAGTGTCTCACTTCCGATCGCAAACGGCACCAGCCCTGCCGCCACTGCTGATGCAGAACCCGCCGACGAACCGCTGGACCCCTGATCGATGTTCCATGGGTTTCGAGTCTGACCAAGGTACCACTGATCACCCATGGCCAGTGCCCCGGTGGAGAGCTTGGCAACGAGCACCGCGCCGGCTGACTCCAGTCGCTGCGCAACCGCAGCAGTTTCCTGCGACTGTCGCTCGCGAAACTGCGGCACTCCCCATGTCGTCGCATAACCCTTCACGGACAGCAGATCCTTGGCTCCCCATGGAATCCCGTGCAGCAGTCCCCGGTCTTTACCCTCAGACAATTCGCGATCCGCCGCGCGTGCCTGCGCCAGTGCGAGGTCCTCTGTGAGCGTGACGACGCAGTTGAGCTGCTGGTCAGCCTGCATGAGGCGATTCAGGCAGTGCCGCGTGAGCTGTTCGGAGGTGATGTGGCGGGACCTGAGCATTTCTGCCAGCGTACGAATGGGGAGCCATGAAAGTTCATCAGCGGAACCCTGTGCCTCTGCTTTTGCCACTTCTGCCGGCAGGAGCCAGGGACGCGGCACTGCAGACAGCTGACGAACGCCAGGATCAGCCGATTCCGGATCAAATCTCAGCGCAGGCAGGTCCGTGAAGTCACACGAGACGGCCCGCAGCTTCTGCAGGTGGTTCTGCAGGCCGGGGAGCGAGTTCACCAGCTTTTGCCGGTCTTCCGAAGACAATTCCGTCCCCGCGATCCACTCTGCGGCTGCTATGCTTTCAGACGTCAGCGTGCCGGCCTTCGCAGCCTCATCCGCAAGCGCTCGCTGAAAAACACCCGTCCCCACGCCGGTGGCTGTAATCAGCTTTAACAGATCCCGACGACTGGATGGTGCTGACTGGTTCATCATAACGCTTCCTTTGCCGCCGCAGGCGGTCGCTGGTCCACATCCGAAACCGTAAAGTAGATACCCGCCAGCGCCAGCAGTGCTCCGGCCAGAGCACGCAGCGTGATCGGCGTTCCGAGAAACAGTCGCATGAGCGGGATGATAAACAGGGGCGTGGTGTTGGTCAGTGTAATGGCGATGGCCAGCAGACTTTCCCGGTACGCGACCTGGCTCATCCAGATCCCCAGCCATGGCCCGCAGATCACTGCTGGGGCGTAGGTGCGGAGGGTTGCGGGAGCCAGCGCGGCCCGCGATGTGGCGGACAGCTGCCCGGAAATCAGCAGCGGGATCAGTGACAGGGTGGCAGCAGAACAGACGCGAATCACAGTGGCCTCCAGCGCATCGCAGCCGGAACTGCCCGCGACCGCAGCACCCGCCGTCGCCACATGACTGAAAGCTGCCCCCGCAGCATTACAGACTGCCCCGCCCAGCCCATACATCACTCCCCGCGTGATGCTTCCGGGGAAATGGCCGGCAGCATCCGCCTGCGTGCGGCTGTCTGCAACCACAATCAGAATTCCAGCGAAGGTCACCAGCACTCCCAGAAAGACCGACTGACTTAAGGCTTCACCCAGCATCAGCCAGCCGATCGCCGTGCCAAACAGAGGAGCCGTGGTGGAAACAATCAGCGCCCGACGCGGACCCAGAATCTGCAGGCTGCGGAAGTACAGCGTGTCCCCGATGAGTATCCCTGTGATGCTGCTGCAGATCAGATAAGACACCGTTCGCAGGTCCGCCTGAAACAACGGCGTTCCGGACAGCCCCGCAGCAATGGTCAGGTGTGCCAGCAGCAGTCCGGACGCCAGCAGATTCTTGCCGAAGTTCAGTTGCCACGCCGTCAGACGGACTTGCGAATAAAACAGACTGGAAGTCGCCCACAGCGCGGCGGCTGCGAGCGCGGCGATCTCACCCATGTATGTCGTGTCTTGTCAGGCAGAAATTGGCAATCCCGGGAAGGCGTCCCTCCGCGGATTCTCACCACACACCCCTGTCCCTGGCAAGCGAAGCATTCACAAATCGCAGCGGCCGGATTGCACCTGAATGCCGGGACTGATATACCAATCCCCTATGTCAAGCAAAATCCCCCCCGAAAATTCTGCTGCTCCCGCATTGCCTCCAGCCGCCAAACGCGGCGGCCGCGAATCGCTCGCTGCCCGCAAAGCACGCACCACCCAAATCGTCCGCGAACTCGCACAACTCTTCCCCACCGCCGACTGCGCTCTCCACCACAACTCCGCCTTCCAGCTCCTCACCGCCACGATTCTCTCCGCACAGTGCACCGACGAACGCGTGAACCAGGCCACGCCGGAACTTTTCCGACGCTTCCCCGACGCGCATGCCCTCGCACTCGCCAGCCAGCCCGACGTCGAAGCCATCGTCAAACCACTCGGCTTCTTCCGCGCTAAAGCCAAAAATATCCGCGGAATGGCACTCGCACTCGTTGAACGCCACGGCGGCGAAGTCCCCACCTCGCTCGATCTCCTCGTCCAGCTCCCCGGCGTCGGCCGAAAGACCGCCAGCGTCGTTCTCGGTACCTGGTTCGGAATCCCCTCCGGAATCGTCGTTGATACGCACGTCACCCGACTCTCAAATCTCCTTGGCCTCGTCAAATCCAGCAATCCGGAAATCATCGAACGAGAACTCATGCAGCTCCTCCCCCAGGAAGAATGGATCATGTTCTCACATCGACTCATCTATCACGGCCGGAAAACCTGCGTCGCACGCCGCCCCAACTGCACCGCCTGCCAGCTCCTGCCTCTCTGCAGAAGGGCCGGACTACCTCCAGTCAAATGAACACTTGATCAGTAATTAATACACCCATTCCCTGAGCTTCTCTGGACTTTCTGCCCGCTACCCCCCACAATACGCACCGTAGCACAGTTGCTGATTCCGGTTTTATGCCGGCGATCAGCAAACCGGGCCGTTTGGCAAAGACAGGATGAAAAGCAGAGACGACGTACTGGCGTTGCTGCGGGCTCAATCCCCGCTGATCGCGCCATCAATGCTCAAATGCGACTTCGGCAATCTCCACCGCGAGGTCGAGCAGCTGGAGTCAGCTGGCGCTGCATTGCTGCATCTGGACGTGATGGACGGGCATTTCGTGCCCAACCTGTCATACGGTCCGATGGTGATCGAGCGTCTGCGGAGTCTTACAGAAACGGTCTTTGACGCGCATCTGATGATTTCGGACCCTGTTCGTTACCTTGACGCGTACGTGGACAGCGGTTGCGAGGCGATAACGTTTCATCTCGAAGCGGTTCCGCAGCCTGTCCGGTTACTCACAGAGATTCGTCGACGTGGCTGTGTAGCGGGTGTGGCGATCAATCCGGAGACGCCGTTTTCGGTAGTTGAGCAGTTCCTGTCATCGATGGATTTGCTGTTGGTGATGAGTGTTCGTCCGGGATTTGGCGGTCAGAAGTTCATTCCGGAAGTGGTCGAGAAGATCCGTGCGGCCCGTGAGTCAGCGGGCGATGATCTGATAATTTCGGTGGATGGCGGAATTGGCCGGTCGACGATTGCAGCCTGTTCGGAAGCGGGTTGTGACGTGTTTGTGGCTGGCAGTTCCATTTTTGATGAACCGTGCTACTCGGCGGCAATGGCCGAGCTGCGTCAGCTGGCGATGGAGCCGCGAGCTGTTCGCTGAGGGATAAACTGGCTATGTCCACAATTGTGCTGATCCGAGCCGGGTCAACTGACTACGACGCTGAGCACCGTCTGTTGGGGACCCTGGACGTGCCGCTCAACGAGCGTGGCCGGACGGAGGTGGTGAAGATTGTGGACGAGCTGCAGCGGCGTGGTCTGCGCCTTGAACTGCTGCTCACATCCCCGGCAAATCCGGCCAGTGAAACAGCGTTCGCGGTTTCCGGAGCACTTGGTGGTGTGAAAGTGCGGCAACTGGAGGAGCTGCAGAATGTGAATCAGGGGCTCTGGCAGGGATTGCCGGAATCTGAGGTTCGTCGTCGATTTCCCAGATTTTTTCGGAGTGGAAAAGAGGATCCGACGGCGATTTGTCCGCCGGAAGGTGAGACACTTTCGGATGCATGTCAGCGTCTTGAGGAAGTTCTGTGCAGAGCGATTCGTCGTCACAGGGTGCTGGCGATTGTCGCGCCTGAACCGCTGGCTACGGTGATTCGCTGCACTCTGCAGCATCGCAGGCCACGAGTGACGGATTGTCTGTGCGGTGAAGAGTCTGTTGATTTACTCCAGGTTCTGGAAACCACATGTTTTGAAGCCTCCGGTTTCGTAGAGTCCGCCGCGGCAGCGTTTGGCGACGAACCGGCATCCGTGCATGAAAGTTCCAATCGATGAGCGCCCTTGAAAATCAGGAAACCGTCAACGCTCCTGCGGGCAAACGTCCAAAGCGTGGCGTGCCTGCCGGACTCTGGCTCCGCTGTGATTCCTGTGGCAGTACAGTGTTTCGCAAGCAGGTCGAACAGAATCTGAATATCTGCCCTGAATGCGGTCACCACTTCCACGTGCCCACTGCCATGCGTCTTCGCCAGCTGCTCGATCCGGACAGTTTCGAAGAGTGGTATGCCAATATGACCTCCGGAGACCCGCTCGGTTTTGCCGACCGTCGCAGCTACCCGGACCGGGTGCGTGACGAGCAGGCTCGGACCGGGCTGAAGGATGCGTGCACCGTCGGTCGTGGCTATCTGCGTGGTCGGCCGCTCGTGTTCGGCATCACCGACCCGGGTTTCATCATGGGCAGTATGGGCTCCGTTGTCGGCGAAAAACTCGCACGCGCCGTTGAACGCGCCACCGAACTGCACCTGCCACTGGTCATCGTCAGCGGCTCCGGTGGTGGTGCGCGCATGCACGAGGGCATCGTATCACTGATGCAGATGGGCAAAGTCTCTGCCGCTCTCGCCCGCTTCCGCCGTGCCCGCGGACTGTTTATCTCCGTGCTCACCAATCCCACAATGGGTGGAGTGGCCGCCAGCTTCGCATCCCTTGGTGATATCATCGTCGCCGAACCCAAAGCCATGATCGGGTTCGCTGGTCCCCGCGTTGTCGAAGCAACCTGCCGAATGAAGCTCCCCGAAGGCTTCCAAAGCAGCGAGTTTCTGCTGAAACATGGCTTCGTGGATCGCATCGTGTCGCGAACTGACCTGCGGTCAGAACTGGCCCGGCTCATCGACTACGGCAGTCGCTGATCCGGCACAGGACCATTCCAATGGCGCACTTCAACTGTCCGGAATGTGATGCCCCGCTCGAATACCCCGAACACGGTGCCGGCAGCATGGTCCGCTGCCGCTCCTGCAGACAATTCGTCCGGCTGCAGAGTGTCACGGAGGAGACATCGCGGCCGCAAACCCCCGCAGGCCAACCCCGGACCACAACTGCAGGTCCTGTCTCGTCCAGCGAAACGGGTTCATCAGGCGAAACGGGCACTGCCGGCGAAGCGGGTTCATCCAGCGAAGCGGGTTCATCCAGCGAAGCGGACTCGTCCCGCGCAACGGGCTCATCGCTCCTGCCTGGCCCGGCACCTGCGGCTGAACCTGCCACGGCGTCAACCACCGGAATCGCTGCCGTCACGCCCTCGGCTTCTTCTGCCCCGCTGGCTTCGGCCCATGAACTGATGAAGTCCTGCCGCTTCGCCGAGGGCACCGATCTGCTCGCAGCCGCACCGCGCGAGCGACGGCAGCCGCAGCACACCAGTCTGCTCATCCACGTCCAGTACCTCCAGGGGCTCCGCGAGGCCGCTCACGAAAGTCTCAGACGCCCCGGAGACGCCACGGCAGATGTGGAACGCTATCTGCGGGCTCTGCAGTCAGAAAATCTGCGGGACACAGAACTCGAACTGCAGATTCACCGGATCCGACAGGCTGCAAATCCTCGCGGACGCGGACTGGGGCTGTTGCTGGCCTTCGCCGCAGCACTCGCACTGCTGCTCGCTATCTGGCAGGCATTCTTCGGTGCCCCCGCAGATTCTGAGCCAGCTGTTCCGGAAGCCGGTCAGTCGCGGCCTGCTGCTCCCGCATCCGCCGAGGATCGCTTCGCCGCAGCGCTCGATGCCCTGCGTGCGGGTAATCGCAGCGAAGCGGCTGCCACCTGGGCTTCGGCGCTCGCTGTTTCCAAAGGCGACGAATCCGCCGACTCGCTCGCAGATTACCTCCGGCAGGAACAGTCACGTCTCGCACAGCTGTCGCCTGCAGAGCGACGGTCGGCAGCTGACGAACTGCAGCAGCTTGATCGGCTGGCTGCATCCGGCGGCGACACTCTTCGCATTCGACTCGTCCGCAGTGAACTCCTGCAGCTGGCCGCCGATCTGTTCATCGCCGATCAGGACCCCGCACGCGCTCTGGAGCTGCTGCAGACGGCTGCCGAGCTGGTTCCCGATTCGCCCCGCACACAACAGCTGTCGAGCAAAGCCATTTCCGGCATGATCACTCTGGGCGCAGCCGGTGATCCCCGGTTTCCTGCAGAAATTGTGATTCCGGTGATCGACCGGGCGAATGCCGGGGGCTTGTCTGCAGCGGACGCGGGCAGGCTGCGGGCTTTGTTTGCTGCCTCGCAGCGAGAATCACTGGAGGCGTTCTTTAAGGCCCCGCAACTG
>CAZLOQ010000009.1:27607-42450 GCA_964561125.1 uncultured Chitinophaga sp. | reverse complement strand
TCCGGCCCTCAATGCATTCGAGGGCGTGAAAACTGAGGGGGATCTGCCGCAGGGATTTGCCGACACGGCTGCGTTTTCCGCGGCTTTCGATGCCGCTGTAGCCGCCCGCATCCGCGGTGATCTTGAAGCCGGGCGTCTCACTGACGCGTTGCACGGGCTCCAGCGGCTCAGACAGATTCACGGAACTCTTCCCGATCTGGTCCTCGATTCGCTGCGGATGTGTCCACGAACACAACTGGAGCAGCTCCCGGACGAGCTGCGCAGCGGCCTGCTGTACCGTACCAGTACTCTCGGGCAGCGGTTTCAGCTCATCGAACCCGGGCAGTTTGACGACGGTGCGGGAACTGCGCTGCGAACTGTCGTGCTGACTCGCTGGCACTACCTCGCCGAGACCGAACTGACCCGCGGCCAGTACAAAGCTGTTACAGGATTGCTCCCTGACGTGCCCGAGTCTGGTGACTCCGGGAAGACAGAGATTCCCGACACCCGCCCGATACTGCTCACGTGGGATCAGGCCCTCGACTTCTGTCGGATTCTGAGTGACCGTCCGGAGGAGCAGCAGCGGGGCCAGAGCTACCGTCTGGCGACCGAGGCGGAGTGGGAATTTGCGTGTCGGTCGGGTGGTGGCGGGCCGTGGTGCTTCGGCGATCAGCGTGAACTGCTGGATCAGCACGCGTGGTATGATCAGAGCAGCGGAGGGACTCTTCAGGATGTCGGCCGGCTGTTCCCCAGTCGCTGGGGGATCTTCGATCAGCATGGAAATGCAGAAGAATGGGTGCAGGACTGGTTTGCTCCGCTCCCGTCAGGTCAGCAGGTAGATCCGCGGGGACCGGAATCGGGGACTCTGCGTGTGGTTCGGGGAGGCAGCTGGTTATCCGGGCCTGCCGGGGTGACGGTGCAGGCTCGTGGCGGTCTGGACCCGGCGACGGGGCGCTGCGGAGTTCGGCTGGTGCAGGAACTCAAGGCAGCTCAGCCCCTGCAGCCCTGAGGCAGGCACTCAGGAGTCCCCCCGATTTCTCCTGAAATCAGGCGGAAGCTGCCGCAGATTTTCCGGGAAGCACGGGTTTGGCAGGATCACGCCTCGGGGATGGTGAGTGGCTGAATTTTTCCGGCCGACAGCGACAGAACCCGTGTTGCTGGTGAATTCGGTGGCAGTTACAAACGGCCGGTCACTGCAGGTGCCGGACAGCGCCGGAATTTCCGGTTGCCGTGTTCCGGTACCTGCGGGGCTTACTCAAAGTGGCTTTGAGTCACGATCCTGGTTTGAGGAACGTCATGAAGATCGTTCGGAACCCTCGACGCTGGCTGAAGAATCTCTTCCGCACTGCTGCTTCTCTGTCTCTGGCCGCGACGCTGCAGCCTCTGTTTGCGCAGGAGAGAGTCATCGCTGAGCCGGCTCCGACCGGTTCGGCGACTCAGGCATTCGGCTTCAATCGCGACGGCTTCGGCGTGCAGGTTCGCGGCGGTCATACTGCCGGCGACACTGTCGGACGAGTCGACTCGATTACTCATCTGGGCCTGATGCCGCACTTCAGCTTCGGCAACAGTCTGGTCTTCGGCGACAGCCGGCTGTTCCGCGGCAACGAAGGCGGTATGGGCTGGTCATTCGGCAGCGGTTATCGTTACTACGTCGAAGACTGGGATGTCGTCATCGGTGGTAACGGCTATTTCGACCGCGATGATCTGAGCGGAGCATACCTGCAGCAGTGGAGCACTGGTGCGGAAGTGCTGGCCCACGCTTGGGAGGCCCGCGGGAACTACTATGATACCTTTGGCGATACTTTCAGTCTGACCGGCCAGTCAGTGCGGGCCGGAAGTGCTGCGTTTCAGGGCAACAATCTGACGTTTACCCGCGTCGATGCCTTCACGGAAGGACTGAGCGGCTTTGACACAGAATTCGGTGTGCTGCTGCCGGGGAATTTTTCTGAGCGCATCGACCTGCGTGCCTTTGCCGGCGGCTACTATTACGAAGGCACCAATCTCCCGGGCTTCTCCGGCTGGTCCACGCGGCTTCAGGCAGACATCGGACGATTTCTTGAACTCGGGCTGAAGCTCACGGACGACGAACACTATCGCACCACGCTGTCCTTTTCCGCTGTACTGCATGCCGGTGGATTCCGCAGTGAAGAGCATCTGAAGCGATCCGCCATCCAGCGATTCCGCGAACCAGTCCGGCGGAATATGAACGTGGTGGCCCTGCAGACCAATCAGGACGCTCCGGGACAGGTCGCCGTCAATCCTGCCACTGGATTGCCCCTGACCGTTGCGCATGTCAACAGCAATGACGCAGGCGGTCCGTTCCTTGGGACTGTGAATGATCCCTTCCAGTCCCTGCAGGCCGGGCTGGGGGCCGGAAGAGACCTTGTGTTCACCCATGCCGGCAGCGTGTTCAGTGCAGCCCCCGAGAACGTGGTTACTCTGGCTGACGGGCAGCAGTTGATCGGGGAAGGCTTCATCGGAACTGCCGCAGCCGGCCGACCGACACAATCCTTCGTCACCGTGAGGGCCGTTGGTCAGAACCTCCAGGTTGAGCTCCCCCGATCCCCGACCTTCGCTGCCGCTCCCGACCTGCCTCGCCCGGTTCTGCAGAACTCCATCGGCAGCGCAGTCACGCTCGCAGACAATGTTCAGTTCTCCGGGTTCCGGATTGTCAATCCGAGCATCAACGGGATTTTCAGCAATGGAGCTGAGAATACGATTATCAACGACGTAGCAGTGACCGGAGCCGGAGTGTCGGGGATGGTGCTGCAGGCAACTTCCGGCAACACCGCAATTTCCAACACCAGCCTGACGTCCGCTGCGGGCGCCACAGGACCGCTGGTGCGCGTTACCGGTGGTTCCGGTGTGATTAACTTCTCCTCCACAGACGAATTCCTCTTCGGAGCCATTGACAACGCGTCGCCCCAGGCAGCGCTGGTTGTGGAGAATATGAGCGGTGGTCGGTTTGCCATGTTCCAGTCCCGTGTGACTGACAACGGCGGACAGGGTGTGATTATCCGCAACAATACCGGCGGAGCAGCCACGATCGATAACCTCGCCTCGACAAATGCCGCGACCAATGGCGTTTTCATCGAGAACAGCGCCGGTACCTACACATTCCGCAAAACCAATCCTCAGCTGCAGACCGTCGCCATCACCGGCAGCACTCAGCAGGCAATCCTCATCAACAACCTGACCGGCAGCGCCACCTTCAATACGCCTGTCAGCATTACCGACCGGCAGGCTGGTGGTATTGAAATCACCGGCTCGTCAGGGGACGTGACGTTCTCGGACAACGTGATCCTCACAGACCACGTCACAGCCAGTACCGAATCCGGCGTGCTCGTTGACGGTCTGCTCGACGGCAGCGTGGTGGAGTTCTCTGAACTGCTCACTGTGACATCCACGGTTGTCGCCCCCGGTTCCGCACAGCGAACTGATGGTCACGGGATCGAGATTCGCAACGGGGCAACCGGAAGCCTCTTCCGTACTCAGGGTGTGACCACCGTCAATTCCACAAACCTTGAGTCGATTTTTGTTGACAGCAATGCAGGGAATGTGGAGTTCAACGGCGAGACACGCGTCTCAAATCGGCTCGTGGAAGGCATTGCAGTCGTCAACAACGGTGGTCAGGTCCTCTTCGGTGCCCGCAAGCCACGCCAGAACACGCAGGTCGACAATGCTCAGCTGTCCCAGTCGGCGGCCATCGAGATCCTGTCAAACAGCGGCACCGTGTCGTTCGGAGAAGCCACTGTCATCAACGCTCAGGGCAACCCCGGTGGCGGTGCCGGCGTTGACATCCGCAACAACACGGGACTTGTGAACTTCGTCGATATGCAGGTTGACAGCCTTGGAGGCACTGCCTTCTTCGGCCTGAACAACAACCTGATCCGCTCACAGGACGGCGAAATCCTCGCTCAGGACGCTACCGCAGTTGATATCGAAGAAAGCGGTATCGACATGACGCTGCGGCGTGTCGACAGCACCGATGCCCCGGATCACGGGATCCGCCTCGTGGAGACCAATAAGGACGAGGGACGTCGCTTCATTGTCCGGCCCACTGCGACGAATACGTTCCCAAGCGGACAGGGCGGACTGATTACCGGGGCTAAGGGCGACGGTCTGCCAAACCTCGATGCTGCAGGGATCCTCCTCGTCAACGCCGGGCGCGTCGAAATCCGCGAAATGACGCTTGATGACAACGAATATGGAGTGCTCATTGTCAATACCGAGTCCTACCTTGATGGTGGTGGCAACGTGATTGATGTCAATGACGGTGATGAACAGCGTTTCTTTATGCAGTATTCCCGCGTTGATAACTCCGATATCCGCGGCATCGACAGTACCGATCTCGTTAACCTCGAACTGGAATTCTCCACCTTCGACAACAACGGCGATGACGATGACTTCGGCTGGGATACCATCGCCGCACAGTACCGAGTCGCGCTGGATGACATCGATCGCGTGGACCAGTATGACCAGGCAGACCGACCGTTCTACGTACGGATCGAAGGCAACCAGATCACCTCCAATCAGCATGATGCCATCCGCATCGTGAGTCTTCCAGGTGCCCGCGGAGCCTCGATCCTCACCGAAATCTTCCGCAACAACATCGCCGTCAATGACCTCACCGATCCCGCAAATGCACCCGGCACAGATGCCCGACCCGCTCTCGATGATGCCTTCTACATGGATTGGGAAGGCCCAGCCCGTGTGCGATTTAACCTGAACCAGGTGGATATGCGGGCCGTCGAAGGTCAAATGGCCTTCGTCTTTGACAATGACTCCACCGAAGACCTCACCGAAATGTCCATCCAGTCCAACCGCATGGATATCACCAACCTCGGGGTGAATCCCGGAGCGATCTTTGTGGATATCATCGGCGGCTACGATATCGACAACCCGTCGCGGTTCTTTGAGGTGTCTGCAAATACGATCAACGTGTCAGGAGCCACCCCGACCGGCATGTTCTTCTCGCTTCAGCCCGGCACCAATTCCCGCGCTGAACGGGCCTACTTCAACGGCAACAACATTACACTCCAGAACGACGGCGGCACCGGCATCCAGATTCGCCGCTCCGGTCAGGGCGCCAGCTTCGGATTTGACAATAACCTCGTCGGCTTCATCGACGACGGAGCCCAGCCCGAACGTGGATTCTGGTTTGACCAGGTCAACGGTTTTGTGCGGCTGCGGGGCACTGGAAACCAGATGGGCATCAACGGCTGGGTACTGCCCGGCAACGACTTCATCGAACGCCTGATCGATATCCCCCAGAACGCCAGCACAGGTCAGGTGGAAATCAATGGACTGTTCCTCCCATAGTCCCCGAAACCCTCGGCAAGGCCTGCTGCAAGTGCTGCAGGCGTTTTCCGCTGTCGGAGACTCGATTCCCGTTTTTGCCGAAAGGTCGAGTTGAACGGCCGCCCGGCCACGACTGCTCTGGCGAATACTGCCCGCCACTGCTACACTTTCACCTCACGCGGCCGTCTCGTGAACCTTCACGGCCGTCCGCGTGTCCCGCTCAAACACTTCGGGGCGTAGCTCAGCCTGGCTAGAGCGCCTGCTTTGGGAGCAGGAGGCCGCACGTTCAAATCGTGTCGCCCCGACTTTTTATCGAAAAACTGAACGCCGTAACTTGTTCAACAGCAACAGGTTACGGCGTTTTTTCGTGGACAAGTCTCGTGGTCAACTTGGTGGTCAAATCCGTGGTCAAGATTTTGGATTCAAACTGACCAGCAACGTGGTCAAATCACATCCCAATCGTGTCAGATTTCTCCCACCGTTGCCATCACGAACCCAAGCTCATTTCCCTCCCAACTCTTCCAGCACTTGTCGAGTCTTTCGGTCGGCTTGTTGAGCGGCACCCTCGGGCATTGTCAGGAACGCATACTCGGCGGTGGTCGCTGTCCCTGTTCAGAGCAGTTCCATCAGGATTTCCAATGCGTCACGAGCGAAGTCACGAAGTTTCTTTGCGATCTCTTTTGTGCGATCTCTTTTGGTGGTAGCGAAGCGTTCCTCACGCTTGTCATCCTCTCGAACTCTTTCTCAGCACTTGGCGAGACTTACTGACCGCTTCGTCCACTAAATGCGCAGGCAGTGGCCGCTGTCTCTGTCCAGAACAGTTCCATCTGCCGCCAAGCCAGAACCGCTACTCCGTGGGCGAAGCGTTGATGCTGAGTGTGCCAGTCATTGTGCTGAATGACATGCCGCAGGCGATCCTGTCGCTGGTGGTTAATAGTCTTGTCTCGGCAGTATGACATCGTTATTAGCCATCATCGCTGGCTACCACAGGACGGAAAGGTGTGCAAAAACCGGAATGGGGGTAAACGCCTGATAAGCTGCGACTTTCGGAGGTCAGTCTCTGTCATGCGCAGGATACATGCCGGGCTGACCGTGAGTGACTGAGCAGGTTCATCTGCTTAACAAGCACCACACCCACACAAGCTCACACGTTGAGGCACCTGCTACCACCAGCACAACATCCACCTCACTTCACGGAGACAAACATGAACCTCAAAGACCAGATCAAACACGCCGCCGATGTTCTCCGTGAGGTTGTTAATCAACCGCAGCCGACCCTCGGCATCGATCTTGATGGTTGTGTTGATGAATCGCCGACCTTTTTCAATATCCTGACCCATGTGTGGCCCGGAGACGTGGTTGTCATTACGTTTCGCAGCGACCGTGACAAGGCCGTGGCCGGTCTGGAGAAGCACGGAATTCGCTTCACGGATGTCGTGCTAGTCAGCAGCTTCGCCGCCAAGGCCGAAGTGATCGCCGAACGGGGCATCAGCTTTTACATCGATGACCAACCCGAGATGCTCAAGAACGTTGCAGCGA
Source organism: uncultured Chitinophaga sp. (assembly GCA_964561125.1). GTDB lineage: Bacteria > Planctomycetota > Planctomycetia > Planctomycetales > Planctomycetaceae > SXXK01. Next base: position 35,631 of record CAZLOQ010000009.1, on the reverse strand, counting down.
ACGTGGGCGTGATGCTGTTTCGCAATGAAGGCAACTTCGACTTCGGTGATCGGAAGTGGATGCTGAGTAATCAGACGGGGAAGCTAGTGTGAAGACTGGGAGGCAGGGAAGTGACAATCAATAAGACAATCGAACTCAAAGACGGAGGACTGCTCCTCTACGACGAAGCTTTCCTGACGCCCGAACTTGCTGATCGCTGCTTTGAAAACCTTAGAGACAACTGCCAATGGGAGCAGAAACCCGGAATCTTCGGCCACATGCAACCCAGATTGATCGCTTCATACGGCGACGAAGGTATCACCTACAAGTATTCCGGCGTTAAGAATGTCGCTCTGCCGTGGATCGCCACACTGCTGGAGATTAAAAAGAAGATCGAAGTGGTTCAGGGCGAATACAACTATTGTCTTTTGAATCGATACCGGAACGGTCAGGATAGCATGGGGTGGCACGCTGATGACGAACCAGAAATGGGCAACGTGATTGGCTCGTTGTCGCTGGGAGCGACCCGGAAGTTTCGGATCAGACACAATGTCACCAGAGAGACAAAGACATTTCTGGCTGGCCACGGAACATTGATCGTAATGGCCGGAACCATGCAGCAGTATTGGCAGCATGAAGTTCCAAAGACGAAGCAAGATGTCGGTGAGCGAATCAACCTGACGTTTAGGAAGATTTCAAAGGAATGACGGCCATGAAGGAACATTTCGCAATTGTCGTTGTCGCTTTCCTGAGCATTGGTTGTGCGAGTGCTGCGGAAGACCCCCAGTTCAAAATCACAACAAACCGTGACAACGACAAGGTGGAAGTCAAAGTTGAAAAGGACAAGACAATCTTTTCCGTCCACAGCCCGTTCGGCATCAGTCAGGCGGTTATCGAACGAGCGGATGAAAACTGGTCGGACATTGTGATGTTGCGATTGCATCTGAAAGGGCTGGAGAACTTCAAAGTCACCAATGGCAAAGTCATACTCGAAACCACTGTGTCGAGTCAGGATGGCAAGCTGCGGCTCTGGAAGGACGGTAAGGAAGACGAGCCGCTGGATGCGAAGAGTCCGTATTGGATGGAGATTCGGTCAGTCGGCAGTGATGGGAAACCAGCGACGACCATTCCTTTGAATGATGGCTACTTCGAATTGCAGTTGCCCAATGCCCTGTTTGAACACAATCCGAAGTCAATCACGGTAAACTGGATCGACTTTTACCGATGAACAGGGATCTGCCATGAAGCTGGTTGTTGATGTGATTTCCGACGTGATCTGCCCGTGGTGCTACATCGGCAAGCGGCGGCTGGAAAAAGCGATTACTGCTCTTGATGGTCAGCACGAGGTTCAGGTTCATTGGCATCCGTTCCAACTGAATCCGACGATGCCAAAGGAAGGGATCAGCCGCAAAGAATATCGCACCAGAAAGTTTGGAAGCTGGGAGCGATCACTGGAACTTGATGCCAAAGTCATTGCTGTTGGTGAAACAGAAGGCATCAATTTCGCATTCGACAAGATCGAACGAACGCCAAATACTGTTGATGCTCACCGACTGATCTGGCTTGCCGGTCAACATGGTTGTCAGGATGCGGTTGTCGAATCTTTGTTCCGGGCCTATTTCACTGAAGGACAAGACATCGGCAATCGTCAGACACTCATTGATGTCGCTGCTGAAGCTGGACTGGAGCGTCAAGTTGCCGAAGCAATGCTGAACAGCGATGCAGGGATGGATGTCATCGCAAACGCCACGGAGATGTCACAGCGGCATGGAGTCACAGGGGTTCCATTCTTCATCATTGACCACAAGATTACATTGTCCGGCGCACAACCTGCGGAAACTTTCATTGAGGCGTTCAGGCTGCCTAAAAACGACTCCAGACCGACAAAGCTCCTTTTCGTTTGCAGCAGGAACAAGTGGAGAAGCCTGACAGCGGAGCGAATTTTGAACGGTGTTAACGGGTATGATGTGAGGTCAGCAGGGACGGAGAAGGATGCCCGTATCAAGGTTACGGCGGGTCACGTTGGCTGGGCGGACATGATTTTCGTTATGGAGAAGAAACACCGGCGAAGGCTTCAAGAGAAGTTTGGAGACAGTCTGGCTGGCAAGGAAGTAGTGTGTCTGAATATCCCAGACGACTACAAACTGATGGACCCTGCTCTTATCGATCTGTTGCTAGAGAAGCTCAGTCCTCACATCACGATTCCCGACTGAGGAACACACATGAGTCACGCAAAATCAATCTCAAAGAATCTGCTGGCGATCTTCATGATCGTTGCTGGCATGATGCACTTCGTGAATCCAGCGTTCTTCCTGAAGGCCATGCCGCCGTATTTACCGCTTCATAAAGAACTGGTTCTGGTGAGTGGTGTCTGTGAAATTTTACTGGGTATCCTGTTGCTGGTTCCTAAGACTTCACGATTGGCCGCTTGGGGAATTGTCGCACTGTTGATCGCTGTCTTTCCTGCGAACCTGTACGTCTTCCAGCATCAGGACATTCTCCCGGCACCGCCCATCGTTCACCTTCTAAGACTGCCGTTGCAGGGCGTGTTTGTTCTCTGGGCGTATTGGCATACAAGACCGACAGAAAAGAATCCATGAACCTGAAGCCAGTCATGCAAGCCATCCTCGAAGATTACGCCCTTCCACTGGGCGGCGACCATGGTGTTGCGCACTGGGCCAGAGTTCTTGAGAACGCTTTGAAATTGGCGGAAGCAACTGGGGCCAATGTCGCTGTCGTCTCCCTATTCGCTGTTTTCCACGATTCTCGTCGGATCAACGAAGTCACCGACCCCGAACATGGACCTCGTGCTGCTGAGTTCGCCGCCGAACTTCGAGGTAGCGTGTTTGATCTCGATGACCACGAGTTTCGGTTGCTGTACCGGGCCTGCGAGGGCCACACGCACGAGCGGACTCATCCTGACATCACGATTCAGACCTGCTGGGACTCAGATCGCCTCGATCTTGGTCGAGTTGGGATCACACCTCACCCAAGCAAACTTTGTACTGACGTGGCGAAGACCAAGAAGATGATTCAGTGGGCCGATGGCCGGGCCAGCTTTCGAGTGGTTCCAAAATTTGTACTGGAAGACTGGGGGATTGAAATTCCAAAGGAGCGAGCGTGGTGAAGAAGCGCAAGCCTCTGTTTTAATCTGTGTGCCATTCAGTGCGAGGACAACTCAAAGGGCGTCTCGATCACTCAGATGCGGCGAATGACCAAGTTTAGTGTGAAAACGAACTACCGCAACTCGGCGTGCATCGCATTGATACTCGGAATGTCAATGTTTGATCACAGTGCCCCTGAGATTAGTCCGCAGTTCGGCGACCACTGGTTGAGTCATGCCAGTATTGCGAAGATCCAGTGTGTCGAGACCGGACATTTGAGACAATTCTTTTATCGATTTATCGGATATTGAGGCTCCAGACAAATCGACGGTCAGATTCGTTACACTGGCGCTTAAAATACATTCCTTTGTCATTGCTACGATTTCTGGAACGTGATCGTCATTCGTTTCGTGCGAGTTGGCGCTAATCATCACATGAGTTGAGGAATCTCGCCGACCGTTGTATACGTGTCCATGAAAAGTGCGTGCCCGTGCATCCAACGCAGAAAGCCAGTTTCTATACTGGAGTTCACTGACGGCAGCCCAAGTCAAAAGGACTATCACCAAAAGGGAAAAGCTGCCACATCCGATGCTCCAAGTCCGATTGATTGCGATCTCATTCATATGGAAGCCGGGCGGTACGCAAGATACTTCTGATAACTAATTCTTCCGACTCAGTTTGAGGTAACACCCCTCATGAGATTTGGGACAATCAAACTTGCAACCAGAATTTATCAAGACAAAAAACTCAGTTCAAGCAATCGCTTGCGTGAGTTTCGGCTTGTCGTTGATGCCCAAACAACGTCTGAAAAGATGTTTTAACGTCTCTTGATTGAATCGTTTTGCTGATTCAATTTCAGATGTCGTCTTTGAGTCATCTTGTTCTTTAAGTTCCGAAGGAGCGGATCTGGTGAGAGCCATCGAGAATATGGTCGAACCCTCAGCACAAATCCGATACAGTCCCCGCCCCGCAGAGTTTTGACCTGTGGCTCTCAGACAAAAAAACACTCGACTCACCACACAAAAACATACAAGAACAGAACATGGCCAAGAAAAACACCAGCAGTCGTAAACCTACTGACGAATCAGACATTGCCGTTGAAGATGTATCCAACGATCAGCGTGAAACAGAGGAATCTGAAACGTCAGCAACTGCCAAAGCCGAAAAACCTTCGCCAACGCCAGCCAAGGCAAAGTCCATTGAAGACCCGGCAACTGGCAGTGTCGGACTCGGCGATATTCGCAAAGCGGTTGCATTTGCCAACTCAGTCGGCGGACTCGACAAGGCGATTGCTCTGCTCCAGATCGTGAAAGTGGCAAAAGAGGTTCAGTAGACATCAGATCGCATGAAGATCAACCTGATCACTCCGAAACTTTCATCAACCCACGCCCTCGATGTTCAAACCAATCATCAGGCCGATCTCCCAAGTCGCCTCGCAGCGGATAGTTGTTCTGGTAATCATCGAGCAGGCTGACGATAGCACGGTTCTTCAATGCAGTCATGTTCACAAACGACGATTTGAAAGGAACACCTGCATAGGCGACTCCCGGCTGTGACCAAGTATTGTCGATTGCGTTACCATGTCCGTCTGTGACCCAAGCATGAATCACTGGCAAGCTGCCATTTTTGAATAGAGCGTAGCCTTCGCAGTAGATCAACGAGTCATCGTCAAGGGCCAAGTTGACGGCATTTGTGTGACACTGCTCGGGAGTTCCGATGGCAATGTGTTTGGGAAGTTCAACCGGCCCATACCACCAGCCATGTTCCAGAACAAACTCCTGACAAGTGCGTTTCAGAAACGCTTTCGCCGCTGGAGTCGCTTGGCTGCTTCGAAGGCAGTTCAGGAGGATTGTTTGTGCAGACTTAACCACAATTGCTGCTCACGTTTAGTTGATCACTTGTCGTTGAATCTGAAAAGCGTCACAGAGACAATCGCTGCAAAATATCCAGCACCCCTTCAACTTCCGAATGCGGTGACACATAGGCTGCTGATTTCTTGATTTCCGTTTCTGCGTTCGACGGGCAGCCAAACCATGAAACACGCTCTGCGATGAACCGATCTCCCATTGTGTCGCCGATTCCTGCTGTTCTCTTCGGATCAATGCCGGTCTCAGTCAGCAGGCGGTTAATAGCAGTTCCTTTGTTGACGTGCTGAAGGTCACAATTGATGTACAGCCATGTCATCGAAACTCGAATCTGCCAGCCACGTTTCTGAAACTCATCGGCGATCTTCGGGAATATGGATCGAAGGTAATCCGTATCGGGATGGTATAGAGCGACAGAGGCAGACTTACCCGGCTGCTGAATGACGCCACGTGCGTGATACAGCGTCCGCACAAGCTTTCGGGCCTCATGAACAACTTCAAGATCTTCATCCGTAATGGTTGGCTCGCACTCGAACGAGTTGTCAGCAGGTCGCCAGATCCAGACTCCGTTTTCGCCAATGCAGGGAATCAGAGTGTTGTGGGTCAGACGGCAAAGACACTCAACAAATCCAATTGGCCTGCCACTGCACAGTGTGACGATTGGGCGATCACGGTTCTGAATTGCTTGCCGATTATGCTGGGCAATTGCCGAAAGGGCTAGACCGTTGATCGGTGCGTGCGACTCAGGCGACAAGCAGCCGTCAATGTCGCAGATGACCAAATCGTACTTCCCTGTTGTTCGAAACGGCATGAAGGAGGCTTTCAAATGAACTCAGTGGCGGTTCAGACAGATCTGTTGAACACAAGTCTGATGGATCAAAATCGTGGGAAGAATCTTCCCGTCTTCTCCATGTAGTGTCTGTACTGATGCCCAAATCTTTCAATCAGCATCTGCTCTTCCTTGGGTGTTCTGACCGCCAACAATCCCATGACAAGTACACTGCTTGCACCAATCAGCCAGTTTGCTGCCAACACTGTCACCGATGCCATGAGCAATGCCGCCGTCACATAAAACGGATGTCGCACCCAACGATATGGACCGTCCGTAATCAGCGTTGCTTCGGCTCTTGTGACGACAGTATCCGTCAGATTCCTGCCGAGACTGTTCAGAGCCCCAAGCATCAGAGCTGAGCAAAGAATTCCGGTGACGATGCCCAGCCAGCGAAACCAGAGTGGCAACGGAAACGATGCCCATTGAACGAATGACGGAAAAGCCACATACGCAATTGTGGCAACCATGAGACACAGACCAGACAGGCGAAGAACGATGGCGAACAGAAAACCTTCATCTTTCCGAGAGATTTTTTCGCCGGAAGCGGCCGCTTGAAGCCGGTGGTAAAGGGTAATCGTTGAGGTCAGGACCATCACGGCGACAACGGCGATGCGAAATGGGGTTTCTGGTGGCATTATTCTTGCGGCCTATAATGCACGGTCAACCACTTCATCAATTCTTCCAGATCCGCTTCATCCATCCCAGCGACAAGTTCCTGCTTGTGGATGTCATGAACCGCCAGAATGTGGTCTTCATGGAAGATGATCTCGTCTCCCTGATTCAGCCCATGCAGTCGTGCTTCGACGAGCGGATTGTCTACGACGCCACGAAAGTAGCTCGCCGACCTTTCTTCTACTCGGACCCAGAAGTCTTCGCCCCAGCCACGGGATGGAACATTGTGCTTTGGCAGCGGCACGAGTGAGGCCGGGTGATCGTGTTTTAGAATCGGCTTTGTCATTTCACCGTTACACGAAGGACATTTGCATTTCTGAACAGCATCTTCGTGGACTGAGAACCTCGGGGAATCAATCCTGAGTTCGACGAACTGGCCGGGCCTGACATGCCGCTTGATGACCTGTGGCGGAATCTGGAAGTTTTCCGGATTTTCGGTGTGCATGGCAACGCCGTTCACCAACTGGTACTCGTTGGTGAATTGCTGCTCGTCAAAGTGTTGTTGCAGATTCACAAGGTGACCGGGTTCTACAAGGAACGGTTACGTTATTTCGAATTCAGGACGTGCATACGACTCCAAGAAACCGCATGACTGACAGCGGTATGTCCCAATAGGGATCGTCGTTCTTCGAGCCGGAAGCCTGAGTCCCCACCATGCCGATAGTGTCAGCAGGCCCTCGACCCATTTTGAAACAGGAAGAATGGAATATCGGAAAGGGTTTATGACTGTGCCCTGAATCATCTCGCCACTGCACTTTGGACATGTTTGCTGTATTTCATTCATGGGAGTCCCTTTGATAAATGTCTTCGCCACATTCCAGTGATTTGGGCATGAACGACAGCATCGCCTCGCCGGACTGAAAGATTGGCGAAGATTCCATTCGAACTGTCATCTCTTCGCTTTCCTGAAGACCACCGACTCTACCGCTTCGCTCCTTCTTCGTCATTTGGTGTCGTTACACAAATAACAAATAGTTCATGGGTTGTCATCAACAATGCGACTTTGCAAGAACGCAGCCAAGTCTTCAGCATCATCTGTCCCGATTCTCAAGATACCCTTTCGAAGTTGCAGGACCACACAGTCTCGACCCCACAAATTCCAGACCCAACCGCCACGCAAGCTCATGTGAATTCCCCAGCCGTCCAGAATGGTCGTCCGTCCGATTTTCGCACTGATGATGTCATCGTATTTGATGGTTCGTCGGAATAGTGGTATCGGCCCAAAGCTGACAGACAGCCGGTCTACTTGGTGTTCCACAGTGAGACGATGGAACGAGGCGGCAAGTACCAGCATGAACAAGCCAATCGGTGGGAACAACCACGGGAATGGTTGTTCGTTTTCCAGCACCCATCCAAGCACGAAAAACACAACAGCAAGAACATAGAGCAACAGGCAGAGCGGTGCATATTGAACATGCTTGTAGGAAGGTGAGTTGCTCATGTTTGAGTTTACTGGTCAGATCCACTTAACAACTGTTGGCTCCAGACTCCCTGCCGTGTCAGACATTTGGCATGTTCAATTCCAGCCACTCCGCTGCGGAAAATGCCCTGCTGTTTCCAGAGGCTTGCTGT
>CAZLOQ010000009.1:19712-27594 GCA_964561125.1 uncultured Chitinophaga sp. | reverse complement strand
CTTGATTCTCCGGCTTATCAATTGGCTTTCAAGTGGCTCATCTTCATTCATCCCCAGATTCTCCAGCATCTTTTCAACAAACCCACCGATGAACCTTCTGAGCAGCGGATCGTCCAGAGACAGATGATATGCCACACGGCATCGACATGGCAGACTCTCGGTAAACGCAATGAGTGCGTCGTCAGCAGACTTCAGCGGGTGACGCTCTGCGACAATCAAATCAACGATGGTGGATTCATCTGTATTTAGTCTGGCAGCGATGTCTGATGCAAGGTTTTCAGCAAGCATTAACTGAACCGGCGTGTCAGCGTTGTCGCCAGCAGTAATGGTTCGTAGTTGCTGCAATGTCTCTTCGAAATGAGCCACCAAAAGGATGACGGTGGAATCGGTTTGTTGCCTGATCTGCTGCTTGATCCCGTTGACTTTTGCGTTCTGTGACAACCAGATGCGATCATCCATAATCTGCACCGAAGTCTGACGCTTATTGCCGAAAAGAAAGTCAAATAGCCCCATCATGTTCACCGTGAAATTCAGTTGTGCCAAGACAAGAATCAGAGTGTGCCAACCGTAAGCAATTTGTCATTTTCGGTGTCTACAGTATCCTTTGGATTCTTCAATCGACGATTTGTTATCCAAATCAACATCGTTGGAACTGCTTTTGATGCCCCACCCGAAGATCTTCTCAAACAGCGGCAGTAACCGATTGTTGGCAAGGCTCTTCTGAAAATAGACTTCGTGTTCCTTCTCCTTCATCCCCATTTCGTACAACACGTCGTCGTGTGTGGTGATTCCGATTTCGTTGAAGTATCGCATCATGATGAAATACTCGCAGACGTTTCCGCTTTCCAGTCGTCCTGCGAAGTAATACGGCATGAACCACCCGATCACATAACAGCTACACGAGATGATTCTGCCGATGACGTGATATTTGATTTCGAAATACCGGGATGGCGGAATTGCGTGTTGCCTCATGATGGAGAGAACGGTTTCTCGGTGTTGCCACTCATCCATTTCAATTTTCTTGATCGCAACTTTCTCGTCTGGATTCCTGACCGAACCGGCATGGCCGATGTACGCAAACGCCGCTGCTTTCTCGGCTGAGTAAGCCAACTGGAGGAGCTTCACAAGTTTTGGATGGTCAATGGTCAATGAACAAGCTCCATTATGGCACGATGTCTCAGCACGAGTGTTCTGCGGTATTGTCTGTGACCGCCATCAGAATCGGACGTTAACGTGATTTTGAATGTGTTGGAATCACTCCACATCCCAGTAGACTCTGTACTTGCGTAGCAAAAAACAGAATACTTCAGTTGACTGATGGCAGAGCCGTTCCAACTTTTGTATTGGATGGGTGGGTATGGTAACGGAGCAGCACGATCAATGTTGCTTTTGCGATATTGATTCAGAAACGATCTGGCTCGAAACCGAGTCTGGTCGAGCGGTCTGGGACGGCTTCCCAATCTCCAAGGGGCACACGCTCGTCGTCCCAAAATTCCACATTCCAAGTTTCCACGATCTTGATTCTGAAACTCAGGCAGCACTCTGGGAACTGGTCGGTGAGGTCCGGAATCGGCTGAAAGAAATGTATCAACCAGATGCTTTCAACATCGGCCTCAACGACGGCGAGGCGGCTGGCCAGACCGTGATGCACGCTCACATCCATGTCATTCCACGCTGGAAGGGTGACGTGGCCGATCCAAGGGGCGGCGTTCGCTGGATCATCCCTGAGAAGGCTCGCTATTGGGGTGCCGAATGACAGCGATGTCGCCGACACCTGAAGAACAGGTTCATTTCCTGCGCAACATCCAGCGACTCTTAGTCGAAGGCCAGTTCACAGCCAGCTACAAGTTTGCATTGCTTCATGCCATCGCTGACCTCTGCGTATTGAAGGGCGACGATTCCGGGGCAGCGTTGGTTCTCGATGTTAAAGACATCGCCGAGAAATTCATCGAGCTTTACTGGCAACAGTGCCGTCCATTTCAGCTTGGGGGTCAGCCAACCGGGATCATCCTCCAGCAAAACACTGGGAGACAAGCCGCCGTGATCTCGACAGTGATTAAGGCGCAACACGACTTTGGCGGCTCATTATTCAGGTTGAAGCAAACTGCCCCCGATCTTTGGCATTCCCTGAAGAGCGATGTGAAGCGAGTCGTCAACGAGATGCCTCTCTGGAAGTTACAGACGGTTGGCTGCGAACGCATGGACTTCCTGTACGACAACTTAGACAGCACGACCACAACGATCACGCTGAAGCCGGGCATTGCGTTTTGCTTCCGAGCGTTCTACGGCTTGATGAGGGACTTGATTCAAGGAGCGTGGGTCCGTTTCGTCCAGAAGGTAAACGTCAATAATCTCGGAAACGTGACTGATCTGGGCACGTTTCTTTTCGACCAAGAACGGTCGTCACTGGAAGCGTACAAGAACGTACTGATCGATGTTCAGGATCGGCAGTGCTTCTATTGTCATGGGAACCTGCAACAAAGCATGGACGTGGATCACTTCATTCCGTGGTCACGATATCCGACTGACTTGGGGCACAATTTCGTGCTGGCACATCCACGCTGCAACAATGCCAAATCAGACCATCTCGCCGCAGAACAGCATTTGCAGTCATGGGCCGAGCGAAATCGAGGTCGATCATCGGAATTGGATGAACGATTGAGAGACTTGGGCCTGCCATCAGACTCGTCGGCATCGCTACGGATCACCGAATGGGCCTATGAGCAGGTTGAGAAGTCGAAGGGGCAAGTTTGGTTACAGCAATCGCTGTTTCAGCACTTGGGGCCACGGTGGAGAGAGTTGATCGTGGCGTGATGCACAGCGTTACAACTTTTGCATTGGCAACGAGCCGATATTGCGTCTTGTTCAATGAACGACTCCCAAATACTGCTCAGCACACGACTGACACGTCGTCTCACTGTGCATCCATTCTGGCGGCTTCATCTTTTCACATCGCTCACATTTACGATGCTCAGTGAGGCGCATTTCGATTGCAGCGTCGATAATCATCCGAAGTGTCATCATCAACGTAGAAGCCGGGAGCCGACGCCAACTCAGGGTTGCATAGTGGAGAGGCCGGACGATTGGCGTGTGTGGCCCATCCCAACGGACAGTGAATAATGCAATGGAGACTTTGGTTGCACCAACCCGAACGATGACTTCACCGGGATCGCCGCCGACCAAGACAACGGTGCCATCAAGTGCCGTTTCCTCACGGACAGGAGCCGAAAGCAATCTTCGAAGCTCTATCAACAGTTCGTCACGGTCGATGGGTTCACAGTCACTCATTGTTCGCCCCAAGCCTCTTGTGTGCCTTTTTGAACTACATCGTTGATTCCGAAATTTAGTTTGTCAGAACCTTTCTTGGCCCACACCTGCAATGCCAGATCTTCATGTCCTTTTATCAACTCCGCTTTCTTCAGAATGTTTGTGGCAACCTGAACAGCCTGATCGTAGGTCAAATAGATGTTGAGGCTTGTCTCACCTACGTAAATCGCATTGGTGTGAATCGGGAGTTGGCCCTGCTTCTTGTGGTCCTTCAACGATGGTACTGGTTTGCGTTTAGCCATTAAAGGGTTCCTTGAATGTGGGGCATTGCCGGTAGCAGAGGTGGCTCAGTTACTTCCTGCTGCACTTTAGTGGTCCTGTCTTGCTCAGGCGGGTTCAAGATCCCGACGTTTACCCATCTCTTGTTCGATTTCCTGAACCGTCTTGCAGGTCAGTAACAGGTCAAGGTCACATCGGACTCTTCGGTTGTACATACCACCTCCGGTACGAATGCGATTCGGCAGCTTTACTGGCGATTCAAGATGCCAAATAGTTCCGGGTTGCTTCGGCCATTTTTTCTTGACGTTTTTCAATTCAGGAACAACGTCAATGATCGGAATACCATGCTCGATTTTGTTCACACGCCAGATAGCGTCGAGATTGCCCTTTACTCTGAATGCGAAATACAATGGTCGAACGGTATGCTCCTTGTCATCCCACCATACTTTGTATTTCTGATGGATATCCCAGTGGCTCATTCCCTTATTCCAAAGAGGCTGAGTGCTGATGGACAAAATCCACACCTCACTTGTAAATGCCTTCATACGGTATTCCTCATCCAGAAATCGGTAAAAAGAACGCACCCAAGCCTTGGCATCAGCCTCAAGGTTTTCGCCCATCATCAGGCGAATGCACTCAGGGATAAGTTGCAACCAGTTGAACGCAATAAAACGCCCTGATAACGCTTGAACATTCTCAGCGTAGCTGTCACCAAAAGACTCATCTGGAGATTGCGTAAGTGCGACGAGTTTCTGAACTTCATTGGTCTTCTTAAACCGTGGCAGGTATTTGCGACATTGCTTTACGGATGGAACCCCCAGACCAACCTTGGCTTCGATAATCACGTGGAACTGACCCGGCAGATGAATTTCAATGTCAGTGATGCCCTCACCAACTTTTCCGCTGCGATGTCGCTGAAGGTCAATTCTTGCGTTGCGGAGTGATTTAAGCTGCACTCCAGAAATACCAATCTGTCGCAGAAACCATTGGAGGAGAGATGGGCACCGCTGAAAGGTGTAGCCCAAGGCGAAGGTCAACGCATTTTCGTCAGTGCCAACCAGTCCGAATGGAGTAGTCAACAGACGCTTGTGGATATGGAGAGAAGGGGAATTGGTCATCATGTCGATTTCAATGCAGAGGTAATGTTCATTTCAACGCCTTTACAAACCGAATCGCCTTCTCCACGAAGGCCGCTTCGACCCACCGAGGTGGACTTCTCTGGATCGACACCTTGCCGCCAAACGTTCCGAACACCTTCTGCATCTCGGGCGACAATACCTTCAACGGCTTTCCTGCACAATCTTCGCCAATTGAACTGATACTGTATGCTTTCTTCAGTAAGCGGCTTCCTGCTCCACCTTTGACCAGTACAAGTTCCTCACGCTGTTTGCTAAACACGTTTGGGTAACGGACATGGAAGTTTTGGCCGAATTCTGATTTCAAGGTTGCCTTTGAAAACTCGGTCGCCAACCCAGCCTTCTCGACAACAAAGTATCCCGCTATGTAAAGCGCAGGCGGTACGTCGGCCAGCCAACCAGAGTCCTCATCCCACGCCTGCAAGCCACAGTAGAAGATTAAGTAATCGCCCCGTTCCAATTTTTGTAACGAGCGTTTGGGGATTGTAGGATCGCCGTAGGTGAACGTTTCGAACTCTGGGTCGAGATGGATGTGCTGGCTGGCGGCGAGTTCCTGTTTCCGTGTTGGGAAATAGTCGGAGTGAGGACGACCGTTCTTACCGACAAGCGTTCCGTACTTGTGGACGCTGACTCGTTTGTTGTCAGGAATACAGACGAACTCGAATGAACCGTCAGCAAACAGCGGACTCTGGATACCACCGCAGCCTGAATCGATACCAACTCGAAGAAGGACTGCCTTCATCACCTCGCCTCCCGTAGCTGGGAGACAAGTTGGGATAACGACGGCCATTTGTGGAAATTACGGCAGTGGTCGTCGGAAAAGTAAATCATCGGCTCGTCCCAAAGGAACGTGTTTCGTGGATCGGCGACAAGCAGTGCCGGGTGTCCGTATTTCTCAGCGAGGTAGTAGTTGATGTCATTATGCCAGCCCTTGTCGCCACGGTGCTGACGATGGGCATGAGCCGAGGGCGTGACGTAACGAGTGGGCGAGTAACGAGCATCGCCAGTAGGCAGCGGCGTCTTTGGCCTGAAAATGTCGCCGAGGAAATGAGAATCCGCAGCCTTTGCGTTTCTGACACTCGCCGCCATACCTCTCCAGAGATCAGCGTGAGAATCATGGGCCGAGTCGATCTTGGCGAGGTAGAACAGCCAGTGTCTTCCCTGATGGATCGTGCGACTGGTAAACCCAGCAACCCAGACACCTTCCCAATCTTCCGCAGACTGAGTGGCTCGCATCTGATGCTTGCAAGTACAGAGCGTCAACATGCCGCCCTGAAAGTTTGGTGCTGATCCGTGCTGCTCAAAGGTCGTTGTGTCGTTGTCAAGTCCCACCGTGCGGACGACGTAGGAGTAGGTTCGTCCGGTTGCCTTGCTGATTTGAGATTTGAGAACTGGGAGTGGCAATCCGACGTTTTTGGCAAGCAGCCCACTGGTCGGGAATGTCTGAACGGTCTGAATGTCTTTGACGACGTGGCAAGCAGCTTCGGTTTTCACTTTTGGTGTTGAACACTGTTCGGTCTTTTTCATACGTATCGCCTCCAGTTCGGAAGTCCCCGCTGCATCAGTTTCGTCGCCTTGCCTGCGTCGAACTTCTCTGGTTCAAACGTCCCTCTCCACCTCAGCATTTCCTCATGGCGATCATCGTTCACATCGGCAAGGACTTCGAGGTATTCGGCGTAGCCTCCAACACCGCCCACGTCTTCTGGCGGACATGCTCGTGCGCCTTCAAGACAAAGCGGGTATCGAATGCCTTTTGAAGTTGAAAGGCAACCCTCAAACAAGATTTCATGATGCCAGCTATCACCAAAATCGTAGTCGTACTGAAACGAAAATCGATCTCCTGATTTGGGCAGGACATCGCTGATCTTGGTCACGGTCGCATCGACGCAATAATAGTCATCGGATGGAACGTCGATTAACTGAGGATCACCGTAGCGTTCGCCATTGATCTTAAACTGGTACAGATGCGAATTCGTCCAGCCCATCGCCGTCTGAATGCGTTCATGCATCTTGTCCAAGGTGCAGGTTCTGACCTGTATTCGCCGCCAGATCGGTGGCATCACTTCCACCAGCGTAATTTTGAACTGGTAGAGCCGCTCCGTGGCCGGAATTGAGCCGATGCCTTCGGAATCTTCAAGAGCTTTAGCGATGGCATCGACGACATGCCCCAGAGAGTGCCGCTTCATACCGTCTTTTGCGTGGGAGCGAGCGGCCTCGGCCTTCTGTCGAATCGATTCGAGTTCCTTAATCGTGAAGGTGATCGTGCGGGAGTTCTTCTCGACGAGCTTCAGACGGTCGGCGAGCTTAGGCAGCAGATCAGCGATGACTCTGCGCTGGGCTAGAGTGAGCGGCAAAGTGTGTGCAAAAGCAGGCATTGCTCACCTTCCAATGCCGAGCTTGTCGAAGAAAGCAGAGTTGCGCTTCTTTGCGTCGTCAACTAATTTCGCAAATGAAACGATCTCAACGTAGACCCCTACCTGAGCGTTATACCCAAAGTATCCCATCCCATCGGGAGTTTTTGTCAGTTGAGCATACTTCGCTTGCTCTTCGAGTTTGGGCATCATGTCACAGACGATGTATCCGTAGAACGGCGTGCCCGGTGGCACAATAATGGGTCGTCCCGAGCGATCTTTCGCCCGACCTGACTTGATGAGTTCGACATAGTTGTAGACCTGCTGAATCGGGTTTTTATCATCTTTTTCGTTGTAGTCGTCCCGAACAGGCCGTTTGAATTCCACAAGAACAACGCTGCCGAAGACTGGCGAAGTATCAGTAAATGCGAATGGATGTCCGAATATCGCAAGATCGGGACGATCCTTGCTGTCTACTTCAACGGCATCTGCCATTCGATTCAACGGCTTGTCGGAGGCGAGGTAGAAATGAAAGGCCAGTTTTTCATCGAGAATCCAAAGGTTCATCTGTTCTGGCCGCACTTCGTCAGAGGTCGTCTTCAGCGGAAAGATGACCTCATGCACTGCTTCTTCGTGGGCGTATTTGCCGTCAGCTTGGAGCGCTAAACGCTGCTCCAAAAATGCCAATGTTGCTCTTCTGTGAGCGACGTGCCGTGCAAGTTTGGCCATTCCCGCCTCGTTCCACTCCTCTAAGAATTCTTCAAACCGCTTTCGCTGCTTTTCGTGAGAGAGTGTCTTCGAGTCGCCAGCAGAAAGAAGTTTCTCGTATTGAGCTTTGAGTTGAAGGTC
>CAZLOQ010000009.1:2295-19628 GCA_964561125.1 uncultured Chitinophaga sp. | reverse complement strand
TTGCGGTGTCGATGAGGTCAGGCCACCCAAGTTCGTCTGGAAACTCGATTGCGCTCCGCTCTTCCGATATGTCAAACTGAGTTCGTTCCGACATGACGTTTTCGTCGAGGAAGTCGCCCGACACATAGCCAGCATAGATAAATGGGCTTCCCGTCTCTCGATCTGGGATAATTGGATCAAAGTAGGGCACGAGTTTCGTGAGCAAGTCAGTCCGAACGCTGCGTCCGTGAGCGCAGAACGAGAGCGTGTGCTGTTGTGCATGTGGCGCAGCCAGCCTCACATGGTGAATCCGAAACTCCATCTCTCGAATTCTAAACTTCTGGCTCTTTGCCTCAATCTTCATTTCCGTGTCAAACATTCGGTTGAGATCAATCGTTGTGTCCTCAACTTCATCCGTGAGAATGATCGTGGGACACTTCTTGAGAATGAACCACTCAAGGAAATGTTCGATGATGCGATGGGCAATTGTTGAGGCTGTCTTCGGACAGTGACGCTGATATTCACTGCGAAATCCACTAAGCCGCACCTCGGTACTCGGTTCTTGGGCCTCAGAAGCAGTGTTGTCCGGCGAGGGTGGGTCGATACCATTTGTGGACAGACAGAAGGCAAACGCACGCTCACGCAACTCGCCGTTATTGGGGATACGGAACACACTTTTAATTTCTGCACGCTGGAACGCTTTTAGCCAAAGGAAGCGTCCAACCCCCTTACCGCCCCGTGTGAGTTTTTCTGTCGTTTCTGCTGTGTTGAACGACTCGAAGTGGTGGTCAGTAAACCCAACCCCATTGTCTCGAATCACGAATCCAGTAACCGGAAAGTTGGATGCACTCGTCTCGACCAATGTGCCTTGTACCGTATTTCGGACAACGGACACTTCAATCCGTCCAGAATCAGGATTGGCCTCCTGCACGGCATGAATCGAATTCATAACAGCTTCGAATAGCGGCAAGAGGCATCGAGTTCGACCAAGTTTTACATTGGCCACCTTTCCCCGAACATCAGTTTTCATCGCCGCTCACCTTCTCAAATGACTGATTGGATTGCTTTCCTACGCCCAATTACGCCGCCTCTGGGCCTTGGCCTTTGAAATGCTCGTAGACCTGCTGCATCATCAGTTCCAAGGCCACGGAACGAAGCTGTTCATTAGACATGAACTGATTGGAGATGTTCTCGTTGCGTTCCATACGGGAAAGCACTGCCGCCATGCCCTTCGGGTCGAATGCCAGCTTGAACTGATCGATGGTATTGTTTCGAGCCTGATCCCCCAGATGCTCGTCGTGCTTTAGATCACCGATGATCTGATTGAAGAACAACTGGTCTTCCTCCGTGAAGTCGGTGCCGAATTTTTCGTTCAGCACGTTGACAAGTTGCGATAGCGGCACCACGTCTTCACCTTTGGGACGGCCTGTGCCGACGTTGGTTGGTCCGAACACAACGCCGGACTCGCCAACTTGTAACGACGCCGATCCCTCATGCGTCTTAGTCAGCCTGTAGTACGAGAGCTTTACGTCGTCGTCGATGACAAGCGGTCCAGTGTCGTCATCGATCTGGAGCTTGCCGATCAGCAGCCTCCCAAAGGCATAGAGCTTCTCCAGTTCAACATCCTCGAATGCCACCAACTGGGACAGGAACGAATATAGACGCAGGTAGGTTCCCAATTGGTGTCGAAAATCAACCTGACGCTCTTCTGGCTCACCTTTGAATCTGCCAACAGCCGGATCGACACAGGCATTGAGCATCCCCTTGTCGGATTCACGCTGTTTCTCGGACGGTTTGAAGAAGACCTTGGCAAAGTCTTCGACATCCTGCTTCCAATAAATCTGAAAGGCGTCCAACTTGTTCTTCAGCGTGTAGAGCAGGTTCGGTTCGACTCGCTGTTCAATCTCCGTTTTCTCGTAGTATGGACGAAACGCCTCCTGAATCTCCTCGGCTTCGTTCACAAAGTCGAGGACGAACGTGTCTTCCTTTCCTGAACAGGTGCGGTTGAGACGGGAGAGCGTTTGGACTGCCTGTAAGCCGTGCAGCTTCTTGTCTACATACATCGTGTGCAGAAGGGGCTGGTCGAAGCCCGTCTGATATTTCTCTGCTACGATCAGGAATACAAATTCCCCGGTATCGAATTGTTCGGGGAGTTCCTTCTCACTGAAGCCGTTCATTCCCGGTTCGGTGTAATCAAGCCCACCGTCCTTCACTGTGCCGGAGAACGCCACCAAAGCCCGGAGTGTGTCGTAGCCACGTTCTTTCAGGTACTTATCGAAGGCGAGTTTGTAACGCACAGCGTGAAGTCGGGAACGGGTGACAATCATCGCCTTGGCACGGCCACCGATCTTCTTGCAAGTAAAATTTCGAAAGTGTTCGACGATCACTTCCGTCTTCTGGGCCAGATTGTGTGGATGCAGGCTGACGAACCTTGCAATTGCTTGCGTGGCCCGTTTGCGATCCAGCAACGGGTCATCATCAATTGCCTTGGCCAGCTTGTAGTACGTCTTGTACGTCGTGTAGTTCTCAAGGACATCGAGAATGAACTCTTCTTCGATAGCCTGTCTCATCGAGTAGAGATGAAACGGTTCAGGCTTGCCCTCGGAATTGTCTCGGCCAAACAACTCCAACGTCTTGTGCTTTGGCGTAGCGGTAAAGGCGTAGAAGCTCAGGTTCTTCTGTGGTCCTCGTGCCCTGATTGCCTTCAGTACCTCTTCCTCTGGATCGTACTCGTCGCCGGATTCTTCCTGTTCGGCTTCGTCGAGGTTCGAAGCGGCCAGCACTCGCCGCAGGTTGGAGGCAGATTCACCTGTCTGTGAACTGTGAGCTTCATCAACGATCAGGGCGTAGTTGCGTTTCGGCAACTCCTTGATCTTGTCCAAGACGAAGGAGAACTTCTGAAGGGTCGTGATGATGATGCGACTGCCGCCGCCGAGTGCTTCGGCCAGTTGTGTCGAGTTCTGGTCAATCTTCTCGACGACGCCTTGCTTGTGTTCAAACTGGTAAATGGTGTCCTGAAGTTGGCGATCCAGAACCCTTCGATCCGTGATGACGATAACCGAGTCGTAGATCAGGTTGTCGGCATCGTCGTGTAGGCTTGCCAGTCGATGCGCCAACCATGCGATTGAGTTGCTCTTACCTGAACCTGCGGAGTGCTGGATCAGGTAATTGTGACCGGGGCCTTCGACTTTGGATGCCGCCAGCAACTTTCGCACGGAATCAAGTTGATGGTAGCGAGGAAAGATCATCGTCTCTTTGCGAACCTTCTTGCCGTCCTTGATTTTCTCCTCGATTGTCAGGCTGATGAACCGAGCCAGAATGTCGAGAAAACTGTCTCGCTGCCAGACTTCTTCCCACAGATACGCCGTCTTGTAACCGTGGGGATTGTCGGGATTCCCTTTGCCACCGCTACGCCCCTTGTTGAACGGCAGGAAGAATGTGTTTTTTCCCGTCAATTGTGTTGCCATGAACACTTCATCGGGATCAACAGCGAAGTGAACCAAAGCTCGCTTCTTGAATTGAAATAGTGGCTCTCTCGGATCACGGTCATTCCGATACTGTTTCTTTGCGTGAGCGATGTTCTGGCCGGTGAAGGGATTCTTCAGTTCCGCTGTGGCAACCGGCAAACCATTCAGGCCGAGGAGGACATCGACGGAGAGACTGGGAGCTTTTTCGCTGTAGTGAACCTGCCGAGTGACAGTCAGGATGTTCTTCTTGTAGAGGGCCAGTGTCTCAGGGTTCATGCCAGTAGCAGGCTGGAAGTACGCCAACCGCAGCTTCACTCCCCGGTCGGAGACACCATGTCGCAGGCACTCAAGCATTCCCCGCTGATCGAGATTACTGGCGATGTTCTCGACGACCTTTGCTTCGACATCCTTGCCGTAGAAACCTTCCAGCTTTGACCACTCGTCGGGCTGTGAGTGCTTGAGGAACTCGACGAGCGCAGGACGGTCGATGGCCAATGCCGGATTGAAATTGGCCGGATCGCCCTTGCGATAGCCATTGGTGAGTAGGCAATGTTCAATGGCTTGCTCGAAGCCTTTTTCGGTGTGATCGACTGGCATGTTAACTTACTTTCTCCCGAATGACTGGCCCCAGCCACGACTCATGCCACCTCGAACCAGATGGAAGCTGGGATATGACAGAAGAGCCATCGCCTATTCCGATAAGAGACAGTTGAAATCGATTGCATCGGCCAGCGCAGTACACTCTTTGTTCCGCCCGTGCTTTATTGATTAAGGCAAGGAGGTGATGATCTACTTGCCTTCGCTTCTCCCAGCCAGTGCTATCGCAAACCGCACACCAAAAGCCGATCACACACCGTGACTTGTCCCAACAATTCGTCAAAACTGTGGTCAACGTGTCGAGGTCAATGCGTCCTTTGTTCAGCGTGGACCTGTCATTCGTGTATGTGAAAGGATCAATCAAGAAAACAAGATCATCATTCTCCGTCAGCCACTTGATCTCGTCTTGAAACCCGGCGTGTTTGGCCTGTACTCCGAAGGACGCCGCTGCGGTGACGAGTTGTTCATGAGTCTCTTTGCACGCTTCCGCAACTCTAATCTTTGTACTTTCTGTGCCTTTATTTCGCCGTTCCAAAGTAATCGCAGCCTGAAGGACGCTCCCCGGATACTTGTCCGCATTTCCATCGTCAGACCACCAATTCTTCAACAGGCGAGCATATCCGTTACCAGCATCGGCTTCTTCGATGCCGTCCAATTCGTCAATGAGCGTCTTCAGTTTGTGGATGTGATCTTTGCCGGGGGACTGTGAAGAGGCTTTGTAGATGCCTGCGCCCGCATGAGTTTCCGCATACGTCAGTGATGGCCAATCAAGACAACGGACCAGAACCTCGGCAAGTAAAGCGTGCTTCAGTTGATCGCCTTCGTTGGCGGCGTTTGAGTCTTGTCCCATCATGACACCTCGTAACTCTTCTCCAGCAACGGCAGGGCTTTCTCCAAGTCGTCCCGATTGCGGAGTGTGATTTCCAGATCGCCGGTTCCCCAGTGCCCGATGTTCCGCACGTCTCGTGTGAAACCCTCCTTGAGTTCTACCGTGTCGGGATCGACTTTCACATAAACAACGAGCAGGTTCGCACTGGCTCGCACCTCAACCGAGACAAAGTTCTTCAGCCGCTTGAAGGCAACGTACAGCTTCAAAGTCTTCATCTGCACATCGTCGCCGAACCCGATGCAGGTAGCCTTCACAGCCTCGTAGAGATCGAGCAAAGGCTGATTCGCTTGAGCCAATTGCTCGCTGACCGTCTTGTCCTTCTGCTTGGGCTTGGTCTTTCCGCCGATGACTACAGGTTCTTCGTCGTCGCCGTCCGTGGCCTGAACTGCGTTTACCAATTCAAGCAGAAGGAGTTCTTCACCAAATCGCAGGTAGCGAAGTAGCTCGATGTTTCTGTTGATTTGTTGGACTGCGTGCCCGTCATACTTCGTAAAGTCACCGGCAATGCAGAGCAATCGGGGACTGGACCACTCGATGCTGTCGGCAACCTGCTGTCCGTACCTCTTCAGCACAAGCAACTCGAACTCGCCTTTGTGATCGAGCAGCCAGTCGAGATAGAACAAACCCTGATTGATGACGTTCTCGTTGCTGCTCCGCTTGTACTCGATGATGCACGGGCAGCCGTTCTCATCGATCCCCAGTGTGTCGATCCGACCGGCGTGCGTCTTGCCGGTCGAATACTCAGTAGCAATGAAGCGAATGCCGAGGAACACATCGAGGTGCTTCTCGATGAGCGTCTGGAGCGATTTTTCCAGAGCGACGGATTGTCCCTCCAGTGGCGTCACGACTTCGCCGCTGATTCGAAAGAGTTTGATGTCGCTCATCGGAGATTCTCCCCACAGCAATCTATGTTGACTTTACAGTCAACACTGTTTCTGCACATGGCCAGCACAAGAGACACGAAACGGAAACATGACACAAAGTGTTTGCTACAAACGCCTTGCGAATTAGTATTTCCCGAACAATCTCCCGTTCGAGGCCCTTTCATCACATGGCCAGCACATGAAACTTCTCGTTGCGGTTCATTTGAGTGCAATCCCTTGCACGACTTTGCGTCGTATTGCGTTAATCTCAACGTCGCTTGGCCTCGGCAAACACTTGCCAGACATGGGTTTCGGGTGAGTTGAAAGGGTGTTCTTTGCGTCATTTTTGCGTCGTTATGCGTCATTCTCGACCTTGGATTCATTGTCCTTATCGGACGAAGGCCCCGGATACCATACACCCGCTCGACGCTGGCCAATCGGGTGGGCCAGTTCTCGCCGTTTCAGCGTTTGCAGGAGCGATTGAACATGTGTCCTCGGCAACGAAGGGATCACCTGACAAAGCTCATCAAGCTTAGAGCCTACTGCCGAATTCTCGTCGATGTGCTTCTTCAGCAGGGCGAGATTGTGTTCCCGGTCGAGACCTTTTTTGCGTGTGTAATCGCCAGTCTTGCCGACAAACTCGTAGAATCGCCGGGAAAGCATGAACGTGCGACCCTTGCCACGCTCGATGATACCCAAGTCGATCAAACGGTTCACTCGACTGTCGAAGCCCTTGGGCAACTTCTCACCTCGACTCGCTGCCGACATGAGCAACCAGTCATGAGTGCTGAAGAAGGCTGTCGTCTCTTTCGAGACCTTTTCAACAAACCGTACGAACGCCGGGTCTTGCACCGTACCGTGAAGCGTCAGCCCAACCTGATACTGGTCCGTGCGAGAGAAGTCCGGGGCTGGCTTGCTCTGCTTGATGAGTTCTTCGTAGATCAGGTTCATCCCCTGACCCGAGCGTTCCACCAGACCGCAACGAGTCAGAATCTCGGCGACCCGGCGATTGCGAGGATTCTGGCGGTCGAGGATGTTGTCGAGCGTGATGCCCACAGGCAGACCACCGGGACTATCGATCTCCAATCGTCGAGGAAACTGTCGGATGAAAATGCTTCCGCCAAGCTGGTAGTTGCGGTGGCTGATGGCATTCAGAATGGCTTCTCGAACAGGCCGCTCGTTAAACGTCGAGATCGGTGTGACAAATAGGCCCTCTTGGAAATCCTGCTTGTCGTTCCGCAGGTTGATCTGATTCCATAACTCGTCGTAAAAGCAGAAGAACCCCTTGCGAAATTCTTTCCGATCCTGAGCCGGCCCGGATGCGTCCGTCGAACGATACTCGAAGACGACTTCCGCTTGAGAAAGATGTTTGCCGACCGCCTGTGGAGTGCCGAAGAGAATCAAGGCCGCACAGGTCAGCTTTCCGTCCACGATGGCTTCGGCATCCGTCAGCAGTTGCTCGGCGGACAGCGGTTGCAAGCGAGCCACCAGTGCTTGATCTTCTGCCTTCGACGCCTTCGCAATCCAACGGCGGCGAAAGTCCTCGACGGCAGCGGCGTCCAGATCAGCCATCGTCAGACCGGAACAAGGATCGGCAGAGAAGTCGTGACCGCTTTCGGCAAAGATTTCCCGCAGCCGGTTCTCAGACATTTCGACCAGACTGTCTTCCTTCCGCATCCAGTACCGACCGACAAACTTGATCGGAATGCCCAGCGGTCGTGGCGGCACATTGAAAACCAGAACTCGACTGTCCGGGGCACAATCAGGATGGTTGATCTCCTCGAAATCGATGGCCAGAGGAATCTTCTCACAGAGTCCTTTTCGAGTTCGTTCGGGCTGGTCGAAGGCTTTCGTTCCTACGACTTGCCGTGGCCGATTGTCGGTCACTCCCAAAATGACTCGTCCGCCGCCTTCATTCGCCAAGGCGCAACAGTATTTGCAAAGTTCCTCGAAGTGGAAGCCGCCTCGGGCAGACTTGAACTCAAGTTTTTCGCCTTCCTTGTCTTTCATCCATTCTTCGAGCAGGGAAATGCGTGAGCCGTCAGCCATTGGCCACCTCTTGTTCGTCAGGAGTCGCCCACGGCACGAACTCGACGTCTCCGAGTTTCCGATGTGTCAGACGGTTTGCGTATTTGCCGGAGTAACCGATCAGATTGAGCAGGACGAGGGTGATGTACCATTTGAACAACTGATGTGTTTCCCAGCGAATGTCGTCGATCTTGACCGAATATGCCGTTTCCCATTCCGCCAGAATCTTCCGGTTCTTCTCATTCGGGTGAATGATCGTGTTTCGAACTTTGGTAACAAGCTGCGGCCCAGTCACTACCTTACCGTTTTTCTTCTGCTGTTCATTTGCGATCTTCGTAAGTGTCGATAGACCGACTGGAATATCAAAAAGGATGCCGCAATGAGCGAGCAACATTTGCAGCTTGCTGGCGGCACTCAGCTTTTCGAATTCGTCTCCATCAACAATGGTTCGGTCATCTACGAATACGAGCCACGCCAGCATCTCCAATGGAATCTGACCGAATGCTATTGCCCCTTCAGTCCCGCCCGATTGCCTTGATGCCTCGATCAGCCAATTGACAGCCAGTTTAAGTGGTTCTTGCCACTTTTCGTCTGACCAGCAATCTACGAAACCCGGAAAGGCTTCGGCTAGATGATGTCCATGATGCTCGTCCAGCCACCCACGCAGATACGATATGGGCGACACGTCAAAGTTGCCCAAAAATTGACAACTCCTTTCGGCGACCGTGTTTGAACCGACAACTAAGAGAGGCGGCGACCACTCAGCAAATGCAAACGACAGGAATACTTGTAAGGCTTGCAAGACTGGCTTCACTTCCTTCTTCTTGAATTGCGAGCCATCAGTCTTACGAATTTCGCCAACACCGCTCAATACGACCTTCTGTAACTCTCGGCCTTTTTGCCTAAGCCAAAAAATGTCCCTGTCTGGCTGGAGCCTGATTCTCCATGAACCGGCTTCGAGAAGGACCTCGTTCCAACTGATTTTTGTCGTATTGGTGCCGACTGTAATTTCTTCGAGGAAGTCGTTCTTGCCAATAAAGTCCGGGTAGTTCGGCAGGTAGAAAGTCACTTGGTTGAGCTTGTGATCGGAGCCAAGCTCGACAGTGCCTTCGATGTCACCACCAATGCAATGCTGCCCGATACTGAAGACACGGCCATTGGCGGTGAATGAAGGTGAGACGATTTCGACTTCGCCAAAACTGAAACCGTCGAAAGACGTGGCCGTGAATTCCCAGTACAGTCCCATCGGCGACCATTCCTGAGTGATTTGCACCTTCCCTTTGACCTCGGTGCCATTTTGCTTGAGGGTTGCGCCGTCCTCTTCAATGAGTAGAATCTTCTTTCCCGGCTCTGGCATCTCGTAGAACGGCTTGATGCGGTCGGGAGCCTGAGTTGTTCCTGCCATCAGTTACTCCCCTCGCCACTGAGTGCCTGCTTCAATTGCTCTTGTGCGAGCAGGCGGAATTGTATGGGGCCGCCCTCTGGTCTTTTCGCTTGCTTCCAGAGTTCCAGTTCGAGTTCCTCGACCTTCTCACGAAACAGACGAGCCTTGCGAGCATCCTCCTTTTCCGCAGTTCCCAAGCCTGTGTGTTCGTTTCGCAACGAGTTCAACACATCCGGCGTGATGCCGTGGTGATCGCAGTACCGTTTGAACCATCCGGCAATGACTCTACCGGCATTTCCCATCTCCAAGCCGCATTTCCAGACTTCCGTGAGGAACTGCCACGTCAGGAAGTTCCGCCGTCCCACGACTTCGTTTAGGCATTCATGGAATTGCCGTTGTCGTCGCTCGTCTGGCTGGTGGGCGTATTGCGTGTAGAGGAAGACATCGATCAACCGCTTGACTGTGAAGGTCACGGTCATGTCAGTCCGTCGTTGGCAGAAATCAGGTACTTCCTGAAGATGAGCCTCGTACTCACCGGCCACACCTTTCACCCATTTTCCAAGTGGATGACCTCCGAGTGCCTTATCGAAAAGATTGACTGCCTTTAGAAAATTGGCCGGTTCCTTCTCCATGTACAGACGGCGGAAGATCGTCATGAATGAGCGAATCTCGTCGTCGGACACAGCAGTCGAGAAGTGGTAGTCCCCATTTGGAAGTGATGGCAACGTTCCGCTGCTCCTAACACTGCCGGCACCTTCCTTCATGAGTGCCGACTGCCGAAGCTCTTCAAAATCTCGAACGAAGTAACCGAATAGTCGAATCTCATCCGTCGAGAGCGTCACTTCCGCCACCGGCACTGGGGGCTTCTCAACGAACATATAATCGATGTCATGTTGCCTCGCTCCGCTGGGAACAAGGACGGCTGTTGGGCTTCCCGTCAGGATCGGCCCCATCTCGGCTGGCGTGATCTCCTTTCCCGACTCGTCTTCGAAGTAATCGTGGAGGAAGAATGACTTAATCTCGCCAGCCGCATTCAGGCGAGCTTGTCCCCAATCGGCCAACGACTCTTCTCGGAACAGTGACTTGAACTTCAGGAACTCTCGTTCGCTTCGATTTCCCTTCGCCTCGGCTAACAACTCCACAGCGGCACGCTTTGCCGGGGGCAGCGTGGCTGTGTCAAGGCACAGGTCACGGTCCTTGAACGACTTTTCTGTACGGTCGAAGTATCGAATTCGCCAGAAGATCAACATGCGGCCTCCTTGGTCATATCGATCTTACCCGTGACGGCGGCTGAGATCAGCGTTTGCCGGTACTCTTGGAGCTTTGCAATCTGTCGATGCAGTACATCTACGATATTCGTGATGCGAAATGATTCGGCCTCCACAAATGCGACGATTCTCCTCTGTTCGTCAAGTGGCCCGAACGGGAACGGAATCGCCTTCACAATATCTGTATTGAGATTCGGTTGTCCTTGTCCGCTTGCTCGTTCCCGCAACATCTGAGTGAGCGAAGAAAGATAGTAGTACAGATAGTCATGCGACACCGATTTCCGTATGCTAAGGAAAGCAACTGAACCGTCGTTGATGCAACCGTCAATCTGGATGATCTTTGGTACCCCAAGAGTTGCCCCACTGTTTGTTAAAATGAATGTTCCGCTCTTCAAGAGGCGACTCAAAGCCTGTCCTTCAGCCGTAAGGCAAGTAGATGTCTTAGTCAGATACTTGGACGAATCCTTCGTGACTTCAGCAACGGTAATCCACGGCGCAGCATTGCCATTGAAGTACAGTGGATCACCTGCTGGTCGAGGAGACGCACCTCGCACAATGTTGGACATATACCCGAGCCGACAAATGTTCCAGTGCTGCGGAATCTTCCCGAGCCATTCGATGCCCGAGTCTTTCATGGCGGCATTGGGGTCGAGACCCTTGGTGACGGCGTGGCTGATGAGAGCTTGGCGTTTCTCCTGAAGCCGTTCGATGAGCCGCTGCTTCTTGGCCACCAAAGAGTCAATCTCCGCCGTCTTCCGATCCAGAAACGCCGCTATCGCTTGCTGCTCGGTGAGGGGCGGAACGACGAGCGGTATTCCACCAAGTTCGTCACGATTGACCTTTGGCATTGCAACTCGGGCTGAAGCGAGGACAACGGACTCAGTGAACCCCGAGCAGATCATCTGGTAGGCAAGAAATCCGGCGCTCACATCGTTCCTCGGTGCAATCGGATACATGTCGGCACTGCACAGACCGGGGAAGTCGATCAGGCAGACCTTGGCAAGTTCTGGGCGAATCTTGCTGTACAGCACGTTGCCTGACTCAAAAGCGTACTTGCCGCTTTCGGCTCCTTGTTCATCAGCCGTCTCGGTTCCAAGTAATCGTCCCGTACCGGACTCGATGTGGTTTGGCGCAACGAGAGTCTTATCTCGAAACTGTGGCAAGCGTGGATCAACTTGCCCGTTAGGTATGACGCCGCAATATCGAAAACTGCGAACCTGCCAGTGAGCGGGAATTTGCCCCATCCACTCTACGCCAGAGTCCTTCGTTTCACGAGCCATCACTCTCATCACGACAGCACCTCCTTGAGCATTCCCTGAATCTCGTCCTCTAGCTCTTTGATCTCGCCCTCGATCTCAGCGAGCGGTCGCAGCGGCGTGTACTGGTAGAAGTGCCGGGTGAACGGAATCTCGTAACCCTTCTTTGTTTTGGATTCGTCGATCCACGCATCGGGAACATGCGGAATTACTTCTCGCTCGAAGTACGCCTGAATCTCTTCCTTGAGCGGCACGTTCTCGTAGTCCCGCAGGTCGGAATCCGCCTCGGGATTACCCTTGCTGTCGGTGCAGATTTCGGCAGTTTCGTCCCGCTCTCCCAACACCGAAAGGATCGCTTTCATGAGCGGAGCTGGGATGCTCAGGTCCGCCGCTTTGAACGCCTTCTTCAGTCGCTTGATGAAAGTCTCTCGATTCTTCGAAAGTGGTTCACTTCGCAGCGTCTCCAGTGCGGCCAGCAATTGCTGCTGCAACCGCTGACCTGCTTCGATCTCCTTCAACCCTGCCGCACCTTTCTTGCGACTGGTGGCAATGCCCTGAAATGGTTTCGAATCTTTGAGCAGCTCCAGTCGCTCGTCATCGACCACGAAGTTTAACCGCAAGGGACGTTCGACCGTAATCCGCCAGTAGCCGAAGTCTTCGTTGTTAAATGTCTTCGAGTGTGGGCCTTCCTTGAACTCTCCGAAGAGTCGAGTGATCTCTGCGATCTGGTCGGCTTTGCCAATCGTGCCGTCTCCGATCTCGTTCCGCTTGTTGCCGAGACTCTTCCGCATCTTGACAAAGAACCCTTCGCCCGAAGCGTCAATAAGTTGAATCTTTCCCTTGCGAACCTTCGGCTTGCGGTTGGTGACGATCCAGATGTAGGTGTTGATGCCGGTGTTGTAGAAAAGTTGATCGGGGAGACCAACGATTGCTTCCAGCATGTCGTTCTCAATCAACCAGCGACGGATTTCACTCTCGCCAGATGCCGCTGATCCAGTGAACAGTGGAGAGCCATTGAAGACAATCGCCAGTCGGCTGCCGGTGCCGTCGTGCCGAAACTTCGAAACCATGTGCAACAGGAAAAGCAACGATCCATCACTGACCCGAGGTAGACCGGCTCCGAACCGACCGGACATACCGAGCTTTTCGTGTTCGTCGGTGATCTCTTTCTGCACCTTCTTCCATTCGACACCGAAGGGTGGATTTGAAAGAAAGTAGTCGAAGTGTTCGGCTGGCAGGCCGTCCTGAGTGAAGCTGTTGCCGAACTTGATGTTCGAGGCATCTTCTCCCTTGATGAGCATGTCGCTCTTGCAGATAGCGTAGGACTCGGGGTTGAGTTCCTGCCCATAGGTCTTCAGCGTGGCACTGGGGTTCAATTCCCGTAGATAGTTTTCCGCCACGGAGAGCATCCCACCCGTTCCACAGGCTGGATCGTACAGCGTGCGAATGATGCCCTTCTTGGTCAGGGCATCACTGTCCTCTACGAACAGCAGGTTGACCATCAGCCGAATGACTTCACGAGGAGTGAAGTGTTCCCCCGCCGTCTCATTGGATGCTTCCGAGAATCGCCGGATGAGTTCCTCAAAAATGTACCCCATCTCGATATTGTCTACGGCGTCGGGATGCAGGTCGATCTCAGTGAACTTACGCAGAACGAGGTACAGCAGGTTCGATTCGTCGAGCCGATTGATCTGTTCACCGAACTTGAACTTGTCGATCAGGATTTCCCGAGCATTAGACGAGAATCCGGCGATGTAGTTCGAAAGGTTGGCAGCGATCTGGTCCTGATCCGACAGTAGCGACACGAAGCCTTTGCCCTTGGCCACTTCAGTTGGTTGAAGGACGAACTTGCTGGTGTTGTAGAAAGTCATTCCTTTGCCAGCGGCCTGACAGAGCATCAGGTCACGCATGGCCTCATCCGCCTTCTTCGGCAGCCCACTGGCTTTTTCCAGCACAGCTTCCTTCTTCGGCTCCAGCACGCAGTCCAAACGGCGCATGACAGTCAGAGGCAGAATCACCCTGCCGTACTCGGACTGCTTGTAATCGCCCCGCAACAGGTCAGCGACCGACCAGATGAAGGAGACTTTTTCTTGGAAGTTGTTCATGCGTATGATTACCTACCTGCGGCGTTCCCGCCAGTTGCCGTTCTCGTCATAGTTGGGCGATTTCTCGAACCCCATTGCCTGCGCCAAGGTGTCACACCAAGGACGCATTAGCTTTTCCTGTTCTTCGTCCGACGCACCAATCTCGATGTCTGGCAAGAATGCTGGGCTTCGGTCGATCCCGCCAGTTCCAGATCGATGTCCCCACTGGGAGTAAAATACCACGCCCTTGCAATCAACTAGAGCGGAAAACATGCTGATGGGGGCTGGGACACCAATGCCTTGACAAAACGAAAGGTATTCCTTTACCAATTTGAATACGGCTTGTTCACAACTACCGTCCCGAAGGTAGCGGGGTTCTTTTGGAGGTTCTTGATTAGATGGTGCAAAATGTCCGTTGGTTTGAAACGTGATGGCAGTCATCACAGACTCAAGACGCCCATCTCGGAAAATCTGCGTGTACGACTCGGCGGCTCTTTCGCTATCGATATTCAATAGCCCATCCACATTGAAACGTGAAGCGGCGTATCGTCCCTCGTCACCAAATGCTGACAGTTTGCTGCCATGCACTTTTAGTGTGGCCCCGTCAAATCGATCCCGTGATTTGAAGCATTGGTGTGGAAGGAGATGTACTATGAGAAATCCATCGTCTCGCTTTCCCAGTGGCGATTGCCCTGATGCGATGATCTCGACTCGCTGCCGGTGAAAGGACTCCATCCGATGGAAGAGAACTTCATCTGCGGAAAGAAACATCTGGTTCGCTGGCGCATTCATTGGTGTACTCCTCAAGCTCAAGCCAGTTGACACTCGCCATTGATCTCGATGACCTCTGGTTCACTGTTGCTGTATCGCTGCGATCTGCGGCCTTTGAAACTGACTTTGACCTTGCTGTTCCTGACATTTCCCAACGTCAGTTCGATAACGTGTTCAACGGTGCCCGTAATCTTCAAAAGGAATACTGCTTTCAAGCGAGCAATCTCCTTCCATGCCGACGAGCTTCCATGCTGGCGATAGACCTCTCGTATAACGCACTCCTTAGCTTGGTATTTGTCAGTGGAGCCAGTGATGGAACTCTCAAGCAAGGAGTCTTCGCTGAAACCACGGCCCGTCCGTGGAGGAGGATTATTAAGCAGGATTCGACCAGCCCGTTTTCTTGCAATTTCGTCAGGCCCGACCCCGTTCACGGTCATTTCCATCGAAAAGCCTGACTGACGTTGGGCACTGCGAAGTTTCAAGCTCCACTGCTGCTGCGAGCCAACGTGTTCGCTGACAACTTCCTCAACTTGAACTTCATAGGCGTCATTGTTCACAGCGAACGGCAGTTGATTACGACCCCCAAATTGCCCCGGTCGCATCGCCGCAATCTTTGCCTCTTCGTTACCGGAACTTGTTATCAATTCGACTCCGATACTTCCGTCCGAATGATTGCGAACCCGGTCGGCAACAAAAAAGTCATTCCCGAGCATGACCCAAGTGCCGTTGAGCTTAGGAGACGACTTCTTAGGAAGTGGGGCAGTTGGCTTCGTGACAGCGGTTGGCGTTGTTTTTGTTGACGGCTTGTCGTAGTGCATCAGAACGATTCGGCCAGTCGTCTCGCCGAAGAAGACCGGCTGTTGTCGAGCGTTTGCAACCTCATGGTCGATGAACTCGTAGAGTGAGTGCGCCGTCACTTCATCTTGGGCGGATTTTGCCTCGCCTTTCAAGCCACGAAGCAAGGCATGAGTGAAGAACCCATGCCCAATGGATGCGGACTCATAGGACTGCTGGTACGATGTACAGGCAGCTACGATCACCTTGCCGTGGCCGCTGACTACTCCAATCCCACGTCGAATGGCGTCCATGTCGGAAGAGCCACCACGGGCGAGAATGCCTCCTGAGTGGCAGAAGTCGAGCCACAAAAAGGCTCTGCGACTCGTCGTCTGATCGAACAAGTTCTTGATCTCGCTCAATGGTACGGCAGTCGCTTCATCGGTGGTGTCGTAGGCAACGTAGTAATACTTTCCACTTGCCTCGAACCCGTGCCCGGCGAGGTAGACAAACACTGTGTCCACCGATGGGCTGCCGAATACTGATCTCAATTCAGCCAGCACTTTGTCACGAGTCGCCTGCTTGTCAGCTAATACAGTAATGCTCTTGGACGGAAAGGTGCCGTGCTTCGACGACAACACTTTCTTCATCTCCCGAACGTCGGCAGCAACGGCGGGGAGTCGATCATCAGGGTCGGGATAATCGCTGACGCCAATCACCAGCGCACGTTGATCCACCACAGGTTTAGACGCCTTCTTCGCCATAATCTGGTTGACCTCGTGACCGTTGTGTTGACTGTTTACTCAACAAATCGTACAGTGATCTAACCTGAGTGGCAAGCACGGAGACCACCCTTATGCGGTTCGGCCCGAAAATTCGAGAACTACGCAAAGCGAAAAGTCTTTCGCTTCGTGCGCTCGCTGAAGCTGTCGGGGTTTCGTTCACTTACATCTCGAAGATCGAAAACGAGAAGCTGGACTTCGGCGACTACCCCGGCGAAGACCTCATCGGCAAGCTCGCCACGGCCCTCGGCGTCAGCACGGACGAGCTTCTTATTCTGGCAAAGAAGATTCCCGAAGGAATCAAGAAGCGAGTCATCGAACGCCCCGATGCCTTCCGCCGATTCTCCGAACTCGATGATGAAGCGATTGATCGTCTGCTGGAGGAACTCGGCGACGAATGAGCAAGCAAAATCTGAAATACCTGCGGAACGAAGTCATCGAGCAGGTGACGGCCCAGCGGATTCGGGAGTACGAATCCAAAAGTTGTACTGCGGTCACGCTGCCGGTGCCGGTCGAGCAAATCATCGAGCAGGTTCTCGGGTTGGACTTCGATTGGGACGAGATCGAGGAAATGCCGGGCGAGCAAATCCTTGCCGGACTAGATGCGGTCAACCGGAAGATTTTGGTCAACGAGAAGCACATCGCTCTATTCGAGGAAAAGCCGGGCCTGTACCGCAGCACCATTGGACATGAAGCAGGCCACTACGACATTGACATCGACCGAGCCAAGCTGCTGCATCCCTCTCTGCCCGGCATGGACCTGAAGCCACAGATCGCACATCGCCACGCCAAGAAGTCTGACCGCACCATCGCCGTGTTGATGGATCGGGCGATGACAGACCCCAGAGCCGCCAAGCTGCTGAAGAAGATCACCGAAGGCCACGACACGCCGGATCAGAAGAGTGCAGTGGATCGCTACCAGTCCGCCCTGTTGATGCCCGAGTGGTTAATGCGTGAGGCAGCAGCGAATCTCGATCTAACCTCGTGGTCTGTTCTCTACGAACTGGCCACCACTGCGCAGGTAACGATCTCGAACCTCGTCGTGCGATTACGTCGGCTTGACCTGATCTACATGCGAGATGGAGATAAGACGATCTACCGCAGCAGGGATGAATTCACCGGGCAAAAGACGCTGTTTTGAATCCCTTCCGAGGAATGCCAATATGAGCCGAATAAACATTGACCTGAAAA
>CAZLOQ010000009.1:0-2285 GCA_964561125.1 uncultured Chitinophaga sp. | reverse complement strand
CACAGCTTTTGACAATCCTGCGTGCAAATAACAAGAGTAGGCCACCTGCTGGTTACTACCCCGGATGTTTGGAAAGCATCTTACAGTTCGAGTTTTCTCCAGTTGCTTTAGGACTCGACGTTGTAGGAGGAATCCTCCGACAATCAGGTGGTGCGGTTTCACACTATGGAGGCGACCGAGGCCCTGAATGGCTGCGAAAGCGATATTCCGAGGCAGTCAATTGGTTGAGACAAAGAGGCTACATCGTTCGTGACCACACGCAAAGCGACGATCAGTTTGCTGAAGTGACTTCAGACGGAGCGGCAGTTGTGATCGACACGACCACAATGCTGTTCCTAATTCCACGCCGATGGACGCACTGGCGGGAATCATACGAGAACGGCGTGTTTCATCTCGGGATCAGAAAGGGCGAGGACGACTTTTCAGGGACAGCATTCATGATTGGGGCGAACAGGTTTGCAACGTGCAAACACAACTTTGCCGGTGAAGTTGTGGTCTATGTGCAAGGTGAAGCCATTCCAGTTTGCAATGAGATGAAGCACTCTTCGGCGGACGTTGCGGTATTCTCGCTAAAAGATAACTTTCAGGCCCCACTGGTTGTTTTGCCACTTCGCCACGAGCTTCCGTCACCGGGCGAAGAAATCGCCATCTTGGGATTCCCGTCAGTTCCACTTCGACAACCAACATTGAACATCTCGGTTGGTGCAGTCGAATCGCTACCCACCAACTACAAGGGTGATGCACAGTACATTCAGGTCAGCACTCAGACGGCCGGAGGGAATAGCGGTGGACCTGTAATTGACGAATGCGGTCGAGTAGTTGGAATAGTAATAGAGAAGACGTTCGAGGCTGTGGCTGACCCGCAGGTTCCAGCGAGGCCCTTCTCGCAGGTCGTTCCGGTCCGATATTTGCTTGAACTCCTCTAGCCCTTCAAACTTTTCTGAGGCTGCTTTGGTCAACCGAAGTACAAGTCGCACATGTGATTTAATGAAAATCCTCTTTCTCCACGGCTGGCACTCAGTTCCCGGTGGCGTCAAACCAACATACTTGAAAAATCACGGCCACGAAGTCATCAACCCGGCACTCAACGATGACGACTTCGATCTGGCCCTTCGCACTGCACAAGCCGAGTACGATCAACGCCAGCCTGACGTGATCGTTGGGAGTTCCCGTGGTGGTGCGGTCGCCATGAACATTGAAAGCAGAGCCACGCCGCTCGTCCTGCTCTGCCCAGCGTGGAAGAAGTGGGGCACTGCCACGACGCTCAAGCCGAACTCGGTGAT
This sequence comes from uncultured Chitinophaga sp., assembly GCA_964561125.1. Taxonomy (GTDB): domain Bacteria; phylum Planctomycetota; class Planctomycetia; order Planctomycetales; family Planctomycetaceae; genus SXXK01. The sequence continues at coordinate 1,002 of CAZLOQ010000009.1, read as the reverse complement.
CCTGCATTCCCGGCAAGACGACGTGATCCCTTTCGCCGACAGCGAAACACTCGTTGCCAACAGCGGCCTGCCATCTGAGACGCTCATCGTAGTCGGCGGCGATCACCGCTTGGCCGATCCTGAGCCGCTCAAGGCGATGCTGGAGGCGTGCGAGCGGTTGGGGAAGCAAAGATGACCAAGCAGGCAAGAATTCTGTTCGTCGCCGGGGAATCAGGCGTCGGGAAAACGTCGGCCTGCCTCGCTTTTCAGATTTACGGACCACTGCTGTTCGCCGACATCATCAGTGAGAAGGCCGGGCCACAGTATTTTGGAAACATCGAAGAGTGCTTCGCCAGATGGTCACTGTGGACGCCAGAACTGGAACGGCCAGACAACCACGCTCGATTAGAGATGGCGTTCCATCAAGCCATCCTAAAGTTTCTTAAAGTCATCGACGAGAACCTCACGAACGCCATTGACCTGACGATTGAAGGCGCAATCACCGGGCACCCGCAGTTTCGTGCCATGATGCTCAGAATGCTGGAGCGAGAATTCAAGATTCCCTGTGCCGACGCTGAGGTTAAGGTCTTCTGGCTTGCGCCGCATCCCTCAAAGAACCTTGAGGACATTCAGAAACGTGGACGCCCAGCCGACGCTCATGTCACTCTGCGAGATGTCGAGCAGCGTGCAGCCAGATATGCTGCGATGATGAAGGGGCAAACCTTCCAACGTTTCGAGTCTCCTGCCGATCTCAAGAAGGCTGGAGCCGCTTACTTCACGAACGGCGAGTCATCCATACTATGACCACCGACAACTTCCAAATCCGCTGATTCGTTTCTTTCGAACGAAACGCAATACACGTTGCCAAAGCCATGACTAACAACTTGTGCCTACTTGATGATTCCGCCATCAGCGGGAAGTATCTGTTTCCTGGGAACAACGGGCTAAAGGCCCGCAAAAGCACCAGTTTGGCTGCGCGCATTGGGGAGGGTGTTAGTCTACTTCCCCTGCTTCGTTTCCTTC
>CAZLOQ010000008.1:16674-70135 GCA_964561125.1 uncultured Chitinophaga sp. | reverse complement strand
CAACCGCTGCAATCGTTCCGAGGGACTGTCCCTGCAGGCCTCCGGCCGCCGAACGGTGGGGCGGAAGAATTGGTGCGATCGGTGCAACTGCTGGCGTCTTTGTTCTCGCCTGAACCGCTTCAACCGCTGCAACGCCGGGGTGGTCGTCATACTGTTGGAATCGACAAATTCCAGAACTGCATCCCTGCTGCTGGAAAAGTGCGCTCAGGTCTGACTGGAACTGGCAGTTCTCAATTGCGGCCGCACAACGCCCACTGCAAAGCCCTATGTGCAGGCAACGGAACGCAAACGTGACGAAGGTGGGGCCAAACGCGACGCGTTTCACTCGCTCCGGCTGATTTCATCGACTGTCGTCTCAGACGTGTCGCTCAGTCGAGGTACAGAAACTCATTACTGCCAATCAGCGTCTGTGACAGATTGATGATCACCTGTTTTACAATATCGGGGGCGCGGCCTTTGCCGTCAGTGCTGAGATATTCAAGCTGGGCCACGGCAAATTGCCGAATGGCATCGCGTTCGGCGGGTTCAAGTGAGCGTCCGCGGGTGAGCTTCCAGGCTTCGGCTGCCGCCGGGCCGAGGAGTTCGATGGGTGCAGCGGGGGCCGCGGGACTTTCTTCGGTCTTCCACGTGCCGAGTGATTTGCCGGCCCTGTCGGAAAGTGCCAGCGAGACGGACCAGGCGAACGAGTCGGATTCTACGGTTTCGCGGCAGTCGACCACCAGGTCGAGCACTTCCCCGACTTCGACAGTGGAGAGATCGAGACTTGTGGGGCTGCTCCCGGAAGGCACGATCCATTCGCCGAGGATGCCGCGGTGGCTGGAAACGATTCGGGCTCGGACGCCGTCCCCGTTTTCTGCAGGACGACTCAGCGTACCGCTGATCTTCAGACTGCCACTGGCCGGGACATGAAAGCGGCGAATGGCCGCGTGATCCGCATCACCCGGATGTCCGCCCTGGGTTGTAACAAGCACCCAGCCATGGACGGGATCGGGGAGTGTCGGTCCCGCCTGAAGACTGCTGCCGGTCCAGTGATTCAGAGGTGTGAAACTGACGTTTGCCTGGCCTGCAGGACTGGTTTGGATGGCCCCCCAGCCGAATTCCCACACAGACAGCCTTGGGAGCTGGTATTCGACAGCGGGATCATCGACCGAGGGCGCGCGGCTGCGGGCGCGGTTGAACGCCGCTTCTGCGAGCCATTCGGACGCATCGAGTGCGAAGCGACTGTTCATGAGCAGGAGCGACTGCGGGGCGGAATTGGACAGGGTGCGTGCCGTGCAGTTGGTTTCCATGACGGGGGCATCGAAGGCGGTGAGCATCGCGAGTGGCTGGCTGCGGCGGACCTGAATGTACAGGCTGCGTCGCGCTGCAGGCTCGGCTTCCACGATTTGTCCGGCATCGTCTGCTTTGACAGGCAGTGGCGGACCACCGATGGCGGGATTCAGGCGACCGCTCACGGCCAGCACGGAGTCACGAATCACTTCCGCGTCAAGTCGCACGAGCGGCTTGCGCCAGTAATAGTGGTTGATCGGGTCGATGGCTTCCATCGCCGCGACGGGAGCTGAGGACTGGCGGTAGACGGTGGAAAGCATTACGAGGCGGTGCATGCGTTTCCATGTCCAGCCACCTTCCATGAACTCGGCGGCGAGCCAGTCGAGGAGTGAAGTGTGCACGGGGGCAGCGCCGAGGCGACCGAATTCACCGGGAGTGCTGACGAAGGTGCGTCCGAAGTGATGCAGCCAGAATCGATTCATGAGGACGCGAGCCGTGAGCGGGTGCTGACCGCTGGTGAGCCAGCGGGCAAATGCGAGGCGGCGGCCGCTGGTGGGGAGAGCGGGATCATCAACCGGGATTACTGGTGGAGTGGTGAAGAGGGATGCAGCAGTGAGATCTCCGGGAGTGACGGCTTCCTTTGGCTGGTTAAATTCGCCGCGGTGGAAACGATGGCTCACGGGGAGGTGTCCGGGGGGTTCAAGGATGGTGCGGAGGAACTGTTCGACGGGCTTTTCAGCACGGATCGCGGCGATGCGTTCGTCGTATTTTTTGAGTTCATCGGCGGCTGCCTGATTATATTGGTAGAGCACGCCGGGGGAAATGTTCACGGCGGGATGTTTTTTGAGCAGTTCCTGTTGTTCGGGGTTGCGTTTGTCGGCAGGGGTATCGATGGCAGCACGGAGCTGATCGCGGAGCGGCTGTTCGTATTTGGTGAGTTCCTGTGTGAGCGCTGCGGCGAGGAATTCGGTTTGTTTGCCGCTGCGTTCCTGTTGCAGGATGCTGGCGCGTTGTTCCACTTCGGCTGCTTTGGCACGATCGGCTGCGGTGTAGAGCGACACCTGGGAAGCGGCCGGTGTTTTCCAGTTCTGCCAGTCAAGTGCCGGGTCGAACACGGCCCGCAGACGATAATAGTCCATGTGTGAGATCGGGTCATAGCGGTGGTCGTGGCATTGTGCGCAGCCGACGGAGAGTCCGATGAGTGATGTGCTGATAATTTTTATGGTGTCGGCAATTGTCTGGTTGCGGGAGGCGGGTGAATCGTCTCCGCTGCCCGTCCCGTTTGCAGCCATGGTGAGGAAACCGGTTGCTGTGAGCAGTTCGATCTGTTCGGGTGTGAGGTCGCCGGATCGGGGGCCCGCGAGTTCGTCTCCAGCCAGTTGTTCCTGGAGGAACCGATCGGCGGGTTTGTCCTGCTGGAATGCACGGACAACGTAGTCGCGGTAACGCCAGGCGTTGCCGCGTTCCGCGTCGGCGTTGGTGGCGCCTTCGGAATCGGCGTAGCCGGCAGCATCCAGCCAGTGGCGGCCCCAGCGTTCGCCGTAGTGGGGTGAGTCAAGCAAATGGTCGATGGTGCGTTCCCATGCGGATTCAGACGGGTCGTCGACAAATGCCTGCACCTGTTCCGGCGTTGGCGGCAAGCCAAGCAGATCGAGGTAGGCGCGGCGGATGAGCGTGTGGCGGTCGGCATCGGGTGAGAACTGCAGTCCGAGGGGCTGCATTTGCTGCATGAGCAGTGCGTCGATTGGCGTACGCACTCGGAGTGAGGCTGGAAACTGAGGAACCTCGGGGCGACGAATCGGCTGGAAGGCCCACCACGAACGTTCTTCTTCGGAAATGCCGACGCCAGGCGGCAACTCTTCAGGTTCCGGGCGGAGCGTCGGAGCACCGGCGGCAATCCATTGCTCAAGCACCGCGGCTTCGGCAGCCGGAAGTTTTTTTTCACCGGGAGGCATCTCTGCGGAACGCACCCGATGCATCAGCAAACTGGCCGTCGCGTCCGCCGGGACGATCGCGGGACCGCTTTCGCCACCGCGAGTGATAAAGCGGCGGAGGCGAAGATCGAGCCCGCCTTCGGTCGCTTCGCCTCCGTGACAATCGAGACACCAGGTTTTGAGGATCGGTCGGATCTGACGTTCGAAGGAGATTGCTGCGTCGGCGTTTACGTGCCCGGTGGTGTCGTCGGCATGAACTGCAGCGAGTTGGGTGGAGAGCACCAGCAGCACAGACAGACAACGCAGATGAGCGAATCCGGACATGAGCATTCCTGTGGTGGCGAAGGAGGGAGTTGAGAGGCGGGTGGAAACTGGCGGGAGGCGAGTTTGATGGGCAGGACAAATTTTGTTGAGTTGTACAGAAAGCCAACTTTGATCACTCAGATCGGGGAGAATCAAGCTGAATCGGGTCAATTTTCAAGTTTGTGCAGGATGAGGAAAATCGGTGCCGATATCGCTTGACCACTCAAACCAGGCTGTGGGACGGTCAGCAGCTGACTACTGCATATTTGTGCAGCGACGCGGACCATTTCAAATTCCCGGGATTGAGCCAAACCTCATGCCGTTTCGCTGATTTCCCGGGTGATTCCTGCTAGAATCGCGGGGTCCCGCGGCGTCTGTTCCGTCTCCTTCGGCCGTAAAGCACCGTCTCCCATGAATCCAACCGCCATCGAAGTGCTGGCAACCCTGCTGTTTGCTCTTGCGGTAATCCACACGTTCTGTGTGAAAATCTTTGCCCGCTGGGCGCACCGCTATCCAGAGGGATCGCTTCAGGAAAACGTCCTGCATTTTCTTGCCGAAACCGAGGTTGTGTTTGGCGTCTGGGCGGCAGCCCTGTTTATGGGTCATGTGGCTATCAGTCGCAGTCTGCAGGATGCTGTCGACTACATCGAATCGCTCGACTTCACAGAACCCAAATTCGTGCTGGCGGTAATGGTTGTGGCGGCCACCCGGCCCGTGGTGCAGTTGGCCGAACGCATCATTCAGCTTGTTTCATCCCTGATTCCTCTGGGCAACCCGAACATCGCGTTTTACTTTACCGCGCTCTCGTTCGGTCCGCTCCTTGGTTCGTTCATCACAGAACCAGCCGCCATGACTCTGCTGGCTATGCTGCTCAGACAACGCTACTTCGATCAGGGCATCAGCAGAAAGCTGGCCTATGCAACACTCGGCCTGCTCTTCGTCAACGTATCCATCGGCGGAACGCTCACCCACTTCGCTGCCCCGCCAGTACTCATGGTGGCCGGCAAATGGGGGTGGGGAATGGATGTTATGCTGCAAAGGTTCGGCTGGCGCGCCGTGATCAGCTGCTTCGCCAGCACTCTGCTTGTAGTCGTCATCTTCTTTCGCGAACTGAAACAGCTCGCCCCACCCGAACACAAGCCTCGCTTCATCCCGCACTGGCTCACCGGCGTCCACATTGCATTCCTCGCACTGGTCGTGCTCTTCTCACATCACGAAGATATCTTCTTCGGTGTCTTCATGATTTTCCTCGGACTGGTTACAGCCACCCGTGAATACCAGGACCCGCTGAAGCTCAAAGAAGGTCTCCTCGTCGGCTTCTTCCTTGCCGGCCTGGTCACGTTCAGCGCACTGCAGAAATGGTGGCTCGCACCGCTCATTGGCAGTATGAACGCCACATGGCTCTTCTTCGGAGCGACAGGGCTGACCGCAATTACCGACAATGCCGCACTCACACTTCTGGGCAGCCAGGTCCCCGATCTCTCAGACGCCATGAAGTACGCTCTGCTGGCCGGAGCCGTCTCCGGCGGCGGACTCACCGTCATCGCCAACGCTCCCAATCCCGCAGGCGCTGGAATTCTTCAGTCATCAGCGGCCTTCGGCGGGGAAGGCATCAACCCCGGAAAACTCTTCCTGGGGGCACTCATGCCAACAGCATTCGCTGTTGCCTGCTTCTGGCTGATTTGAAATCCGTTCAAAAATCTATCTGAGCCCGGATTCCAAATAAGTCACTGTGCGCGGTCTCGCGAGCCGGCAGATCCGAAACTGCGTGTACATAGTTGAATACCATTTTCGTGTATGCGTTCCAGTACCAGTTGACGCCGATTGTATAGTCCGTGATCTGCCCGCCCTGCACGGCTCCGTCCGTCAGGTCCAGCCAGGAAAATCTTCCGGCCACTTCCTACGCCCCCGCCCCCGGCTGCTCACCGCTCCCGGCAAACGCAAATGCGGAATGCGGCTTCACGCGTTCAATGCTCCCGGAGTTGCGGTCATACGGACGGTGTTCTCCCGTCAGGAACCATCCAACCTGCGCGTAGACACCCGGTAAGACCGCAGAACCTGCTGAACCCGGCAACATCGCCACCATCGCCTCCGACTGCACACTGAGCGGTCCTTCCACCCACAGCAACTCTGTTCCCAGCACGTTGTAGAACGGCACTGTCAGGTTGCCGGTAGACACAAAAAAGGGGGTTCCGTTGGCACCACCGGGGACCGCCTGCCCACTGCTGCCCACTGCCCCCGGCCCATTCGCCCCTACAAAAAATTCCGGAATAGTGCGAAACACCACTGTGTCGTTCGGCGGGGAATTGAAAAAGTGACCAACTCCCAGATGCAGATATCGCCGGCCGTCGCAATCCCACATCGGCAGCACCGTCAAACGCTCTGCAGTCCCGTAACCGCCGTCAGAACTGAGAGTGCCGCCAAACTGGTCCTGGCCCGAACGAAACACAGATGCTGCCCACGTCGCGTCGAGATCATCCGAATGATCGTAGAAGCCCACGCCGATGTGCCGGAACGGCACAAAGGCCTGGAACAACAAACTCCGCTCCATGAAAGTCGTTTAGCGAAAGCTGCTCACGGTTTCCAGACTGAACGGCTGCTTCCACTGACCGATCCGCACGGTCCCCAACACGGGCACTCCCGTCTTTTCAACCCAGACGTCTGTAAATGTCGGACGACCAAAAAAACCAAAATCCATCTGCAGCATATAGCCGGTGGATTCCGTAACCAGTCCCTTCGTCGACAATCGAGCGCGCCGGAAATCCGCCCCATCCTGAATCTGACCGTAGGCTACCTCGCTGGCTGAATCCTGATGAATCCAGCCCGCATCTGCCTGAAAAACACCGTTGACCGTCAGCGTGGGATACGTTTTTGCGGACGCTTTTTTCTGCAGATCAGCGACGATCTTTTCCAGAGCCACCAGCCGGTCGTCAGTAACCGAAGGCGCCCCCGCCGAAGCGGTGGCGTTTTCCGCGGCCCCGGTTTCGGATACCACAGGTCCCGTGAATTCCTGTTGAAGGTTCATTCCTGCCAGCTGCAAAGCCAGCGTGGCGAGCAGAAACATCGGATGCATTTTTTTCTCCAGTCTGACCCGCGCAGGCTTCGGCGCGACATTCACCGTGGCAGGTTGGATCGGCGAGGCAGAGTGAAAAACTTTTGCCAATTCTGCTGGTTGCAACGGTGCGGGGTGCAAACTGGCGGGCGTCTGACAGAAAACATGCAGTCTGTGAGGACTTGATTCAAGTTTCGCGCAGGCGCACGCAGGGCCTGAGGTGACCTGGAAATGAGCGGACCGATACAGGATGCGCCCGCAATTGCCTGCCGGGTACCTTAGAACAATTCATGAATCTCGCGGTAGCCGAAATCCACCAGCGGGAATGGGCGGCCGGCGGGGCCGGGGAGGTGTGCGTCGAGTTTCAGGCCGAGGGAGTGGAAGACGGTGGCGATGACATCGCCGGGCTGAACGGGGCGATCCGCGGGAACGCCGCCAATCGGATCACTGGCGCCGACCACCTGACCGCCGCGAACACCGCCGCCTGCAAAACCCACCGTGAAGCACTGGGGCCAGTGATCGCGGCCGCCCGCCGGATTGACGCGCGGCGTCCGGCCGAATTCGGCGAGATTGCAGACGAGAGTATTACCCAGCAGTCCGCGCTGATGCAGGTCTTCAATCAGAGCGGCGTAGCCCTGGTCGTACATGGGGGCAACGATGTCCCGCATGCCTTCGATGGAAGTGAAGGGTTTCGAGCCGTGGATGTCCCAGGTGATTTCGTCGAAGACTGTGAGGAAGGTGTTGATGGTGACGAAGCGAACGCCGGCTTCGACGAGTCTGCGGGCGAGCAGGCAGCATTGGCCGAAGCGGTTGAGTCCGTAGCGTTCCCGGATGGACTGTGGTTCGGCTGTGAGGTCAAAGGCAGCGCGCGCCTGGGTGCTGGACATGAGCCTCCAGGCGGCGTCGAAGTTTTTGTCCATCATCGTTGCGTTTTCGGTGGATTCGAAATCGCTGACGGCAGCGTCAATGACATCGCGAAGTTTTCTGCGGCGGCTGAGGCGGACTTCGCTGAGCGTTTTGGGGGGCAGCAGGTCCGGCACTTTGAAGTCAGGTTTGGACGGGTCGGCCATGAGGGCGAAGGGATCGTGCGCTTTGCCGAGAAAACCGCCGGCCTGCCCATTGGGCAGGTTGCCGCCGCCGCGGCCCATGGTTTCCGGGAGCACCACAAAGGAGGGCAGATCAGAGCGGCGTCCGCGGAGAAAGCTGAGCACCGAGCCGGCGTGGGGCGTGTTGACGCCCCCCTGAAACTGGCGCCCGGTCTGCATCATCTGCCAGCCGGCGTCGTGCACTGCAGCGCCCGTGTGATGGCAGCTGCGGACCAGCGAGACGTGGTTGGAAACTTCGGCGTGTCGCGGGAGGATTTCGCTGAGATGATAATTGCCGCAACGCGTGGCAATTGGCTGGAACGGGCCGCGAACTTCCAGCGGTGCATCCGGCTTCTGATCGAAGGTGTCCAGCTGACTGGGAGCACCCAGGTTGAAGATCATGATGCACGAGCGTTCGTCGCGCCCCTGCTCAACAAGTCCCTTTTCCTTTGCCTGCAGGTAATCGGCCAGCGTCAGGCCACCAACGCCCAGCGTTCCTGCCTGAAGGAAATCGCGACGCGTCGTACCGTCACAGGTGTGAGCAGAACCTTTGCCGATGAGGTTGAGCATGGGGGCGGACCTGGGTGAGGTGGGAAGTGGGGCTGCTGCGGGGACGGAACTGGAATACGAACCGGGAACTGTCAAACAGTAGCACTGAGACAGGCAAACCTGATGATGAATTCGCCGGGAATTCCGGAAAGAGCCCGAGAATTCCGCGAGGGAAGAGCCGCACGCGGATGCAGCAGGAACAGATCACAGGACGGCTCTCCACGCTGTCTCCCGACTCCCTTTGAATGTCTCGAAAAAGGTGGCCGCATGCAAGCGTCAGGTGCCCGGGGGATCGGAAAAACGGGAGCAGATTGATTTTCCGGAGGTCGTGGGCACTTTTCTGACGGCGACTTCTGTGAGCGTCCGTGGAGCAAGGTATTTCCGGCTCAGCAGTCGTTCTGCCCGCTCAACAGGTACAATCGCTGCAATCGGCCCCGGCATGGCCATCTGCACTAGTCCTCCTCCTCATCTACCTCCTGCTGGAACACAAAAGCTACCGCGACGCCAAAGCTTCCTTTCAGGTGCTCCGCTACATCGTGCATCAGGGGGAAGACTGGCTGCGGCAAAAGCAACCCCTTTACTGCATTCTGCCGATGGTGATTTACAACGGCCTGCGACCCTGGTCCAAATCACGGTCGCTCCACCAGATCTTCCATGTTCCTCAGGAATGCAGCGCGATGTTTCCGCAGTTTCAGGTTTCTGTTCTGGACCTGCCGCGGATGGAAGGTAGACTACTCCACGGTACCGCTGAATTCCTCGCTGCCGCATCACTGCTCCGGTCGTACTTCCAGCCTGACCTTGAAGACCATATTCCTGCAATTCTGACTGGCCTGAAAGGTCACCTCCTTGCAGCCAGTCGCGGCGTTGAAACACCGGATTCCCCTGTCCCCGCCATCCTCCGCTACGCGGCAACTCGAATTCCCCTTCCCGAACTCCAACGGATCATTGCTCATACATTTAAGGGCGACCACATGCTCAAAACACAGGCCATGAAGTCAGCAGCTGAGGTGTGGTATGAAGAAGGCAAAGCGAAAGGCAAAGCGGAGGGTTGGCGTGAAGGGCGGCTGGAGGGTGAGGCGATCGGGCATGCTGCGGGTCTCGTTGAAGGACGCACAGAAGGACGTTCAGAAGGACGCCTTGAAGGACGTTCAGAAGGACTGCTGCGTGGCAGCCTTATCGGTCAGATACAGCTCCTGCAACAATTGCTCGGATGTCCGGTTTCAACTGATTTTCAGCTTGACCAGCTTTCGAACGAAGCCCTGACAACGCACCTGAGTGACCTGGGGCGGCAGCGAACAGAACGAAACTGAATCCGCTCGACCGGACACCAGCCTGCTCTCTGCTGTCAAGGCGACAAGCGGGGACAAGCGCGATTCCGGGCACATCCGTTTTCTCCCGTTTTTTGCAGCCTCCGGGCTGGCCAAAAGCCCCGCTGTCCCGGAAGATACTCGACAGCCCCCCCGCCATCCTTCCTCTGGCGTTTCCACGACTGTTTTTTTCCGGAGGTCCCACCTTGCTTTGCCTTCGTTTGTTTGCCTGCCCGGCGCTTGTGACCCTGTGCTTTCTTGCGTCGGCCACCTTCACTGCTCCAGCAGCCCCCCCCAAACCTGTGGCCTCTTCACCGCTGATTACTCCGGCCACTCCGGGCCATGCCGTGCAGTTCAGCGCCGATATTCGTGGTTCCAAAGATTTGTATCTGGTGGTCACCGATGGTGGCGACGGGTTCGCATGTGACTGGGCCGACTGGGCTGAACCCCGCCTCACCGGCCCCGCCGGAACACTCAGGCTCACCGACCTCAAATGGAAATCAGCACAGTCAGAATGGGGGCGTCCCGGCGTGGGTGTCAACGTCGAGGGCGGGGCTTTGCGAATTCAGGGCAAGCCTGTCGAATTCGGCATCGGCACGCACGCCAACTCCACCATTCATTTCTCTATTCCCGAGGGCTTCGAAAAGTTTACGGCCCGTGTGGGGCTGGACAATGGCGGGACGGATCAGGGTGGCGGCGGCAGCGTTCAGTTTCACGTGTTCACTCAGGCCCCCGGACCGCTCACCGCCACTGCCACGGGTATTGATCGTTCACCGGAAGCGGCTGTTTCCGGTCTGGACGTCGGTGAAGGCCTTGAAGTGCGGCTCTTCGCAGCCGAACCCAAACTGCTCAGCCCCTCCAACATCGACGTGGATCACCTTGGCCGCGTCTGGGTCTGCGAGGTTGTCAATTACCGTCGCTTTGCCAATGGCAACAATCCGGATCGTCCGGAGGGCGACCGCATTCTGGTGCTGGAAGACAGCAACGGCGATGGACAGGTGGATCGTGAGACGGTGTTTTATCAGGGCCGCGACATCGATTCAGCACACGGCGTGTGTGTGCTCGGTTCACGCGTGATTGTCTCAGCCGGCGACAGCGTTTTCAGCTTCCATGACGACAATGGCGACCTGAAGGCGGATCGTAAGGAAGTGCTCTTTACCGGAATCAAGGGCACACAGCACGACCATGGCATTCACAGCTTCACCTTCGGGCCGGATGGGCGACTCTACTTCAATTTCGGCAACAGCGGCGAAGAACTGCACACGCCGGACGGCAGGATCGTGGTGGACCTTGCCGGCAATGAAGTGCGTGCCGCCCGCAAGCCGTATCAGGAAGGCATGGCCTTCCGCTGTGAGCTGGACGGAAGTCGCGTCGAAACGCTCGGCTGGAACTTCCGCAATAACTGGGAACTCTGTGTGGACAGCTTCGGCACCATCTGGCAGTCGGACAACGACGACGACGGCAATCGGGGCGTACGGATCAATTACGTAATGGAGTATGGCAACTACGGATACAAGGATGAGCTCACTGGTGCCGGCTGGCAAACGCCCCGCACCAATCTCGAAACCGAAATCCCCCTGCGTCACTGGCATCTGAACGACCCCGGTGTCGTCCCGAATCTGCTCCAGACGGGCGCTGGTTCGCCCACCGGAATTCTCATCTATGAAGGCAATCTGCTCCCGGAACGCTTCCGCAATCAGCTGATTCATTGCGATGCCGGCCCCAACATCGTCCGCAGCTACGCGGCCACTCCGCAAGGAGCAGGCTATTCCGCTGAAATCCACCCGGTGCTCACGGGAAGCCGGGACCAGTGGTTCCGGCCATCCGACGTCTGTGCAGCGCCCGATGGATCGCTCATTGTCGCAGACTGGTACGACCCCGGTGTGGGTGGGCATCGTCAGGGCGATGTGGAGCGTGGACGACTCTTCCGCGTATCACTCCCCGGGCATCCTTACACAATTCCCAAAGCCGACTTCAGCACTCCTGCCGGTGCAGCTGCCGCTTTGAAAAGCCCCAACGTCGCCACTCGCTATCTCGCCTGGACCGCTCTGCAGACAGCAGGCACAGCCGCTGCAGCAGCCGCGCTTGAACCCATGTTCGCTTCCGACCCCAATCCACGCTTTCGTGCCCGCGCTCTGTGGCTGCTGGGACAGCTGGAAGGCAACGGTACCGTGATGGTGAACCGGGCCATCCGGGATGCGGACGCCGACATTCGCATCACCGGCCTGCGACTCGCCCGCCGGCTGGGCCTTGAACTGCCTCCCATCGTCCGGGCTCTGGCCAGCGATTCCTCACCAGCCGTGCGTCGTGAATGTGCCATCGCCCTCAGATTTCTCCCGGCCGAAGAAAAATCAAAGCTGCTCGCCGCGCTCGCTGCCCAGCTTGATCCCTCCGACCGCTGGGCTGTTGAAGCTCTGGGCATCGGTGCTGGCAGCCAGTGGGATCAGGTCCTCACAACGCTGGCCGCAGAAAGCAGCCGCAGCGATGCGGTTTCTCAGGCCGCTGTGGATGCCCTGATCTGGCGTTCCCGAGGCCCGGCGGCGGCCGCTGCCAAGGTACTCCGCCTGCGCTCTCTGCTCCAGGCAGCCAGCAAAGCGCCGGCTGCCGAACAGGCTGCCCTCCAGGCACAGGCTGCCCGCTGGTTTCGCAGTCTTGACTTTGACGAACGTGCCGTCGTCAGTCGTGAATGCACAGAACTGCTCGGCGGAGACCTTCTGCAGGGGCTCCCGGCAGACCTTGCAGTGTTTGTCACCGTGGAAGCGCTCTCCCGAACAGCCGGCGACGCTTCCTCCCCTGCCGCCGCCGCCGCTCTCGCCAAGGTCCTCGAACAGTCCGCCGGCAGTTCTCAGTTCGTCGCCCTCGTGAAACGTTTCCAGCAAACCGAACACTACCCGGCCCTGCTGTCACTGGCTCAATCCCGTCCCTCCGAACAGCTCGCCGTCGAAGCGATGTCAGCCCTGCTGGAACTCAAACAATTCGCTCTCATCACACGGGCTCTTCGCGGTTCCGACCCGGCACTCGCTGCTGCCACCGCGGACGTGCTCGGCAACACAGCCAACGGGACGATTGCCGGACCGCTGCTGGAAGTCATCCGCGACTCGTCACTGCGATCCGACGTCCGTCGATCCGCAGTGCGCGCTGTTTCGCGGGTCAACAACGGAGCGATGGAACTTGTGAAGCTTGTGGAAGGCAGGTCGCTGGATGCAGAGCTTGAGCAGTCTGCCGCGGCGGCGCTGCACAGTGCTCCGTCCCGTCAGGCCCGCGAACAGGCTCAGAGACTGTTCCCGCTGCCCGCCTCCAAAGACAACTCACCCACCCCCCCCATCAGCGAACTCACAAAGCTGAAGGGTGATGCCATCAACGGCCGCATGGTGTTCTTTTCAACAGGGACCTGTCATAAGTGTCACGTTGTGGATGGCATGGGGCGTGAAATCGGCCCCAATCTCACCGAAATCGGCAGCAAACTCAGCCGCGAGGCCATGTTCGAATCAGTGCTCTACCCCAGTGCCGGCATCAGCCACAACTACGAAGCCTGGACTGTAGTGCTCAGTTCCGGAACCACCGTCAACGGACTGCTCGTCAGCAGCACAGACACCGAACTGCAGATTCGGGGTGATGACGCCATTGTGCGGACGTTCGCAAAGAGCGACGTAGAAGAACTCGTCAAACAAAAAATCAGTCTGATGCCGGCCGATCTGCAGAAAACCATGACCAGCCAGGAACTCGCAGATGTGGTCGAGTACATGCAGAGCCTGAAGAAGAAGTAAGCGAATGTCAGGCAAACGGGAGCTGTTTCAGTGAAGCACAGCGTGTTCAGAGCGATTCAGGGCAGGCCTGTGTATCGGGTGAGTCTTCTGAGAAGACTGCGTCTTCTCAACCGCGCACTCGCCGCAGCGCTGGCCTGCTGTCTGCTCCTGTGTCCGAGTGTCGGCGCGCTGTCAGCCCAGGACGTTCCAGCAGAGGACATCGAGCAGCGCGAGGTGCTGCGACGAATCGAGGAACTCGAAGACTCGCTGCAGAAGCAATCGTGGCTCGAAGCCGTGCAGCGTTTTGACGACGCCTGGCGACTCGCGTCCGAAGGCGAGGATGTGCTCCTGGAATCGCGGGGTGCAGAAATCCGCCAACTGGCACCCGGCACAGCCGACGCGCTGGCCGGCGGCAAAGCACGACTGAACGAGGTCTATCGGGCTGCGAGCCCGGAGTTTCGCAGGCTGTACTCAGAACAATTCAACGAGACGGCCGCAAAACTGCTCCGCGAAATTCTCGAACGAGGCGAAACCAGTCGTTTGAAGTCCGTTGCCGGCCGTTACCAGTGGACCCCGGCCGCCAGCCAGGCCCTGCAACTGCTCGCACAAATGCACATCGATTCCGGTGATTTCCTCGAAGCCGGACTCCTGCTGGAACGCGCCCTGCGATTTTCAGACCCCGCCCCGCCCCTTGTCACACTTCGTGCAGCGTGGTGCTTTGCAAAAGCGGGCTTGTTTGCTGAGGCAGAAGAGTTGTCGGCTGCGGCGAAGGCCGGCCTCAGCACCGGAACGCCGCTGGAACCCCGCCTGCAAAAGCTCCTGAACGAACTGGAGAATCAGGCCCTGCCAGCCACCGCGGATCCCGCGGTCGCCAACCTTAACTGGCTCCAGCCACTCGGTGATTATCGGCGAACACAGCGCCAGCCGCCAGTCTCGATCCGACTCAACGGTCAGTGGAAAACCGATCTCCTGCAGCTTCACGATGTGTTGTACGCAGATCGTCTGAACCCGCTCCTTACCGAGATCTCCCGCCAGCTGGAACAACTCTGGACCAACGGTGTGGAGCGGGGTGTTCTTGAGCTGCCTGCCGGACAGCCACTGGCGATGGGCGAGCAGATTTTCCTGCGGACGGCATTCAGCATTCAGGCGTGGAACAGCACGACCGGGAAGCTGCTCTGGGAAGTCGCCCGTCCCGATCGAGTGCTCAGGGAAACACTCGAAAACCTTCCCCGGCTGCCCGACTCGGACGGTCAGATTCAGCCGGATGTGTCCGGTCTGGCCTCAGCAGCTGCCGGCCTCGCCTGGCAACTCCATCTGCAGCAGGTTCGCGGCATCACGGCCGCTCAAATGTCCATCAGCGGTTCCACGCTGTTTGTGGTGGAAGAGACGGCTGCGGGGGGAAGCGAGCTGGATGGTCTTCCGGGAATGATCCGCGGAATGCCCACTCTGCCCTCCAACTTCATCAGGGCTTACGATGCAACAACGGGTCTGTTCCTGTGGGAAATTGGCGGACAGATGCAGAATGCGGTTCCCGGGCAGCCGGGCAGCAGCAATCTGCTGGCGGGCTATTATTTCCTTGGTGCGCCACTTGTGCTCGGCAGCCGCATTTATGTGCTCGCGGAAAACGGGGAGGGAGTGTATCTGATTCGCATCGGCGAACCCGTTGCCGGTGCTGCCTCAGCCAACCCGCAGATTCTCGCCAGCCAGCTGCTCACAACTCCCGACCGCAAACTCCCCGAACATCCGCTCCGACGATACGCCGGACTCATGCCCACCTATGCCCAGGGACTGCTCATCTGCCCCACCTGCGACAATCGCGTGGTCGCCGTCTCTGCCGAAGATCTCTCCATCCGCTGGGTCGCAAGATATGCGGGGATTCTGCAGCGGCAGGAGATCGGTGATGGCAACGTATTTGTACTTCGGGGAGCCCAGGACAGCCAGCGCACCATTGCGGTAGATATGGAAAACCGCTGGTGCGACTTTCAGCCTCGTGTGGCAAATGGAAAAGTGCTGCTCACCCCCCGCGATGCCGATCAGCTGCTCTGCCTCGATCTTCAGACCGGGCAACAGCTCTGGAAGGCGGCGCGTGGAGGCTATCATGCCATTGCCGGCATCACCGACCAGCTGGTGATACTCGCTGGCCGTCGTCAGGCCGGTGCTCTGGAACTTGAAACCGGCAAATCAGCCTGGACCACATCACTCCGCGAAGGCGTAGTCTGCGGTTCCGGTGTGTTCACAGGCAAGCTGCTGCAGCTCCCCACCAGCACACCGGCACTTGTGTCCATCAACGTCACCGACGGTCAGGTGCTGGCCAGCCAACCATGGTCCGGCGACGTCCAGTCAGGCAATCTGTTGTCCCTTCCCGGCGGAACGCTTGTACAGGGCATCACATCGCTCACCTGGCTGCCGCGGGTGACACAGGACCTTCAGCCGATCGAACTGTCCACTCAGCACCTGCTCGCAGGCGACTTTGCATCCGGCCGTGCCGTTCTGGAAGCTCAGCTGCAGCAGCAGCCTGGCGATCAGACCGTGCGAATGCTCCTGATTGATCTGCTCCTCAATCAGCTGCGACGCGGCTCTGACAATGCAGACACACTGATCCCGCAGATCGAAGACTTACTGTCGCAGCTTGCTCGAGAGGCAGAACTCGGTCCGCTCCTGCACGCTCTTCTCGGAATGACCCTCCCCGATGCAGCGTCGCTCCCCGGTCTGCTCAGAACAGCCGGCCGTCAGCGAGAAGAGGAATTTCGTGAAATCCTGCTGCAGCGCGACGCAGCACAGTCCAGTGATGCCCCGCTGAACCAGCTGCTGCCGCGGCTTGAACGGATGATTCGCGAGCTGCCGCAGGCCATGCTCGCTGCTGCTCCTGCCAACGGACTCGAACGCAGCCAGGCTGACGTGCTGGCATCGGCCATGCACCGCAATCTCAGCAAACGTTCACTCCCCGAGCAGGCCGAACTGCAAACGCAGCTCATGGTCGCCTCTGTCAACACCGCCGCCTCAATGTCCCCGGAACAGCGTCTGGACTTCGCCTCCCTGCTCCTCCGCTGCGGCCTGCCGCATGCCGCCGCAGGTGTGCTCGATCCATCCGACAGCAGCCTCGAAGTCGGTATGAATGCCGCTGCCGTCGCCGAGCTGGCCAGGCTCCGGAACCGCATCGAACTGGCTCTTGAATATGCACAGCTGACAGCCCTGCAGGTTCCTTCAGCCGACACCCCCGCACAGCTCGCCGAAAGGCTTGACACCTGGCAGCGATCCGGTGCCCGCTGGCAGGCCTGGTCGCTCATCCGTTCCCTCCGCAAATCCGCCGAAACCTTCGCTCCCCATCAGCAGCTCCTGCAATCCACCCTGAAACTCCTCGCTGACAGAAACTCCGAACTTCCCCCTGACACGCCACCAGCCAGCATCTGGCCCGCGAGGTTCCGGATCGAGGTCTCTGACGACAGAACTCTGATCGCTGAATCCGCCGGTCAGGGGTCAGTCCCGTGGCAGCCGATCCCCCTGTATTCAGCCGAAGGCCTCTACCGAGGCTGGAACCTCGCCTGGATCAGTCCCGGCAATCGAGTGGCAGCCTACGATCCCGATGGCGCACTCCAGTGGACCTGGCAACCCGGCTGGAATGTCGAGGGCGGCAGTGGTGGCTATCAGCTGGATTCCTGGGGCTTTGTCAGCGGCCGAATCCTCGTTCTGCATCTTCGCGGAGTCGTCGTAGCGCTGGACCTCACGCGCACCGACCTGCAGAGCACGCCTCAACCCCTGTGGAAGGTAACTCCCGAGCGGGCAGCCAGTTCGAATCCGCAGGACGATCCGCGGGAATTTGTGGCACCGGAAGAACGCATCGAACAGTATCAGCTGCTTCCCGGCGGCCATTTCCCGCTTGGCCCCGTTTCGCAATTCGGAGTCCCGCTGATTTCCGGTCGCAGCCTGCGAATGCTCAATCTGTTCACCGGCAATCGCATCTGGGAACTGGATGTCATCCCGCCCGATGCCCGACTGCTGGTCGATCAGGACCGACTGCTCATCCTTTCCGATTCAGCACGGCGAACGGAAGTGCGATCGGCCATCGACGGAACGCTCCTCTCCACCCATCACCTCCCCGACTGGTGGGGTGAAGCCGGCAGCAACCAGGGGTTGTCGATCGAAGAAATCGATGTCGAAGAGGGCACGGACACGCTGTGGCGAGTGCTTGCGCACGGTCACCGCTGTGTGCTCTTTCGGCTGACTGCAAAAGAAGCTCGACTGGAATGCCGGGATCTGCTCACTGATACGGTTCTCTGGGAGCACGCACTGCCTCAAAAAACCGTCGTCAGCAATCTCGCTGACGGTGCCGTCGCCCTGCTCAGCGACGGAGAACAGCTCCGCATTGTGGACCTTGACACCGGATCCATCCGCATCAATCGCGAACTCACCCCCGTGACTCAGCCACGCAAACTCTATCTCCGCTCCGTACAGGACCTGTTTGTGGTCCTCCCGGAGGCGCTCTCTGAAGAAGATCCATCGCTCGATTTTTTCAACCCGCTGATTGATGCGGCACATGTGCACGGTCGCATTTACGGCATTCGTCAGAGCGATGGCACAGTCGCCTGGGAACATACGATCAGGCACCGGCAACTGCGACTGGAACACTGTTCGCAGACCCGCCCCCTCCTGCCTGTGCTCCCGCTGCTGGTGCTGCTCACCCGCGAGCGTGACCCGGCAGCAGCCGGATCTGCCGTTGTCGTCGGCGCTGAAGTGCTGGATGTCAGGAATGGTCAGGTACTGTATACCGATCCCAACACCGGCCTCACTCAGAACCTGCTCTGGATGTTCCCGGCAAAACCCGGGGAACTCCTGTTGAGCTTTGATCGCCGGTTTGTCCGCTTCAGCGGAGACGGCGAGAAGAAGGTGGAATGACGGGGAACAGGTGATGGAACCGTCTCGGCAGGGCTCTTGACTGCTTCGCCACAAACAAGCCGCCAAATCACCCGATTTCCTGCAGGTTCCTTGACATTGGAGGAAAGTCCAGGTTATAGGAAAGGGAGTTGCAAAGCTGAGAATCCGCGTGGCCGCAGTCGGCTGGCGTCTTCAGCGGCCATGGCTTGGCTCTTTCCACCATCCTTTCCAGGGGATCTCACATGCATAAGCGACAGTTTCGGGGTCGATTTGGTCCGGGGCGTAGTGGGCAGGTTTCAGGTCTGGTGGAATGGCTGGAATCGCGTGCTCTGCTGTCGGCAACAATCAGCTCTCCCGGGTCTCCGATTGAGTCGCTAGCCGAGCACGTGCCGGGTGAGATCCTTGTCCAGTTTCGTCCGCAGGTGAACGGGGATTCGACGGCGTCTGTGCAGGCTGCGGTTGGTGGCACGGCACTGCAGACAATCCGCACTCCGGCGATGATGCGATCGGGTACGGGCGTGCTGCAGCGGATTTCGATTGCACCGGGGCTGTCTGTACAGCAGGCAATTGCGATTGCGGAAAGCGATCCGGCTGTTGCGTTTGCGGAACCGAATTACATTTATCGCACGGCACAGGTGAGCAATGATCCCCGATACACCAACGGCAGTCTGTGGGGCACCTACAGCAGCGACAGTCCGGTGAATGTCGGCCCTGTGGGTACCACAAACATCTTTGGTTCTCAGGCTGAACAGGTCTGGAATCGGGGTTTCGTCGGGTCAGACTCTGTTTACATCGGTGTCATCGACGAGGGGATCCAGTTTGATCACCCGGATCTGATCGACAATATGTGGCTCAATCCTTTCGAGACGGCGGGGAATGGGATTGACGATGACGGCAACGGTTACATTGATGACACTCGCGGCTGGGACTTTGAGGGAAACAACAATTCGATCTTCGACGGGCCCGGTGACGACCACGGTACACACTGTGCGGGCACGATCGGAGCGACAGGCGGGAATGGCATCGGTCTGGCCGGAGTCAGCTGGAATGTGACCATGATTTCCGCGAAGTTTCTGGGAGCCGGTGGTGGCACAACAGCGAATGCGATTCTGTCCGTCGACTACCTGACGGATCTGAAAGTGCTGCATGGACTGAACATTGTCGCGACAAGCAACTCGTGGGGTGGCGGGGGATATTCCGATGGATTGCTGAGTGCCATTATTCGCGGTGCGAAGGAGAACATTCTGTTCATCGCGGCCGCGGGTAATGGAGGATTTGACGGAATTGGTGATAACAACGATTCGTTGTCCTACTTTCCATCGAACTACAACACCACGGTGGCCACACCGACAGAGACTGCTGCAGGCTATGACGCGGTCGTATCTGTGGCAGCGATGGCCAGCGACGGCAGCCGGGCCGGCTTCTCCAATTTCGGTCGCAACACCGTTGACCTTGCCGCACCGGGCGTCGGTATTCTCTCAACAATCCCCGGCAGTTCCTATGCGTCCTACAACGGCACATCGATGGCTACGCCGCACGTCTCGGGGGCTGTCGCCCTGTACGCATCCCTGAAACCGGCTGGCTTCCCGGCCGCCGACATTCGCCGTGCCCTCTTCACCTCAGTCGCACCGACGGCGTCCTTCGCAGCAAACACAGTCACCGGCGGTCGTCTTGATGTGGCCGGCATGGTCTTTCAGTCGCTGATCGACGTTTCTCCGCCGTCCATTCCTGAAACCACCGAAGCGGGCGGTCAAACCAGCTTTACAGTGGTGCTTAAACTGCAGCCCGGCGGCGATGTGATTCTGCCGATTTCCTCCAGTAATCTTTCCGAAGGCACTACGGATCTCAGCAGCCTGGTCTTCACACCCCTCAACTGGGATGTCCCCCAGACGGTCACTCTGACCGGAGTGGACGACAGCGTGGACGACGGCAACGTGAACTGGGATGTGATCATCGGGCCGGCCACGTCTGCAGACGGATTGTATGACGGTCTGGATCCTGATGACCTTATCATTACCAATCTCAACGACGACTTTGCTGACATCTTCATTACGGATCTGTCGGGTTCAGAGACGACCGAATCCGGCGGAATTGTGACCTTCAGTGTTGTGCTCGCGTCGCAACCCCTGTTCCAGGTGACTGTTGATATCGCATCCAGTGATCTGAGCGAAGGCGTTGTGTCCGTTCCGTTCCTGATCTTCGACGACACAAACTGGAATCTGCCGCAGACGGTCACGGTCACCGGTCAGGACGACGCGTTGTTCGACCGGAACAGCTTATATTCCATCAGCGTCGCCCCCAATACTGTCGATCCCGCTTACAGCCTGCTCTTCACCCAGTTCCTGGACCTCGTCAATCTGGACGATGAACCACCGCCGCCGCCGAAGTTCTTCGTCGTGGACAGCGACGCTTTTTCCGGCAGCACCATTCATCGATACGATCCGGACTTCGGTCCGATCTCCGTCTCTGCCAACGACATTGCCAATCGTTCGCCGCGCGGCATCGCCACAACCGCAGCCGGCCAGCGGCTCTGGGTCATTGATACAAATCAGCACGTGTACGTCTACACCAGCGCCGGTGTTCTGGAAGGTTCGTGGAGAGCGGCCGGTCTGCCGTGGAACGCGCTCCTGGAGGGCATCGCTACCGATGGCACCAATATCTGGATTGTCGACAATCGCTCAGATCGCGTGTTCTATTACCCCGCTGCCGCTTCACGCCTGTCCGGTTCGCAGTCCCCCCGCACAAACTTCGCACTGGCACTCGGCAATAATCAGCCCCGCGATGTTGTCTACGGATTCCAGAACGGTCTGAGCTACCTCTGGACCGTCAACGATGACATCCGGCAGGATCGTGTGTTCCGCTACACGCTCAACTCCCAGGGAGTGTCTGTCGGCTCCAGTTCATGGCTGCTTGGGCCCGTGGTGACGAGACCCACCGGCATTACCGTCGATCCCTCCAATACAACCATGGACATCTGGGTTGTCGACGATGATTTTGACGCGGTGATTACCTATGCTTCCGGACGAACACTCGTCGCCCCGGCTCCTGTTGCCCAAACGCCGCTGCCCGCCGGAAACACTTCACCTCAGGGCATTGCGGATCCTCCGCCGTCGTGGACCGGCGATGCTCCGACAGTGGAGTACTCCATGGCCGATATGCATGCCGTCGATGACAACTTCGCCAGCACTGGTAACGGTCCCGGTCTGCGGCCCGAATCCGTGGCCAGGCCCGTCGATACCGCGGCCCTTGTTTCTCCAGATTCAGCCCGTGTATCCCGTCGAGCAGGAGCTTACCGAAACCGGACAGCAGAACCCGTACAGTCGGGCGTTCGGTGTGTTGCTGTGTCGGAACAGCTCACTGCAGCAGCGTCTGTAGAACCGGAATCGGCAGAACCGGCATCCGCTCTCGACCTGTACTTCACACTGCTTCCGCAACTGCTGTTGAGCTGAGGTGATTGCTCAGGCATCCCCTTCGTGGTCGACCTCGCGTGGTGAATCCATTAGAGTTACAGAGGCCCGCACGATCGGCGGCATGCATCGGCATGCCGCCTCGCTGTTTCTCAGTTCAACCGGATCCGGCCATGTCTCCCTCAAAACTCCTGACGACTGCTGTGTTGATTTTCTGCAGCCTGGCAAACTTCTGTCACAGCGTTTCTGCCCAGTCCATCACGCAGCCGGCTCAAACGATACCGCTCACCACCGAAGGTGATCCGGCCTCGCAGATGATTGACGGTCTGGACCGGTTTCTGTTGAAGCAGATTGAGGCCGAGTCGGCAGCTCGTCCGCAGCGATTTGTTGTGGATGTTTCGTCTGCGGAAGCGTATGAGCGTTCGGTGGCGGGGCATCGGCAGACGCTGATTCGCTGCCTTGGTCTGCGTGATTCGCGTCTGGAATTCGCCGCCCCGGAAATACTCGCTGCACCCGGTACCCCCACGGTGATCGCTCAGACCGCCACATACCACGTGGAGGCCATTCGCTGGCCGGTACTCGGGGATCCTTCACCACAGGGTCAGGGGTTGACATCAACGACCGGCGAAGGACTGCTGCTGACACCAAAGTCCGGGATCAGGGCCTGTGTGGTGGTCCTTCCGGACGCCGATCAGACACCAGAGCAGCTGGCTGGGCTGGACGCTCAGTGGCCGGCTGACCGACAGCTGGCGCGGATTCTGGCGGAATCGGGGTGTCAGGTGGTGGTTCCGGCACTGATCAGCCGTCAGCGGGAGAAGCGGCTGGGACGTGCGGACCTGACGCATCGGGAGTATCTGCATCGGGCGGCTTTTGAACTCGGCAGGACACTCGCGGGTTACGAGGTTCAGTCGGCGCTCGCAATCGTGGACTGGTTCCGGCGTGAGCATCCGCAGTTGCCTGTGGCGATTGCGGGGCATGGTGAAGGCGGGATGGAGGCGTTATTCGCGGGTGCCGTGGATACTCGCCTGAGCGTTACCGCGGTGAGTGGCTTTTTTGGTCCTCGGGAAGGCAGCTGGAAGGAGCCGGTGGATCGGAACTTTGCGGGGCTGCTGCGAGACTTCGGGGCTGCGGAGCTGGCGATGCTGTGTGCTCCCCGACAACTGCTCATTTCCACCGCTCCGGGCCCGCAGTTGATGCTGGCAGGGAATGGCGGGGCGCCGGC
Source organism: uncultured Chitinophaga sp. (assembly GCA_964561125.1). GTDB lineage: Bacteria > Planctomycetota > Planctomycetia > Planctomycetales > Planctomycetaceae > SXXK01. The sequence continues at coordinate 47,389 of CAZLOQ010000008.1, read as the reverse complement.
TGAGCTGATACCGGCATTGCGTGAGCAGGCAGCGGAGGAATTGTCGCGGGCTGTCGCGCGGCTGGGGGGCCTTGGTGCGACGCTGCGGCTGGTGGATCCTCCCGCGGACGGTTCGGCGATTCCTCTGGCCGAAGAGTTATGCAAAGCTCTGGAAATTCCGCTGCCGCCTGCGGCCGAGGTGCAGCCGGTGATTGACGGGAAGCTTCTGGAATCGCGAACTGCCGGCCGGGAAGCTCGATTGATCCGGCAGCTGGATCGTCACAATCAGCTGCTCCTGCGGGAGAGTCCGTTTGTGCGCAAAGAGTTTCATTCGCAGCGGGATCTGAGTTCTGTGGAGGCTTATAAGAAGTCAACGGAGCGTTATCGGGATATTTTTCGCAGGGAGGTGATTGGCGAATTTGCCCTGCCGCTGCTCCCGTTCAATGCGCGGTCGCGGAAGAGTTGGGAGACGGACAAGTGGACGGGGCACGAGGTGATGCTGGACGTATTTCCGGACGTCTTCGCCTATGGCGTGCTGTTGCTGCCGAAGGATCTGAAGGCGGGGGAGCAGCGACCGGTTGTGGTGTGCCAGCATGGACTGGAGGGGCGTCCGACGGACGTTTTTCTGGGCGATAATCCGGCTTACCACGACTTTGCGGCGAAGTTATGTGAGCGGGGCTTCATCACGTTTTCGCCTCAGAACCCCTACATCTTCACCGATCGATTCCGCACGTTGCAGCGAAAGGCTCAGCCCCTGGGACGTTCCCTGTTCTCACTCATCGTGCCCCAGCATCAGCAGATTGTCAACTGGCTGAAGACTCAGCCGTATGTGGATCCTGAAAGGATTGGGTTTTACGGCCTGAGTTACGGCGGGAAGTCGGCGATGCGAATCCCGGCGCTGGTCACGGATTATTGTCTGTCGATTTGTTCTGCCGACTTCAACGAATGGGTGTTGAAGAATGCCAGCACGCGTCACAACTTCAGTTATATGTGGACAGGGGAGTATGAGATCTTTGAATGGGATCTGGGAAGTACGTTTAACTACGCGGAGATGGCGGGATTGATTTGTCCGCGACCGTTCATGGTGGAGCGGGGACATTTTGACGGCGTGGGCGAAGACGACTGGGTGGCGTTCGAGTATGCGAAGGTGCGGCATTTGTACGCTGCACAGCTGAAGATTGGTGAACGAACTGAGATTGAGTGGTTTGTCGGTCCGCACACAATTAATGGTGTGGGCACGTACAATTTCCTGCATCGGCATCTGAACTGGCCTGAGCCTCAGTAGGGGGGATCGAGGCTGGTTGTGGGTGACCGTGGCCGTCGAACAGCGGCAGAAAAAGCCACTGGAACTCGGCTTGTCCGTTTTTTGCCGGACCAGTAGACTCCGGGGGTTGATTGGCAGGACGCCGATCCACGTATCGGGCGCTGGCCCTGTAATTTGAAAAAAAGATTCCACGGATGGTATCTGGCGGATGTTGGTCACCCTCTTGGCATTTTTGTCAGCGATGCTCACGACCGGGATGTCGTCTGCGATTTCGCACCCGCTGACGATTGTCGGCGGCAGCGTGGTTTCGCTGCTGATGGCTGCGTTTGCAGTCATCCGTCCGGACACAAAGGTGCATGGAACGTTTGTGCTGGGCTCCTTTGTGATGACGGTGCTGGCGCTCGTGTCGGCCGAGGCGAATTACTGTGTTGAGTCCAGTACATTTCACGTGCTGTGCTGTTACCTCGCACTGCTGGGTATGGGGTTTTCCAGCGTGCACTTATCAGGCTTCTGCAAACAGCTGATGCTGATGACAAATCTCTGGCTGACAGCGTGGGTGGTGATTCTGGGGACGCAGGTGCAGGTCTTCGAGGCCTGGAAGATTTCGAATCCGGCGGGCGCCGGAAACCAGATGGCAGCGCAGATCAACATGACGATGCCGCTGGTGCTTGCGGGAGCGACGACGGGAGGTCTGCTTCGCCGGTCTGCATTCTCAGGGCTGCTTTGTCTGAATATTCTGGCTGTGTTTCTGGTGATGTCCCGCAACGGGATCGCGACGATGCTGATCCTGCTGGCGCTGTACTTTATGTTCAATTACAAGCGCTGGTCTGTGCTGGTCATTGGTCCGGTGCTGTTTGTGGCCATGTTTCCTGAATATCTTCTGCAGAACCCGACGATCCGTGGACTTCTGGTCCGTTTTCGTTTTCTGGAGTATGACCCTACGGCTCCGCGATCGGTGATCTGGGAAGTCGCGATGCAGTACATCCGGGAGCAGCCGTTTTTAGGAGTTGGTCCGGGGCGAACGCGTGTTGCCCTTGCGGTGCTTGACATCAACCATGCCCACAATAACTGGATTCAGGTGGCAATTGACACCGGTCTGCCGTCTGCCTGTCTGTATCTGCTGATGACCATTGCACTGCTGTTGCTGCCTGCGAGTGCCTTGTTCAGAGATCGCCGCGTATTTCTGCCGACGCTCGGGATTCTGGCCTATTTTGCGTATTCGATGACGGCGGGGCCGGTGGTTTATCCAAACGCCACTCTGCTGCTGGCGGCTTGTGTCAATCAGGCGCGTGTTGCCAGCGACGCGGGTCGGGTTGGCGTGAATATTTCAGAGGGGCGCGGTCGCAGCATGACGAGAGGGCCGTTCCAGGTGGCAACGCCTGGCTTTGTGCGGTCTGCAGGGTGAACCATGTTTCAGCTCACATGGCGTCGGCGGGGGCAGAGCGACAGGCAGCTTTTACAGTTACCGGCGTCTTCCGGTACGACTGAGGAGCGGGTCACTGCAGTGGGTTTAACGCTCTGGGAGGAGCACTGCGTGGAGTGTGCTGCTCCGCAGTGCTACCGCAGCTGCAGTCTGTACGTGCCGCGGGCAGATCGGAAGTGCGCGCGTTTTGTGGCGGGCATCAGCCCCAATCTGTCCGCGCGGGGACTGTTTCGATTTGCGGCCGAGATACAGTTTCGTCGCTGGGGCAAACTGGAGGCGATTCTTGCTCCACGCCTGCCGATGTATTCGCCTGCGGCTTTGCGTCTGCAGCGTGGTTTGCTGGACGGGCTGGAGGATGCAGTGAGTCTGGCGTCGCGGCTGCTGCAGCGTGTGTCACCCGCACGAAAGCTCAATGGCGCCTTCACGGCCCTGAAGCGACTGCTGGTGAAATGGCAGGCAGCGCTCGCAGGACTGGCTCCCGGGCACGCAGACCGCTTCCTCCTGAAATGCTGGTCTTTCCAGCCCGCGCCGTTTCATCTGCAGCTGGAAGTCGTGACGGATCGGTGCGTCTACCGTGCCCGGCTCCCGATCGTACCTGGCTGGAATGAGCACCTGCTGAATGCCTCGGAAATGCTGGCAGGAGTTGACCGGCCGGACAGCAGGATACGGCTCACGATCGAGGGTGACGAGGAAGTGCATGTGATGTTCACATGGCTGCATTTCGTGCGTCTGGCGGAGGTGGCGTCTGTATCAACGAAGGGGTCTCTGCAGCAGCGACAGCCGGCAGCGCGGGTGAAGTGTGTGGCCTGGGATCTGGACAACACGTTGTGGCAGGGCGTTGTCGGCGACGCGGGTATTGACGGCGTATCCGAGAATCCGGAAATGCTGCGGCTTATTCGGGAACTGGATGAACGCGGGATTCTGCAGACGATTGTCAGCAAGAACGATTATGCAACGGCATGGAAAAAGATTGAGTTGCTGGGGCTGCAGGACTTTTTCCTGTATCCGGCGATTCACTGGGGACCGAAGAGTGAGAGTCTGCAGTCAATTGCCGGGCGTCTGAACATCAATGTGGATACGTTTGCGGTGATTGATGATTCTGAGTTTGAGCGGAGTGAGATCAGTTCCGCGCTGCCTCAGGTCAGAGTTTTCGATCCGGCCGTCGGGATTTCACTGCTGGAGGACGAAGCATTCCGGGTGCCGGTGACGCAGGAGTCACGAGCGCGGCGTCAGATGTATCAGACGGAAGCCGCGCGTCAGCAGATTCAGGCAGGATGGCGCGGGGATTTTGAGGATTTTCTGAGGAGTTGTGAGCTGCGGCTGTTGATCCGTCGGCCTGGTTTGGCGGAGCAGCCGCGGTGCCTTGAGCTGCTGCAGCGGAGTAACCAGTTCAACCTGAGTGGTCGGAAATACGATGCCGCGTCCTTCCAGGGACTGCTCGGGAGTGCCGAACACGAGTGCTGGTCGCTGGAGGTTTCTGATCGGTTCGGCACCTACGGGATTGTCGGCTTTGCGGCATTCGAGTTGACGGGCAGCTGCAGGATGCTGGTTGACTTTGTGCTTTCGTGTCGCGTGGCGCAGAAGCAGGTGGAGACTCATTTCTTTCGCTGGTTTGCTGCTCGTCGTGCAGCTGCGGGAGAGCGGGAATTCAGGGCGACATGGCGGCGGACTGACCGCAATCAGCCGCTGCGGGAGGTGCTCGCTGCAAGCGGCTTCACGGTGATCGCCGCGGCAGGTGATGAGCAGGTGCTCAGTTACCCATGTTCACTGGCGACCGCGGGACCGGCGGTGATCACGGTTGTGGATGGCACTGTTGAGCTGAGTCCGGCTGCAGAGGATGTGACTGCTGCGGAAGCCGGACCTGTTTTCGGAAAGCGTGCCTCATGACGGCAGTCAGCGGCACTGTGATTGTGAACGCGGATGATTTCGGGATGAGCACCGCGGTGAACCGTGCGATTGTGTATTGCTTTGAGCAGGGACTGATCTCCAGCACGACGCTGCTGGCGAATTTTGATGGATTTGAAGAGGCGTGTGAACTGGTGCGTGAACACGGTTTGACAGACCGGGTCGGCGTGCATCTGAACCTGACTGAAGGGCGACCGTTGTTGCGGGAATTACAGGACAATCCGGTGCTCTGCGATCCTGCAGGAAACTTTCGCCGTCAGCGTCCGCGGATGCTGCGACGCCGCGATCGGCAGCAGATTGCCGCTGAAGTTGCGGCCCAGATCAACCGCTGTCGAAGTCGGGGGGTGTCGCTGACTCACGCCGACTCACATCAGCACGTGCACAATGAACCATGGGTTTTTGCCGTCATTCGGAAGGAACTCCGACGCACCGGGATTCCTTTCCTGCGAATCTCAAGAACTCGACCCGAAGATGACCGCTGGTCTGTGATCAAGGCTGCGGGGAAGCGGGTATTTAACGGCTGGATTCAGCTGAGCGGTTTGCGGTGCACACGGGAACTGACATCGGTGACTGGATTTGAGCGAGCGCGGGCGCGGGGGGACTGGCAGTCGACTTCGTGGGAAATCATGACGCACCCGACGTATGACGAGCAGGGAGTGCTGATGGATCACGTGGAGAGTGTGCCTCTGGAGGCCCGTCTGCGGCGAGCTCTTGCGGGCGTTCGTCCGGTGTCGTTTGCGGAGGCCGGGAAACAGCAGTGGAGAACAGGATGAACAGACCGACACCGTTGTTTATTGTTGGCAGTGGAAGATCGGGGACAACGATCTGTGCTGCGCTGCTGAATCAGCTGCCGGGCGTATTCATCGCCAAGGAGACAGGCTTTATCGGGTCCACGCAGCGGGAGCTGGTGCTGAACAGTGACCGTGACGACTTCGCGGGAATGATTCCGGAGATCAATTCCTTTCTGGCCCACAACGACTGGCAGGCGCGGGCATCGGTGGAGGGCTTAAGGGAGTTTTGCGGTCAGTTTCAGCTGTCGGGCGTTCAGGGACTGCTGCACTACATCTGGCAGCTGGAGTCCGGCAGGCGCTGGGATGAACTCGCTGTGGTCGGCGATAACACGCCGCTTTACGTGATGGCCATCCCTGCACTGCTCAGGCTCTTTCCGGACGCCCGGTTCATTCATATGGTGCGTGATCCGCGGGATGTTGTGTGTTCGATGCTGAAGATGCGTTTCGGGGCCTGTGAAGCCATGACAGCAGCTCTGGAGTGGCACCAGAGCCTGGGCTGCTGGCTGCTCGCAGAACGACTCATTCCCGCAGCACAGCGGATTGAGTGTCGCTATGAAGATTTGTGCACGACACCGGAAGCAACGTTTGCAGGGATTGCAGCGTTCGCGGGGGCCACGGGGGCCGAGGCTGCCGAGGCGCTTCGGCGGCATGCATCCGGAGGTCAGCAGCCGCCGGGTTTTGAGCGGATTGCAAAATGGGAGCACCACAAGCGGCTCACTGAACCGCTCACACCGGCAAAAGTCGGCCGATATCGCACGGAATTGTCGCCCGCGCAGATCCGGGATGTGGAGAGTGTGGCGCAGTACGGCATGCAGGCTTACGGCTATGCCATGGAGACCTGGCAGCTGCATCCGATGATTCTTGAAGATCGCATGCGACTGCTCAAGGCCGGGCTTCGTGATATGTTCAACCGGCTCCTGCAGCGTCTGCAGGGCCGATAAAGGAAGGAAACGCTCAGATGAAAGCGCAATTTCGAGCTCTGCTGAGGGCCGCCGTGCTGGCTGTACTGCCGGATTCAGACCGCTTTCGATCTCTGGCATTTCGCCCGAAGTTTGAATCGTGGTGCCGACAGCAGAAGAACCAGTTTCCGGTGTTCACGAATCGTGAGCAGCTGCATCAGTACGTCAACGACGTGGTGCTCGAACGCCGTCCGATCACGTATCTGGAATTCGGCGTTTTTGAAGGTGAGAGCATCGAGCGATTTTCGAGGCTCAACACGGCAGCGGATTCGCGGTTCGTGGGATTTGATACCTTCACCGGACTGCCGGAGGACTGGGTTGAGTTTTCCCGCACGGTGAAAGCCAGCACGTTTTCCACAGCTGGTCGGGTCCCGCAGATCAGTGACAGCAGAGTTTCCTTTGTCAAGGGCCTGTTCCAGGACACTCTGCCGAGCTTCCTCGAGTCGTACTCCGGCCCGGAGCAGTGGGTGATTCACAACGACAGCGACCTGTATTCGGCCACGCTGTTTGTGCTCACCTGCGGACACGCATACATGCGACCGGGCACCATTGTGATCTTCGATGAGTTCTGCAGTGAGATGCACGAATTCCGGGCATTTGACGACTACTGTGCGGCATACCGTCAGAACTTCGAGGTGATCGGAGTGACGGAGGGCTATGGCAAGGTGGCCTTGCGGCTGCTCTCGCCCGCCCACGCGAGCTGAGAACGACTCGATTTGAAGACCTGATTTCCACGCATTAATCGAAGGGGACATCTGATGAGCTGGATGCGAGCTGTGACAGTGTTCGGGTGGCTGATTCTTTCAATGACGTGCCCGATCAGTTTCGGGCAGGACAGGCCGGCGTCTGCCGCGATCGGCAGCAGCGTGCACCAGCGGGGGCATCTGCAGCAGGCGCTGCGGAAGTTCCGTGAGCAGCGGGAAGGTCGAGTTGTCTTCCTCGGGGGTTCAATCACCGAAATGCAGGGCTATCGACCGCTGGTGGAGACATGGCTGACGGATGCCTTTCCGGGGACGAAGTTCACCTTCATCAATGCCGGAATTGCGTCCACGTGTTCACAGACCGGTGCGTTTCGTTTCCAGCGGGATGTGGCGAAGGACGGTCCGGTGGACCTGCTGTTTGTGGAATTCGCCGTCAACGACGACCAGGACGCGCATCACGATGCGGATGGCTGTATTCGCGGCATGGAAGGCGTTGTGCGACAGCTATTCACCGGCAATCCAGCAGCAGGTGCAGTCATGGTGCATTTTGTGAACCCGGAACTGCTTGCGGCCGCGCAGGCTGGCAGGCCGGGTCTGAGCGTTCGGCAGCACGAGCGTGTTGCGGCCCATTACAACGTGAGTTCAGTGGATTTGCCGGCGGATCTGGCCGCCTCAATTGCTGCCGGCACGCTGTCCTGGGAACAGTGGGGGGGCACGCATCCGGGGCCGGCCGGAAATCGCCGTGCGGCTGATCAGGTGATTCGAATTCTGAGGGCGGCGATGGACGGCGAAAGTTCGGAAGAGAAATCAGCGTTGCCGGCACCGCTGCTGGAATCCAGCTTTGACCGCGGTCGATTTCTTGAAACGGCCGCCGTGAAGCCGGGTGATGGCTGGCAGCGCGGTGTGCCGGAATGGCAGTCGATTGAGGGCAGTAAGCGGGAACGATTTCTGAAGCAGGATGCATTCTTCAGCAGTGATCCCGGTGCAGAGCTGTCCTGTCGTTTCTCCGGTCGGGCGATCGGCGCGTTCGTTCTGGCGGGGCCGGACGCAGGCAGACTGGAATATCGGATTGACAACGGACCGTGGCAGACGGCGGAGCTGTATCACAGTTACAGCCGTGGTCTGCATTATCCGCGGACCGTGATGTTCAGCAGCGATCTGGATGCGGGTGAGCATTCTCTGGAGGTGCGGGTGTCTGCCAGTCGGCACGTGGACAGCAGGGGAAACGCAGCGAGGATTCTGGATTTTGTGGTGAATGAGTAAGATTGCGGACACCGCGACGGGGCCGGTGTCCCAATCCTTCAGGATTGGCCGAGGGGCTGAAACAGGCGTCGGATGCGGCTGAGCATCGGGCCGATGGAGTTGAGCGGGCGGCCGAGGCGACGGGCAGCTTCGTTCCAGCTGAGGTCATCGAGGTAGATCCAGCTGAGCAATTGCCGGGATTCGTCCGGGAGCTTTTTGAGCAGGTGTTCGACTTGTTCGCGTTGTTCGAGTTGTCGGCCGGCGGGAGCTTCGGTGGACGCCTGTTCGACCGCGGCCTTATGAGCCGTGACGTGTCCGAGGGCGCTGAGGAAGCGGTGTTCGGTCATCCGGCGAACGACGATTCGGCGGCAGATCACCGCGAGGTAAGTGGCGAAGGAACTGCGACCGCGGAAGTTGCGGAGCGCGGCCATGTCGCGCAGCAGGAGTTCGGCGAAGGTGTCGGCGCACAGATCATCGGCATCGTCTGCAGACAGACGGAAGCTGTGGGCGCTGGCAGTTTGACGAATGACCTGCTGGATCAGGCCCGAGAAACGGTCCACGAAGGTTTTCCAGCTGCCGGGGCTGCCCGACAGCAGGTCGTTGATCAACTGGCGGTCGCGGGCGGTGAGTGGCACGGGAGGAATTCCGGGAAGATATATCGAGGGAACGTCAGGCGGGCAGGTTTTGAGCAGGCTGTGCTGAGAACAGCACACAACGGGGAAATGACGGGAGACGCGGGAAAAGCCAACTTATGCCTTGTGAATTCTGTAAGGCAATTCCCAGGCGACAAGACCCGAATTCTGAAGTTTTGCACGAAAAGACCGGTTTTTCGGATGGAAATCTGATTTCAACAGTTCGGGATTGTCGGGAACGCAGGGAATTCACGCGGAATTTTCGTGCGTTTTCAGGCCGAATCCCCGGGCGGTCAGATCCCAGTCGCCCGGGAAAAAGAACCACGGCCACGTCCGCGACTCCACCGTGCCCACCGTTTCCTCGGAAATGCTGCTGGCGGCTTCGATGTGTGGTCGCAGGATTTCGGTGACACGGCTACGAATGGCATCTGAAAGCTGCTGCAGGCGACGCCCCGTTTCCCGACCGGACGTCCCGGCACTCCGGTGTTGTTCCAATTCCTCGACGGCGGAGTGCTTTTGGTTCAGCAGACTGCGGAGTTCCGCTGCCTGTTCAGTGGAGAACACAGGTTGATCGAGATAGCGACCGGGGTTGTACTGCAGGTCACGGTATTGGGTGCGGAACTCCAGCAGTTGCTGCACCGTAATTCGCTCTGCCGGAAACAGGCACATCGAAGCGCTGGCCACGGCATATGGCGGCGGAGTCTCGTGCCACCAGCGGCGAATGAGCTCATCTGTGGCGGGATCGTAGTGACCGCCGCCGAGACCGTGAATGAAGAGGTCGCTGAAGAGCAGACGCAGGGTGGCTGTGATCAGTGCCCCACGCGGCACCAGCAGCCGACCTGCCAGCCGCAGTGAAAGCAGCGTCTCGGATTCAAACCCTGGCGGCAGTTCCGTGATCGGCCCGTGTTCGTCACCAAGCGAGGGACTGCCGGAAGCTCCGCTGTGCAGCCACGCAACAGTCCGGGTACCGCGATTGATGTCCACCACCCAGAAGGGCAGTTCCTGAGCATTTGCGGCGGATCGCAGGTTGGGAAAGGGGTTGGCGTCGTTGCGGATCCCCTGCTGCTGCCGCCAGTCATTGAGGACAGAATTGTATGTAGTATGAAATTCCCGGGCTGTGGAGAGCAGGTCAGAAAAAAAACGGAGCACCTCAGGGAGTCCGCAGACGGTTGTCAGAGGCACTTCCGCGATCCCACTGCCGATTCCGGCAGCACGGCGGATCAGAATGTTGGCGGTGGCCACCGACAGACCGTCCGGGAGCCGCGCGTAGCTTTCTGCCACCTCGGCAAAGGCCCTGGCTGCAGCATCGCAGCCGGACGACTGGAGCGACCGGAGAACGCCTGCTGCCATCTCAGATCGATGCGGACCAGTGGCTAGTCGGCAGGCGGCATAGAGCCCCGGCGCGGCCGAAAAAGTACTCACGGTGCGTCGTAGCGGCAGCACGGACGGGGGACCGGGCACAGCCGGCGATGGCTCGATAGAGCTTAAGGCATTCGGCTGAGGGACTTCAAACGCCCCCGGGTCACCTTCGTCCGTGTCGATCACCAAAGCTGCTGCTGTACAGTGGCGGGACGCCGCGACAGCCTGGGTGAGCTGATACTTAAAGACCAACCCGGGATGGAAAATCACCGGCTGGTGTCCTGTAAGCAGCAGAGGGGTGCGGTCGGATTCGGGATTCTGCGGCGGCGGAGGTGGCAGATGCAGGCCGGAAATGTTTGCAGTTCGAGCGAGGGCATGGAGGAACTGTGCAGAGGCCTGCTGGAGGGATCGCCGGGCGGAGCTGCGAAGACTGGATAGTTTTGGCGATTTGGGAACCCAGACTGTGGGCATCCAGCTGTCGGCGGGGGGAGCGGTGATGGGGCGTTCGTAGGGAGTTGGCACAACGACGGCTTTGACGGGGGTGAGGAGTTTGGTAATTTGAGTTCGCGTGAGCGTCCAGAATACAGCGGCGGGGGTTAAAATCCCACAGCAGTCGAGCGGAGCGTCGGGGAAAATGGCGGGGGTGTCCTGCTGTGCCTGGTAAAGCAGGCGTTCTCAGCCGCGAAATCGGGTTCGCAGGATTGATTCTGTGCCGGGAATCGATTATCCTGCTCGACTTCCCCATAATTCTGCGCCGATAACAGGTGTCTGGAATTGGTGATATTCTCGACCTTCGGTATCAATTCCGCGTTAAAGCTGTTGATTGTCGGTTGTTGTTCCTGTGTTTCACATCCCGATTTTCGGGTCTGATTTAGGCTCTGCTGACATCAGCGGGCGAAGGAAAGATGGCTCATGCTGGCGCTTGGTAAGACTTCGATGGTCCGCAAGGAAGACGTCTACGACCGCGACTGGTACGTGGTCGACGCGGACAATCAGGTTGTTGGCCGTCTGGCAACTCAGATTGCCACGGTTTTGATGGGTAAGCATCGCCCGGAATACACGCCCCACGTGGACGGCGGAGACTACGTGATTGTTGTCAACTGCGAACGCGTGCGATTCAGCGGCAGTGCGATGCAGCACGCTCGGGTTCCTTACCTGACAACCAAGATGGCAAAGAAGCAGTACGCTCACTATACGGGCTACCCCGGCGGTCGTCGGGTGCGTTCGGCGGTAGAGATGTGGGAAAAGCGTCCAGAAAAGCTGCTGGAGGAAGCAGTTCGTCGCATGCTTCCCAAGAACAAACTGGGACGCCACATGCTGGCGAAACTCAGAATTTTCACAGGCACTGATCATCCTCACCAGGCACAGCAGCCCAAGTCCTTCCCTGCTTACCTGATGCCGCGTCCAAAAGCCAAAAAGTAATCTGGCAAAACCGGGTAATTTTGATCGATTCGTTTTCGGGGTTATTGGAATCTCATGAGCACAGAAACATCTGCCGATACCGACATCTCCGCACCGGAAATGCCATCCTCCAGCCTGCCGGAACTGACCATCGGTTCTGCTCCCGCAGCCCCCGTGGATCCGACCTGGCAGCCAACCATTCGTGGCAAGGTGGACCGCTTCGGAGTAGCCATGGGTACCGGTCGCCGCAAAACCTCTGTCGCTCGCGTTCGAATTAAAGAAGGCACCGGCAAGTTCACCGTGAACGGCAGGGATCTCACCGAATACCTGCGGATCGAACGCGACCGCGACAGCGTCATGGTTCCTCTGAAGGTTGTCGGCAAGGTCGGCAGCGTGGACGTGTCCGTTCGAGTTCAGGGTGGTGGGCTGACCGGCCAGACCGGCGCCATCGTTCTTGGTGTCGCTCGCGCCCTCCAGGGCATGAACCCCGCCTGGCATCACGATCTCGCAACCTCCGGTCTGCTCACCCGCGACGACCGTATGGTGGAACGCAAGAAGTATGGCTTCCGCAAAGCCCGCCGCAGCTTCCAGTTCTCCAAACGCTGATCTACTTCTGCGGTCCCCCGTTGAATCCCGTCCCTGCCGGCGTCCCCTGCAGGGATTTTTTTTGCACCATGTTTGAACACGGTGCTACGTTCCGCCGACGGAGGGTTCTCCGATGCAGGACGCTTACCAGACTCTGATCCTCCCTGACGTCCGCATGATGCTCGACGAAGGTGACCTGCAGGGCCTTGCCGCGTTTTGTGGCGTGGTGCACCCGGCTTCCGTCGCCGAAATCCTCGAAGAGCTCGACGATCCTCAGATCTGGACGATTCTCGACCATGCAGGTGATCAGCTGCGGGTAGAGATTTTTGAATACCTGTCGCTGAAGCGGCAGACGGAACTCGTCGAATCGCTCGATTCTTCGCGGCTTTCACATCTGCTGGAGTGGATGTCTGCCGATGACCGTGTGGACCTTTTGTCCCGGCTCCCGGAGGCTCGCCGGGAAGACGCGCTGCGGATGATTGCGCAGGCCGAGCGGAACGAAATTCGGCGGCTGTTGTCCTACGACGAGGACAGTGCGGGTGCGGTGATGACCACCCAATATGCATCGCTCCCGGCCGCCATCACCGTTCAGGACGCACTCGGCCGCCTGCGTCAGCAGGCTCCGGACAGCGAAACAATCTACTACGTTTACATTCTGGGTGAAGACCGGCATCTCGAAGGCTTCATCTCCCTGCGACAGCTCATTCTGGCTCGACCGGATGTGCAGCTGTCTGAAATCATGCAGCGGGAGCCGATTCGGGTACGGGCAACAGAGTCGCGGACGATCGCTGCGCAGCTGCTGGCACGATACAACTTTATCGCAGTCCCGATCGTAGACGAGGCTGACCGCCTGGTGGGAATCGTGACGCATGACGACGCGCTCGATGTGGTTCAGGAAGAGGCGACGGAGGACGCGTATCTGCAAAGCGCCGTGGCCCCTCTTGAAGACACCTATCAGGATACTCCTCTTCCGGTGATTTTGTGGAAGCGGGGAGTCTGGCTGTTGTTTTTGTCGGTGGTCGCACTGATGAACGCACATGTGATTGACCACTATCGTGTTGCGACAGACGGGGGCGGTGTTGCAGATGCCGCAGTCGCTCCGGCAGCGGGCCTGACATCCCTGATTCTGCTCTTTCTGCCGCTGGTGATGGCAAGCGGTGGCAACGCGGGTTCTCAGTCGGCAACGCTCTTTATCCGCATGTTTGCACTCCAGCCCAGTGACTCGAGGAACGGTCGTGGATCGGGGATTGATGTGCATTTGGTGGGGCGCGAGTTTCTTGTAGGGCTCAGCCTGGGCACGGCTCTGGCGCTGATGGACTTCAGCGTTGCGTGGCTGTGGTTTGGCCGGACACCGTGGGAATCTGCAGTGATTGCGATCACTGTGATTACGGTTGTGTCACTGGGAACTTCGGCAGGGACATTATTTCCGCTGCTTTTCCGTCGCCTGGGGATGGATCCGGCGATCATGTCGAATCCGCTGATTGCGGCGATGATTGACGTGCTGGGGGTGGTGCTGTTTTACGAGATTGGCAGTTTGCTGCTTCAGTGATTAAAGAGGAATTCGCGGCTGCCGACGACGCTCCAGACGAGATCTTCAAGGACTTCACGTTTTTGTTCGGGGCTGGCCTGATCGAGGAGCGGAAGGATCTGGCTGGCTTCGTCTGCTGAGGGGTTTCGGCTGAGGCAGACGAGGAAGACTTCGTTGAGCAGGGCGGTGTTGTCATCCGGGAAGCTTGTGAGCCAGCGTCCGATTCGGTTTTCGGGGACGGCGAGTTTCTGATTGACGGTATCGCCGTTTGAGAGGTGCAGGACCTGAACGAGGCTGGGTTCGTCTGAACGTTCACATTCGCAGGTAATGCGGCGCTGGTTTCGTCCGAAGGTTTGCAGGAACCAGGATTCAACGGCGGAATCGCTCAGCTGGATAGCTCGAGTGCCGCGAGGATACGCGGTGGTGGGTTTACGGTCATTTCCGGGATAGAGGATCTGGTTGAATTCGGTGGGGACATCAGTGACCTGGGAGATGGCATCGAGAAGAACTTCGGCAGGGAGTCTTCTGGGGAAGTAGCGGGAGTACTGGCGGAGGTCACCGGCGTTTTCCGGGAGAGTCTGGCTGCTTCGCTGCCAGGTTTCAGACTGGAGGATCAGGCGCATGGTTGCTTTAAGTTCGTAATTGTTCTGCACGAGGTGAGCGGCAGTGGCGGCGAGGAGTTGTTCGTTGACGGCGGGGTTTGAGCCGCGCATGTCATCAACCTGTTCAACGAGTCCGGTGCCGAAGAAGTTTTTCCAGACGCGGTTGGTGATGGAGCGGGCGAAGAGGGTGTTATCGGGGCTGGTGAGCCATTCGGCGAGGTAATCCCGGCGATCACCCGGGGCGTCGAATTCAAGCGGTTCGGCGTCGAGTGGTGCGGGACGCTGAGGTTTGCCGGTTCGGGGCTGTACGAGTTCTCCGAAGGAGGCGTTGACAACGGTTCGTTTGCCGTCGCCGCTGCGTGAGTCTCCGCCCCAGCCTTTTGCACGCACGCGGGCAAACAGATTCGCGAAGGCGTAGTACTGGTCATTGGTCCATTTTTCGAGCGGGTGGTTATGGCAGCGGGCGCAGCCGATGGACAGACCAAGGAATGCCTGGCTGACGTTTTCGGCCATGTCTTCGGGGGCCTGATGGCGGGCGAAGAAATTGGTGGCACCGTTTTCGAGGCTGGAGCCTTTGGCAGTGACAATCTCGCGAACGAACTGATCCCACGGCATATTGGCAGCCACGCGGTCGTGAATCCATTTGTACCACGCCTGAATGGCTTCCGGGCGGAGTTCGGTGCCGTTGAGCAGGAGCAGATCGGACCAGCGATAGGTCCAGTAATCGACGAATTCAGGACGCTGCAGGAGTGATTCGATCAGCTGATCGCGTTTGTCCGGTTGAGTGTTTGAGAGAAAGCTGCGGACTTCATCGGCGTTGGGGAGCGTGCCGATGGTGTCGAGAAAGGCGCGGCGGATGAAGACGTCGTCGCTGCAGCGGGGTGACGGAGCGAGGTTCAGCCGTTGCAGCTGCTGGAGGACGTGCTGGTCAATCAGATTTCTCTGAGGTGCTGTGGTGTAAACTTCGGGGGCAATGGAGTTGGGGAAGGGGACTGTAATGGCAGCAATCACGATACGGCTGGAGAACCACGCGGTGACAGCACCTTCACCGGAGCCGACAACCTGCACGAAGCCGCTGTCATCAACACTGGCGACGGCTTCGGCGGCGGAGCTGAAACGGGCAAACTGCGTGACATCCTCTGTTCGGCCGTCTGCATAGTGGGCGCGCACGAGCAGGGGCTGGAGCTGACCTTTGCGGAGGATTACGCGTTCGGGGATGATTTCCAGTTTTTGCAGAGCAGGCTCGTCGGCGAGAGGTCCGGGAGCGCCTTCAGCGATCCATTCGGCGAGGATTCGGTAGCCGGTGGAATCCGGCTGGAGCTGCAGTCCGCCTCTGTGGGGGACCGTCATGGTGGGTTTGGTGAGCAGCAGACTGGAGGTGGGGTCGAGCAGTTCAATGCGGCGCCCCTGCTGCTGCTGGACGATGGTAAAGAAATCGCGGTCGGGGTCATAGCCGCGGAGCGACAGTCTGAAGCCGCCTTTGCCGGCGAGGGCACCATGGCAGGCACCGGAGCTGCAGCCCTGTCGAGCCAGCACGGGCTCGATGTGGCGACGGAAGGACCAGCCGGAGGTGGACTGCATTCCGGTGACGGTGACTTTGGCTGGTGTACTTTGGGGGACTCCGGCGATGCGGACCAGTGTGCTGCCGTTGGCGACGGGAATCAGCCGGCGACCTTCGATGCGAACGATTTCCGGATGGTCGCTGGTGAGCAGGACGGAGTCGGGAGCGGGGCCTTCGGCCTGACCGTTGCGAAAGATTTCGACGAGTACCTGCTGATCGAGGCCGGGGGTGGCGAAGGTGAGTTCAGCAGGGAGGATGCGGAGTTCATCGGCGGCGCGGGCTGTCGGGCAGAGGCTGCTGAAGAACAGGCAAAAGCCGGTGACGGTGATCCGAATCAGGTTGTGCAACGGCATTTCAGGGGCTCCGAAGGTCGCCTGGCGGGAAGCGGGATGGCGTTCATCTTCGGGGAGAGTGCGAGAGAATTCAACTGAAATGCGGCAGTGATCAGACCGACTTTCCGGAGCGAATTTTGGGGTGTTCGGCCGTTCGCGGGAAGGTGCTGAGCATCAAACGGAGGATCTGCTGGTCGGCGGAGCTGATATGGAGACCGGAGAGCGATTCGGGGCTGAAGGTGCTGCGGATTTCTTCGAGCAGAAACTGCCAGGCGACAGCGTCAGGACGAAGGATCTGGTCGGCGAACCGCTGCTGCGCGTTACGCCGGGCTTCGTCAGGGTTGTACGCGAGTGACCAGAGGTCGTAGCGTGCCATGATGTCGCAGCAGAGCAGATCAGCCCAGATTTCGGTGTGTTTGCGAAGATCCTGGACAATGAAACGCTGTGGGGCTGCGAGCATTTCGTTGTGAATGACCAGTTCGGCAGTGCGGCGGCGAAGTGTCTGGTAACCGCTGAGGAGATTGCGGGCGAGGGCTTCGGTTTCGTTACGGCGATGGAAACGATCTGCTGCGATCAGGAGCAGCAGCCAGACGCGGGAGACGAATTCGTTGATGAAGATTTGTCGGGAGAGATCTGTGAGCGGGTGCGAAACAGTGCGGTTGAAGGCGGTGTGCAGACGCGAGGGTGGCGGAGAACAGATGAGGCTGGCGGAATGATCGGCAAGCAGCCGCATCCAGCGATTGAATCGATTGCGGCTGTGGACGTAATAGTCGCCGATGGTTTGTACGGGGATGGATTCGTGTTTCTCTGTGAAACAGCGACTGTACGCAGACATCAGCGCTGCGATTTCGGGCAGATTGGAGAGCTTCACAGGAACAGACCCCGGACAGTGAGACGGTGTTGAGAAAGGGAAACAACACGCTGTCGGGTATGGATTGCAAAACCAATGCCGGAGTCACTGTGCGCGGTCGGCGAAAGAGGATTTCAGCAATTGATCAGGGATTTTTTGATGCGGCAGAGTGGGCAGCCATCCGCAGGAAGGTGGAGTGATAGTCGGATCAGACAGAATGTCATTGACTGTTTGACAGTGTTGCATTCCGGCAACATGCAGTTCCGGGATCAGGGGCCGAAGAGTGTGTTCACGAACTGCTCGATGATGTTGACCAGCAATATACCGGACCAAGGGTCTTCAGTGAGTTCGCCGACGCCAACCGCAGGGTCAGACTCTGGCAGGACGGTGGTTGTATAGGGATCTTCCTCCAGGTCCGGCAGGCTGGTGCCATCATCCGGCCCCGGGCCTTCATCATCGCTGATAACATCTGCCCTGAGCGTAAAGTCGAGTGCGGGCATGGCGGAACGGTCACGGGTGATCCCTGTGGTTACCAGATAGTATTCGCCGGCCGGGAGCCAGACAAACATGCTGCCGGTGGTTCCGGCAACCACTCCCAGAGCCTTGATGGATTCGCCAGTGGCAGCATTGATCAGGCTGAGCTGCACGCCCTGACGATCCGCACCTGCACCAGCCGCAAGATCGATGCGGAACAGTTGTGATTTGCTGGAAGTGAGCAGGACCGTTTTGTGCTGGCCGAGGAACACGCTGTCCTGCAGCACCGTGGTCATCTGAGCGGCCGCGCTGGAGAAGTTGGCTGTGAGAACGTAATTTCCGGTGGCAACAGTGTCACCCTGTGCTGAACGAACACAGATAAGATAGATTTCTGAAGCGACTGGCTGCTGCACCTGGACCTGAATCGTGCCGTTTGCGTTTTTAATTACGCGGGCGGCGAGTCGATCGCCCGCAGAATTCATCACGTAGAGTTCAGCATTGACAGGTGTCGTCCCGAGGGGTGCAAGATCCACGTTGAGCACACCGCCGACCACTTCCGGCGCCTTGATCGTGTAAAAGTCGCGGTCTGCGGAGGAGGACAGAGAACCAATCGCTTCGTATCGGGTGTTCAGAGCAAACCCAAGTGCGGTGCTGAGGGAGGTAGCTGAAGCGGGAGTTTCATTCAGGGCAGATTCGGGATCGAGGAGGGTGGAACTGAGTGCCTGCAGGATGGCAGCGGATTCCGTGTTGGCCAGTCGACGTTTGACGGAATAGGGGTCGGCATCGTGGGGGATGGGAATTACTGAGGACAACTGGTCGGGGGAGCGGAAGTCGAGATCCAGCTGATAATCGCCGACCGCGAATGCGGTGCTATTATTCTTTCGGACTGTTACGTAGTACGTCTCGCCAGCGATCAGCTGATTGAGGCTGATGCGGACATTGTTGCGGAAGATGCTTTCAGCACGCTGCCGGTCGAGGCGAGGCCCACCGGAGGCGCGAACTTCGACTTCAGAATCCAGCAGGCTGATGCCGGCGGCCCAGAGCGTGACAGTTGCGGTTGTTTGTCCTGGGAGAGGCTGGAAGGAATAGACGTCGACGTCGTCTGAGTCCTTCAGACTGCCGGGAACCTGAAGCCTTTCTGCGGCGGTGGCCGAGCGGTCGAAAATGAGTGGAGTGGCGGTGGCAACGGAGTTGTTCGGCGTTGCTTCGAAGGGGTCCTGACGAGCTCCGTAGACAGCCTGCACAGCAGCGATGTCGGCTGTGGTGAGGTAGCTGCGGGGGCCCGTGTAGGTGGGCGTCATGACGGGCTCGGTGCTGTTGCTTTCCGCGAGGGAAAGTGAGTGCCCGATTTCATGCAGGGCGATGGTATACAGATCCACGGTGCCTGCGAGTGACTGTGCATTGGTGCCGGTATTTGCATGCCGTGAGTTGGCGTTGGTCACGGACCATGCCCGGGTGCTGTCAAGCAGAATATCGCCCCCCCAGGTGCCGGAAATCGGCAGGTTAGCGACGGCACTGGCAATGACATTGTTCTGAGGAAACGCGCCGATGCGAATTTCGCCGAAGCGAGGATCGTTGGTGGCCAGTCCGACGGCCCCGAAACTGTCGCTGCGGTCTGGCACCAGCCCGATATTAATGTTTGCATTTTCGGCCCACGTTTGCGCTGCCCGAAGGATGGCAGTTTGCCATTCGATTCTTGGAGCGACGGCGTCGAGGGTGGTGCGAATGTTGTTTTTTGCGGAACCAATCGGGGTGTTTTCGGCTGGGAAACTGATACTGATGCTGCGGGGATCAGCCCAGGCATTGCCAAAGGCGGCGAGGAGTTGTCGATCTTCGAGCCGTTCAGCTGTGGAAACCAGAGCCGCCGGTGATTTGAGCGACGACCTGCGATTACGTCTGTGCCATGCCATGCCGAAGACTTTCTGAAATCGCGGATTTGTTCGTACCAGAAATGCAGGGATGCACGCGTAGATCCGCTGGTCGGTGTGAAGAAGGCCACAACAGCATTCCTCACCCGCCACAAAATCCGGAAGATTCCGAAAAACTGATCGGAAAAGGTCAGTTGCTCGGCAGCTTTTTGCCCTCCAGCAGCCATGCCGTGCGACGAATGACCGCGAATTCCGGATCTGCCCGCAAAGGAGCCAGGTCGGGGTCGGTATCGAGCTGAGCCCGTCCGTAGCCCGCAGCGATTGCCCGTGTGAGCCAGTGCCAGGCCTGTGGTCGCAGCTCCGGCCGGTGCCGGGAACAGAGAGACCACGCGGAAGCAACCTGAAACATCAGGTCAGCGGGTATGGACTGGCGAACATCGAGCAGCGCGCGGATATCTGCGATGGACTGGTCGGTATTTCCGAGTCGTGCATGGAGTACCGCACGTCCCGCAAGCGCTTTCTGAAACGTCGGGTGATACTGGAGCAGTCGATCGAGTGCGGCGAGAGAATCGGTTTCGCGCTGCAGCCGCTCGGAGAGCACGTGGGCCATCGTCTGCAGGGTGCGTGGCCGGGGACCGAACCGTTTTTCGGCGGTCTGGAGTTCTTCGAGTGCGGTGGTGGCATCCACGGAGATCCATGCGGAGGCGCGGGCAACGGAGTCTTCGAGGGACGTTGCCGGCAGTTGTCGCGCCTGTTCAAAGTCGGCCTCCGCCAGTTCCTTGTGTTTGAGCTTCTCATGAACACGAGCCCGGATCAGATAGCAGCGACTGGACTGCGGGCGCAGCTGGATGGCTTTGGCGAGGTCATCGAGCGCTCCGTCGAAGTTCTTGAGACCCTGGCGGGCAAAGCTGCGCTGAAGCCACGCATCGGTGAGCAGGGCATTGTTTTCGAGCGCCGCTGTGAAGTCCTCTTCGGCTTCGCGATATCTTCCCTCGGCAATCAGAGAGGAACCACGGTAGAGCAGGGCGGATTCAAGGCCGGGCAATTCATTCAGAATGGTTGAGAAAGCGGCAGACGCTTCACGGAAGCGTCCCAGACGGTGATACAGGTGCCCCCGGAGCAGCCAGTGAAAGGTCCTGAGGCAGCGCGGGGATGCTGTTTTCTCAAGCAGTTTCAGGCTGTCTTCATCCTGCCCCTGATTTGCCAGCCGGACAGCGGCAAGCAGTTCGTCGAGCCCGGGAATGGAGGTGTTTTCCGGGAGTCCGGACAAGGTAATGAGTGCCGAACCATCGGCTTCCACAGGTTTTTGAGCAGCGTCGAGAAGGCAGGCTGCCCATGAACTGCTGTTGAGACTCGGGGGAAGCACGGAGAGGATGCTGCGGATCTGCGCATCGCTGACTGACGGGTTCTGTTCGTCGGCCCGACTGGCGGGCTCATATCCGGCGGGCTCCTCACCGGCAGCAGTCTGGTTCAATCCACTGCGCAATTCCTGAAGCCGCGCATGTTTAGCCACGATTGCCAGACAGACGAGACTGCAGCGTGCCTCAGAACGCTCAGCTTCCGTCAGCATGGCTTCAATCCTGTCCCACCTCTCGGCGAACAATTCCCCCGGCTGACAGCCGACAGCATCCACCATCGACTGCAGCACATGTGCCGACGAGGGTACAGCAGAGGAGCTGTTATCCATAGCGCCATAGAAGAGCATCGAGCACGTTTTTTCGGTGACAGCCACAAGATTGTCCCGGGCGGTGGTAGCGATCAGCAACTGCTGGGACTCACGCGCAGAAGCCAGCCACAGCCCAAGAACCCCGATCACCATGCAGGCCATAGCCGTGATGAATCCACCCGAGAAAGCTCGTGGGTAACGCCGCAGTGTCTTGGGAAGCCGGCTGTTCCAGAAGGATTCCCTGACGTGTCGGAGCGGTTGATTGGCAATCTCGCGATCGATGTCTGCGAGCAGTTCGACGGCAGTGGGATAGCTGCCGGCGGAGCCAGGAGCAAGACAGGCGGCGACGATGGTTCGCAGTCCCGGCGAACCGCTGCGGGCTTTAAATTCCGGCAGGTGTGCATGGCTGGCGAGAGCTGCCTGCAGTTCCTCTGCACTGGCACTGGTGGCCGGTCGAAACGGCAGTCGGCCTTCGAGGATTTCGAACATGATCACGCCCAGAGCATGGATGTCGTATTCGGGGCGCGGGGGACCGGCTGACTGGGTGAGCAGTTGCTGGAGCTGTTCGCGGGCAAGGTACGGCATGGTTCCCCCAACCCACGCGCGCTGCCGTGACTCGGTGCTTTGCGAAAGATTGAAATCAATCAGCGCCGGTTCGCCGTCATTGCGAATCAGAATGTTGGCAGGTTTGAGATCGCCGTGCACAAGCCCCCGCTGGTGAGCATGCGCGAGGGCACTGGCCAGTCGGCGAAAGATCCACAGAGCCAGCCGACTGCTGTTCATACTCTGAAGCTGCTGCAGAGGTCCCGAAGCGGCCTGATGCCAGCGTCGCAGAGACTGGACCACGTCGGCGGCGGGATTGTTCAGGCTGACCGGCAGCGATTCATCGCGGGACGTCAGGCGAGTCTGGGCTGCCTCGATGGAAGCTTTGAGACTTTCACCGGTTCGATACTGGGGGTTTTTGACTTCCCGGAGCCAGCGGGCGAGTGTGGTGGCACCGCTGTACGGCATGCACAACACCCAGCGTCCCTCGGCTTCATGACACGAATACAGTGGCACAATGCCGGTGTGCTGCAGACGTGACAGGTTATACGGTTCCTGCATCGGGCGGTCGACCACCTTGGCTGCCACATAGCGACGCCCCAGCGAGGTTTGTCGCGCCAGATAAACCCGGCTGAAGGCCCCTTCACCAAGCAGAGCCACCAGCTCAAAATCCCCGATCCGCTCGGAAAGATGCGGAATCGTCGCCGGCGCAAAGGAATTCTCTCCCGGCATCAGTTGCGAACTGATGAACGACGCTGTTGAGGGAAATTCCATATGCCCGGGGACCGTGGCGACCTGCGTCTCGGACTGCAGATCTTTGAACCACGCTTCTGATTCCACACCACGAAAACCCGACCAGCGAATCAGCGGGCAGGCTCTGCGGCGCAGCCTGCGCACCCGGTAATCCTCGAAACAGATGGCCGCCACATGCGCTGCATCAAGCTGCAACGCAGGAAACCGACTGAAATAACCCTGCAGGTCGACATCGGTGCCCGCAGCGTAGCGGCGGTCAATGTCCACACGGATCAGCTCCACCAGCAGTTGAGGATCGCCGGACAGACCGGCCGAATCAGCAACCTGCTGAATCAGTTCCTCTGACTCCGATCTCCAGTTCTGCTCGAAATGCTCAATCGCGTCATCGATAGCCTGCAGCTTTTCGGCGGCAGTAATCATCTGTACCTCAACAGAGAAACCACGGGCAACAGACAGAAGACAGTTTGTCAGGGGCTGGCAGCTGCCGGAACACGCGGATGGAACGTTTCCCGGAGTCATGTTTCCGGCATTTCCCTCTGGAAAATCGCACGATCGCGATGTTGACGAACCGCAGAAGACGAAAGGCCAATTTTTCCTGGAAACCCGCCATTTTTTTCCGAAGTGCAGGAATTCATCTGGTTTCTTCGGTCTCGTCGTATTCCTGAAGCAGCCGATCGGAGAGTTTCTCGCGGATCCGCTGCAGTGTGCGTTCAATCGTGCGTCCACTCCGCCCTGCACGCTGGCTGATTTCCTCCACCGTAAATCCCTGAACCCTCAGTTCCACAATTTCCCGCTCCTGTGGCTGCAGGAACTCAATCGCCTCCTTCAGGGAGCTCTCAAACTGCTGCTCGGATACCGTCGCTGCAAACTGCTGCGATGATGGTGGCTCACCGTCGGGTCCCTGAAACGAGCTGGCCGGTACGCTGCGATCACGACTGGCCTTTCGACGAACTTTGTGAATCGCAATGATTGCCAGCAGGCTCCACAGGGAATGACCCTCTGGAGCTTCGTAAGAGCCGGCCGAAACCCCCCGAAAAAGGCTGCGAAAAGCACTCTGAACAATGTCATCCGGCTCGATGGTCCGGCGAATTCCCGAGGACATCTGGCGATCAGCCAGTCCATGCAGACGCGCTGCATAACGCCGGTACAACTCCGTCGCCGCCACTTCATCCCCCCGGCGGAGTCGGGAAACCAAAGTGCGGTCTGTGGGTTCGTCAGAATTTTGCAGGTGGTGCGAGTCGTCTTGAGATGTCATGCGAGAGTCCGGCTGCAGTCGGGCAAGAACAGGCAGAAACCGTAAGAACTGCAGCCGTGAACTTCATCACAAAAACAGCCCCGAAGGAAGAAATCCGGGATTTTTTTGATCTGAGCTGCACTTCGATCGCCCAAATACCCGGTTTCTTTGCGGAGAATCTTCTGTACAAACATCAACCTTATTCACCCTCCCCCATGCCGTCATTCCCTCTCTCCAAAAACCTCCTGCAGTCTCACATCCCCCAGGTCGAGGCGATACATCAGCTGGTTGTAATTGTACCTGGGCGTGGGTGGTGAATTCGTGAACATACTCGTGTACGTCCCTTCAAACAGAATGCAGCGCCCCGACTGCTCGTCGAATTCCACATGCTGACACGGGTTGTAAAACGACTGGCCCGGGTGTGTGGCAATGAGTAGTGCCTGCAAAAACGGCCCCTGCGGACTTTCCGCTTCAGAATAGTAAACTTCTCCCAAAAACGACGTCGCCCCACGCTCCCAGTGCTGCGCGTTGCCAATCAGCACCCAGCGTTTCCGCCACGAATTCCAGCAGACACTGCCGCCGTGAAAAAGCACTCGCTGACCGGGCTTCCCTGCGTTTTGCGGCAGAAATCTGAGCTCCTCAGGTTGCACCAGTCCCTCGCGCAGCCAGCGTTCCTCCAGCTGCTGACTCACCGGAACAGCCTTCCTCCAGCCCCAGTCCAGCTGACCAGCGGGAGTACGAGCTGGTTTGAGCCCCCGCGGATCAGCCGCTGCATCGACACACGTCCACGCTTCCCAAACCTCCGGGTGACTGATCGCCTGCAGCTCGGCCGGTACACGGACTGTCGGAAAGGGATTTCCGCACACCAGATACTCCCGGCCGTCCATGACCTGCCGGATTGGATGGGCCTGCAGCAGTCGCCAGGTTTCTTCAAGTGGGATGTCACTGAGCTTTTCAAACACAGCTTCATGGTCATTCCAGACCAGATGCCCCTGTTGCAGAGGCTGTTCAAGCCCACGGCGCCGGGAATAGCTGCAGACCATCCGCTCCCGACCGGACTCATCGGGAACCACGACCAAACCCTGAATCCAGACCACCCCCTCTGACTCCGGCAGCCGGACCATCGCACGTGCGAATCCGTCAGGCCCTGTGAAGTACTCCAGATCAATGCCCGCAGACGCCGGCAGGGCCCCCTCCTTGGGCAGATCGCTCACCGCCCCCGCCGTGCGAAACAAGCCGAGCGGATACGACAGGCGGCTGGTATCGCCCCAGAACCAGTGGAGTCGCCCCTGGTAAACGGCCGTCTGCACAGAATCCTGCCCGGCGACAAGTCCGTTGCTGAGCGGATGCCGGATCGGCACAGGGGACCTCAGCTGCAGACTCTCACGATAGAGGTCCCGGCCGGTGATGCGAAACAGGCGTTCAGCGATATTGCTGCGTTCCAGCGGAATGGTGACCTTGTCACCGGGTTTGACCGTGATCCGCACGCCTTCGATACCGAAGCCGTCCTTTCTCGACAGATACCCGGGCGAGCGGGGTTTAAGAAACAGCGTCTGTCCCTGCAGCTGCGGTTCATCCAGAGCGACCCGGCCCGCGTTGTCGGTGACGTACACGACATCATCAACGGTCACCAGCTCTGCAAGCGGAATTCCGCGGCCGGTGGCGGCATCCGTCACATGGATTTCCATCGGTTCATCTGCCACACACCGGCAGTTCAGGGCCAGCAGCAGGAACGCTGCCAGCGGACGAAGTTCTGACGTCAGCATGATTTGTCTCCAGACGCTCACCCTACGTCACTGTGGCAGCTCGATCAACCACACCCGGAAACTTCCTGGCAATCAGCCACCATTTCACGTGACTTCAATGGCTTCTGCATGGTATGCTCCTGTGCCTTCTGCGCTTTCACCCGCCTCACCTTTTCCGCAGTTCGGACCCAGCCATGACGAACTCGGTTCCTCTCCCCCGGTTCCCTCGCCGAAGCTGCCTGCATGCAGCTTCACAATTTGCGGGGCTCGCCGCGTCGATCATGCTCCACGAAGAAGCCGCTCGGTCGGCTCAGGATCCGGTCGCGGCGTCTGCCGCCGCTCCACCCCAAAGTCCCGCAGGCGTCGGCGGCACACTCAAGGTTCTGCATCACCCGCCAAAGGCGCGACGTGTGATCCAGCTGTTCATGGGCGGCGCGGCCAGTCACCTGGATCTCTGGGACTACAAGCCGCAGCTTGAAAAGCACCACGGCGAACCGTCCAGCTTCGGGGAAAAAGTCGAGGCATTCCAGAACGGGCTCGGGCCGTGGATGAAATCTCCGTTCACCTTTCGTCCCCACGGAAAATCCGGCAAATTCCTCAGCGACGTCGTCGAACCACTCGGGGCCGTTGTCGACGATATCGCCTTCATCCATAACATGTCCGGCCGAACCGGCGTCCACAGCCAGGCCACCTATCTGCAGTCCACCGGATTTGATCGCCCGGGCTTCCCCGGGGCGGGTGCCTGGATCACTTACGCCCTCGGATCTCTCAACGAAAACCTGCCCACATTCGTAGTGCTTCCCGACCATCGGGGCTTCGCCAGCAACGGTCCCCGCAACTGGGCGTCGGCCTTTCTTCCGGCGTCCAGCCAGGGGACAATCATCTTCCCGCAACGGGAACAGCCGATCGAAGACCTGCAGGCCTCCGCAGCTTATCTCACGACCGCCGCCGAAGCCGACGGTCGACAGCTCCTCCGGCAGCTCAATGCCCGCTACAACTCGCAGCGCCCCGGCGACACACGCCTCGAATCGCGACTCAGGTCCTACGAACTGGCCGCCCGCATGCAGCTCAGTGCCCCGGAGGCGTTCGACCTTTCTCAGGAAACGGCAGCCACCAAAGCCATGTACGGTCTGGCCGAAACAGGCACGTCGTGGCCCGCCGAAATCAACATTCCCGAAGAAGCCGAATACTTCGGTCGCAAATGTCTGATCGCCCGCAGACTGCTCGAACGCGGCGTCCGTTTCATTCAGATCTGGAGCGGCAACGACAACGGCTTTCCCCGCCGCAACTGGGACAGCCACGAAGACATCGAACGCGACCATAAGCCGCTCGCCATGGGTATGGCCATCGGCACCGCAGCACTCATCCAGGACCTCAAACAACGCGGACTCCTCGAAGACACCATCGTCCTCTGGACAACCGAATTCGGGCGCATGCCGTCCACTCAGGGCAGCAAAGGCCGCGATCACAATCCATGGGTCTTCACCAACTGGCTCTGCGGAGCGGGTATTCGTGGTGGCATCAGCCACGGTCCTTCTGACGAATGGGGCTATAAACCACTCGACCGCAGCAACCCCACCCAGGTCTACGACGTCCATGCAACCATCCTGCACCTGCTCGGCATCGACCACACCCGGCTCACCGTGCGGCATGACGGAGTCGACCGCAGGCTGACCGATGTCCATGGACACGTGATTCACGAAATCCTCAGCTGACCAGCAGGCAGGTGCCGCATGCAACTGACTCCGAAATTCCTTCCACCGGCCACGCACTCCCGCGCGACGTCTGCTTCACGATTACTCTTTCCCCACATCCTCGCCGCTCTGCTGCCCTGCCTGCTCTTCTCTTCGTCCGTGTCTGCTGACGATCTTTATCAGCGCGAAATCCGGCCGCTGCTCGCACAGAAATGCGCAGCCTGCCACGGAGCGCTCCGACAGGCCGGAGGTCTCAGGCTGGACTTCGGCAGAGGGATTCACAAAGGTGGAGAATCCGGTCCGGCCATCATTCCCGGTTCTCCCCGGCAAAGCCTGCTCATGCAGAGGGTCACCGCCGACGACGACACGCAGCGCATGCCCCCGGCAGGCGAAGGTGAACAACTCACGCCCCAACAGCAGGAACTCTTACAAACGTGGATTGCCGCACAAGCTCCCTATCCGGCTGATGAACAACCGCCTGCCGATCCCGCAGCATGGTGGTCCTTCAAACCCCTCCATTCACCGCCGATCCCGGAAGTCCGCAACAATCCGTGGGTCCGCAATCCGATTGACGCATTCGTCCTGCAGCAGCACCAGCAGCATGCACTCACGGCATCTCCGGCTGCCCGCCCCGAAGTGCTCCTCCGCCGCGTTTATCTCGACCTCCTCGGACTCCCTCCCACCCGCGCGGAACTGCAAGAGTATCTCGCTGATACCGATCCCGACCGCTACGAAAAAACTGTCAGTCAACTCCTCGATCGCCCCGAATACGGCCAGCGCTGGGGACGACACTGGATGGACGTCTGGCGCTACAGCGACTGGTACGGCAGCCGCGGCATCAACGAGATTCGCTACAGCCAGCGGCACATCTGGCGCTGGAGAGACTGGATCGTCGAATCACTCAACGCCGACAAACCCTATGACCGCATGCTCCAGGAAATGCTGGCCGGCGACGAACTTGCACCCGCTGACCCCGATGTGCTCCGCGCCACCGGCTTTCTCGGACGTAACTGGTATAAGTTCGACCGCAATGTCTGGATGTTCGAGACCGTCGAACAGACCGCCCAGGCATTCCTCGGGCTCACACTCCGCTGCGCTCGCTGCCACGACCACAAGTTCGATCCCGTCACCCATGAAGACTATTATCGCTTCCGCGCATTCTTTGAACCGCACGATGTTCGTACCGATCCCGTCTCCGGTAATCTCGATACCGACAAGGACGCCACACTGGGGCCGGTTCTGAAAGAGGGACTGGCACGCGTCTTCGACCGGGAACCCGAAGCTCCCACATTTCTCTTCGAGCGCGGCGATAACCGCTATCCGGACAAATCCCGGCCAATCGCGCCCGGTGTCCCCGCAATCTTCGGCGGCTCCCTGCAGATCACTCCCGTCAGCCTCCCCGTGGAAGCCTGGTACCCACACCTCCGCCCAGCCGTCGCCAGCGATATGCTGCAGCGCGCTGAACAACTCATCGCCGATCGCCGTCAACTGCTCGATCAGGCCACCGCCGCCGCGCTCGCCGCAGAAACAGCTGCCAGCGAAGCCGAAGCGGCCGCCGCCTTAATCAGCAACTCCGGACTACCCGCCACCCCGCCTCAGCCTGTCCTGCACGACACCTTCCAGCAACAGTCGCCGCTGTGGAAAGTTGTCAGCGGTGACTGGCAATGGCAGGATGGAGTGCTCCGGGAAAAGGCCGTAACCAGCTTTGCCACACTCACCGCTGAAACTGTCCTGCCCCGCAACTTCGAAGCCACCATCCGCTGGCGAACACTCCAGCCCGGATCCTATCGCTCCGTTGGCTTCAGCTTCGACTATCTCAACACCGGAGACTCCCAGGACGTCTACACCAGCACCGGTGACTCCGCTCAGACCATTCAGGCCTTCCATCGACTCAACGGTCAGCAGCAATATCCTCCGGCCGGCATCGTCAACACTCCACTCAAGGTGGGTCAGGAAACCCGAATCGACGTGACCGTTCGCGACCAGCAGCTGATTATTCGGCTCAACGGAGAACAGAAGCTGGACTACATCATGCCCACGCCGCGGCGCGATGGTCGGTTCGCTCTCTGGGTACACCAGGGCAGCGCAGAATTTCTCGAAGTTACCATCCGGCCAACCGTTCCCACACCCTCTGATCTTCGCAGCACCGCTCGGCAAAAGCGGGCTGCCGCCAACACCGCTGCTGCCGCTGTCGATGCCGCCAGCGCCGATCTTGAGGCCCTCCGCGCACGCCTCGCCGCCGAACACGCACGCAGCCGCGAACTGCCCGCGGCCGATCTCCAGCCACTCTCTGTCGCCGCTGCCCGCGCCGAAAAACAAGCCGCCATCACCCATGCCCGCACTGAACTGATCACCGCTCAGAATCTGCTCGAAGAAACCCGGCTCGCTGAAGCCCGCAAAAAAGTCGACGAAATCCTCGCCCGCATCGCCACCCTCGAATCCCAGCGCGATTCCGGCTCCGCCGAATTCACACCCATCGCCGCCACCTGGCCCAAAACCTCCTCCGGCCGCCGACTGGCACTCGCCCGCTGGATCACGTCCCCTGACAATCCCCGCACCGCACGCATCGCTGTCAATCACATCTGGCTGCGACACTTCGGCGAAGCACTCGTACCCAGCGTAGCCAATTTCGGACTCAACGGCAGCCAGCCTTCCCACCCCGAACTGCTCGACTGGCTCGCCCACCAGCTGGTCCGCGAAGGCTGGAGAATGAAGCCGCTGCACCGCCTGATTGTGCTCTCGTCAACCTACCGCCAGAGTTCAGCAACAGCCATCGCCGACCCCTCCGCACATCCCGAGGCCGCGCAGGCACTGTCAGCCGGTCTCCGCCTCGATCCCGCCAATCGCTGGCTCTGGCGCATGAACTCCCGACGCATGGAGGCGGAAGTCGTCCGTGACAGTCTGCTGGCCGCCAGCGGACAGCTGGATCTGTCCCATGGCGGACCGGAAATTCCTGAACAACAGCTGCAGCAGATTCCCCGACGCAGCCTGTATTTCCGCAGTACTCCCAACGAAAAGGCCCCGTTGCTCGAAGCCTTCGACGCTGCCAACCCCAACGAATGCTACCGCCGCCAGTCGAGCGTTATCCCCCAGCAGGCGCTCGCGCTGCTGAACAGCGGCCTCGCCATCGATGCCGCTCGCCGACTCGCCGAACAGCTGCAAACAACTGCCACCGACAGCAACGGACAACTCAGCGAGCACACGTTTATATGCAGCGCATTTGAAACCATCCTCGCCCGGCCTCCGGCAGCAGCCGAAATCGCCGCCTGTGAAGCTTTTCTCTCCGACGCTGCCGCCACCGCCAACTCCGTCGCCTATTCCTCCGGGCCGGAAACAGCCCGACTGCCAGGCTCCAGCGACCCCCGCCACCGCGCCCGCGAAAATCTCCTGCTGGTGCTCTTCAGCCACAATGACTTTGTCACCATTCGCTGACCGCACCTCTCCATCGGACACCTGCCATGCAACCCGCCATTCCTGCATCCCCGTCCCGGTCGCAGCTCCCTCCGCGCGACGCCCGTCGCACATCCCGTCGCACGTGCCTTGCAGACGTTGGTATGGGCGTCACAGGACTGGCCCTGGGTTCCCTGCTGGCCGCTGACGGCAGAGTTCACGCAGCGACCCTTG
>CAZLOQ010000008.1:0-16664 GCA_964561125.1 uncultured Chitinophaga sp. | reverse complement strand
ACGTACAGCCGCAGCTGGTCCGCACTCCCAAAGCCAAAAGCGTGATCTGGTACTTTATGCTCGGTGGCACCAGTCACCTTGAAAGCTTCGATTACAAGCCCGCCGTCAATCGCTTTGCCGGTTTGACAATCGATGAATCACCGTACCGCAGCACGGTCCTGGATTCGCCTTTCTACCGTAAAAATGTCCGTGACTTTGCGGGCACGCCACGAGCTCTCATGGCACGCCTCTATCCGCTGCAGACACGTTTTCGCAAACGCGGCGAATGCGGCATGGAAGTCAGCGACTGGTGGCCCCATGTGGGTGGCTGCGCAGATGATCTCGCCGTGGTGCGGTCTGTCTGGACGACAGATAACGACCATGCAGCCCAGCTTCAGTTTCACACCGGCCGTCATATCTTCGACGGTTTTCATCCGTCCATCGGTTCGTGGGTCAGCTACGGCCTCGGATCGCTCAACCGGAACCTCCCGGAGTTTGTGGTGCTGGGGGGCGGTCCCGGGGATTGCTGCGGGGGTACAGGAGCGCACACCGCAAGCTACCTCGGTCCTGAGTTCGCCGGAATCCCGCTCTCGCTTGATCCCGCCAGCCCGCTCGCCTTCGCCACTCCCGGCCCCAGCGTTTCACGGGGCGAACGCGAGCGCCAGCTGCAGCTCCTGCGACAGCTGAATGGCCTCGCAGGCGTCGAATACCCTGATGACCCCGCGATGCGCGCCCGCATTCAAAGCTATGAACTCGCGTTTCGGATGCAGACCTCCGTGCCCGA
This sequence comes from uncultured Chitinophaga sp., assembly GCA_964561125.1. Taxonomy (GTDB): domain Bacteria; phylum Planctomycetota; class Planctomycetia; order Planctomycetales; family Planctomycetaceae; genus SXXK01. The sequence continues at coordinate 15,901 of CAZLOQ010000008.1, read as the reverse complement.
CCTGGTACAGCTCAGCGATGAAACCCAGTCCACGCAGACGCTCTACGGACTCAACGATCCCGCCACCGAACGTGTGGGGCGTTTCAGTCTGGCAGCCCGGCGACTGGTGGAACGCGGCGTTCGTTTTGTGCAGATCTACGACGATGGCTGGGACGCCCATTCCCAGCTGCTGAAAAATCACTCCACCCGCTGCCGCGCGGTCGATCAGCCCATCGCCGGATTGCTCCGCGACCTCAAACAGCGCGGCATGCTGGACGAAACGCTGGTGGTCTGGGCCACCGAATTCGGCCGCACACCCGGGGCGGAAAATTCGGACGGACGTGATCATCACCCCTATGGCTTCAGCGTCTGGATGGCCGGCGGCGGAATTCGCGGTGGCGTCGTGCACGGTGCCACTGATGAAATCGGGTTTCACGCCGTCGAAGATCGACACTACGTGACCGACATCCATGCCACCGTACTGCATCAGCTGGGACTCGACCCCCGACAACTCGAAATCCCTGGCCACAAACGCCTCGAAATCGATTTTGGCAACCCGATTCAGGCAATCTGCTGAAGACGCCCATCCCCCTGCAGATTCGCCGGAGACCACCACATGCGGCGCCGGAAATTTCTCTCCCACAGCCTCCTCACAGCCAGCACTGCTGCGATCCCCGTCAGCCGCGCAGCACAATTGGCGCCGCCCGGCTCCCCGCCGCCGGATCTCCCGCAAATCCCCGTCATTGACTGTCACACCCACTTCTATGACCCGCGTCGTCCGGAAGGAATCCCATGGCCCGCAAAGGACACCGCGCTCTATCGCCCGGTTCTGCCTGAACACCTCCGCGCACAGCCTCAGCATCTGCCGCTCACCGGTACCCTGGTCGTTGAAGCCAGCTCAAGACTTGCCGACAATGACTGGCTGCTGCAGCTGGCCGAGGCCGATCCGTTCCTTGTGGGAATCATCGGTCGCTTCACCGGAGCAGCCAGTCCGCTGTCGGACGACTTTCGGATGCAGGTCAGGCAATACGCCGCGAATCCACTGTTTCGCGGCATCCGTATAAGTTCAGGCCTGATCCGGGAGCTGCTGAACCGCAACGACTGGGCCGCGCTGCAGCTGCTGGCCGACCACAATCTGGTGCTCGATGTCAATGGTGGCCCGGAGACTCCAGGGCTGATCGGTGCAGCAGCCGGCAAAGTCCCGCAGCTCCGCTGGATCCTGAATCACATCGGCAACGTGCGAATCACAGCTGACAAACCGCCTGCAGACTGGCAGTCCGGAATTCAGGCGGCCGCCCGACACTCTAATGTTTACTGCAAAGTCTCAGCGCTCGTGGAAGGGGCCGCCCGGGATGGCAGCAAAGCTCCCGCAGACCTCGCTTTCTATCGCCCGTATCTGGATGTTGTCTGGCAGGCGTTCAGTGAAGAGCGGGTGATCTACGGCAGCAACTGGCCGGTTTGCGAACGAGCGGCAGATTACCGCACTGTCCAGCGCCTCGCACTCGAAGATGCAGCCACCCGCAGCCTCGCCGCGCTCGCCCGCTTCTGTCACCTCAATGCCCGCACCGCCTATGCATGGCCCGAAAGGCAGCCTCGTCCCTGATCTCCGCGCAACAGCGATTGACACCCCAGACATCTCTCCTCCCCTTGTCCGAAAGAACTTCTGATGCGTCTGCTGTCTGCCCTGTTGCTGGTCTCAGCATCAGTGAAACTCAACTGCCCCGTGACTGCCCAGGATACCATTCCTCTGCCAGCGGCTCTTGTAGCGGAAGGCATCCCGGTGATACCGCGAACGCTCACTGAAGAAACCGCGCGGTACACCGAGTTCCGTGCGGCCGGTTTTCTTGGCTGGCACCCGCAGCGCCTGGAAATGCTCATTTCAACCCGCTTCGGCAACACCGCTCAGGTCCACGAAGTCCGCACTCCGGGCGGTGCACGCAGACAAATCACCTTCTTCCCCGAACCAGTCGTTTCCGCCTCGTGGGAACCCAAACAGGGGCGGTCCATCATCTTCAGTCGGGATTCCGGTGGCAACGAATTCAGTCAGCTGTACCGCCTCGATCCGGAGACCGGTCGCTCCACACTGCTCACCGATGGCGGCCGGTCGCAGAACGGAGGCGTACTCTGGAATCGCGCGAGGACACAGTTCGTCTATGCGACAACGCGACGCAACGGGACGGATCGCGACCTCTGGCTGATGAATCCATGGCACCCGGAAACCAGCCGACCACTGGCCGAACTCAGTGGCAGTGGCTGGACCGCTCTGGACTGGGCACCGGATGATTCTGCCGTGTTCGCCCGCCAGTACTTCTCTGTCAATCGCTCGGTACTCTGGCAGATCGATGCTGCCAGCGGCTCCATGCAGGCACTCACACCGCAGGATCAGGACATTGCCTGGGGCGATGCTCGCTGCAGTGCCGACGGCCGTAGTCTGTATGTCATCTCTGATCTGGACAGCGAATTCCGCCGCCTCGGCCGCATGAATCTGCAGACTCGCAGCGTGGACTGGATGACCAGCGACATTCCCGCGGACGTGGAAAGCATTGATCTTTCACCCGACGGCAGTCGCCTGATCTGCGAAACCAACGAATTCGGCGTCTCGAAACTCTGGCTGCACACAGAAACCGACCACCCCGGCCGTCCCGTCCAGGGACTGCCGGCCGGTGTGATCGGCGGACTGGAATGGCACGACAACGGCATCGATGTGGGCTTCTCGCTCAGTTCCGCCCGATCGCCTTCCGACGTCTACTCACTCAATACGGAGACCGGAAAAATCACTCGCTGGACGGAGAGCGAACTGGGAGGACTCAATGCCGGCCAGCTGTCGGAACCTGAACTTATTCGCTGGAACAGCTTCGATAAACTTTCAATCACCGGGTTTCTGTATCGTCCGCCACAGTCATTCAGCGGACGCAGGCCTGTCATCATCAGCATTCATGGAGGCCCCGAAAGCCAGTCGCGACCCGTCTTTCAGGGACGCAACAACTACTTTCTGAATGAACTGGGCATTGCCCTGATTCTGCCTAATGTGCGCGGCTCCAGCGGTTTTGGAAAAACCTTTGTGGCACTGGATAACGGGCTCAAGCGGGAGGATTCCGTAAAGGACATCGGCGCACTCCTCGACTGGATTGCCACACAGCCCGACCTCGATCCCCGGCGCGTCATGATCACCGGCGGCAGCTACGGCGGCTACATGACTCTGGCCTGCGCTGTCAACTATACCGATCGCATCCGCTGCGCCCTCGATGTCGTCGGTATCTCGCACTTCGCCACCTTCCTCCGCAACACGGAAGCCTGGCGCCGCGATCTGCGGAGGGCAGAATATGGTGATGAACGCGATCCGCAGATGCTTTCATTCTTCGAACAAATCGCGCCGCTGAATAATGCAGCGCGGATCCAGCGACCGCTGTTCGTCGTTCAGGGAAAAAACGATCCCCGCGTGCCGCTTTCTGAAGCCGAACAAATTGTCCAGCGTGTCCGCAGCAACGGCACACCCGTCTGGTACCTCATGGCAAGAGACGAAGGACATGGCTTCCGCAAAAAAGACAACTCTGACTTCCAGTTTCACGCCACAGTGAAGTTTATTGAAGACTATCTGCTGGGGCCGTAAGCCTGCGGAGGCAAGCGGGCCTGTTTTGCTTATGTGGCGAAGGTTGTAGAGTTCTTAGCGACATCCATGCTCCTGATCGCTGACTGAAGGGGACGGCAACTGCAAAATGAAAACAGCCACACGAAAATGCTTCGTGTGGCTGCGGCTTGGCAAGTGATTCTGAGTTACTGGTCAGTAACAAACTCTGCGAACACCGTCTGTGCTAACGGCCGGAATTCGCTTTCGTTGACTTCCCGCCGCCGTAGGGCAGTTCTGTCTTGTCCAGAACCTCCAGTTGCAGTCCGGATTCCAGTACCTCTTCAAAGGTTCGCAAGGAAGCGCCACCGGATCGCCCGGTCGCGGGCAGTCTGACGAGCGTATCCAGAGCAACGATGTCCTTTTTGAAGCTGGAGTGTCCGTGGGGCAGGATCAGTTCGGGATGGTCGAACGGAGCAGCCTGTTTACGGACTCGCGGATCTGTCAGATGCTTCATGAATTCGACGACAGCGGCGACCTTCTGAGGACTTTTCTGAAGTTCCGGGATTCCATGGACGTCAGGATCCAGATCCTGAAGATTCCTGTGGAAGAAATCAGCACCGCGAGCGTAGAACTGAACCACCTCTTCCAGCGACTTCATTCCTCCGTTGTGCATGTACGGGCCTGTCAGCTCGATGTTGCGAAGAGAAGGGCTTTTGAAGGCACCGTCGACGGCAACACGATCACCCGGACGGACCTTCACGAACGGATCAGGGTTGCCTCCGGCCTGTTCCTGTCGTGAGTAGGAGAGCGGTCCAAGCCGAGGATGCGACGCACCAAGACCAATATCTTCTGCGGTGGGGCGAACACCGATATTGTAGAAGCCACTGTCGTAAAACGCTCTGCCGACGGCCATCTGCATATTCTCGATGACGAAGTGAGAGTCGTTCGGATTACGGACCTGGTCAATGGTTGCCCCGGCAAATTCCGAGCCCCCGTGACAGTTGATGCATTTTCCTGAGCCAAGGAAGATCTCCAGACCTTCTTTTGCCTTGCTGCTGAGAGCATTCTTGTTGCCGCGGGCAAAGTCATCAAAAGGGGCTTGATCGGAGATCAGTGTTGCCTGGTAAAGCATCAGGCTGATGCCCCAATACAGGGAGAAATTTGCTTCCATGTGCGTGTAGCCGGCAGCTGTTGGGCGAGTTCCTGACCACCACTCCGGATGGAAAGCTTCCCGGATCAGTCTGGCGTAGCCTGCGGTGGAATCGTTCAGACCAAAACCGGATGCATGCCGAAAGCGGCCCAGCACACTGTCTTCCCGATGAACAGCCTGCAGCGAGAGGGGTCGGAGAGAAAGCATTTTGCGCCCGACCTCAGGGAATGAGCGGTTCAGCCAGCTCAACTCTACGCTGCTGTTCACCGGCTCAACAGCCTGCGAGGCAAGCGCGGCATTGTTCAGACGGATACGCACAGCCTGCAGACGACCATCAGATCCGGACTTGAACACTCTGGCATCACTGTCGAGGTCGCCGAAACCATTGACCCCGTTGAAGTAGTGGTTCGCACGACCGTCCCAGAACAACCGATCGAGGAACACGGAATTAATGACTGTTGGGGAGTTTCTTCCAGTGACCTGACGGACGTGCAGACCATGAACCTGAAAGACAGGGTCAGGACGATCGATGCCGATGTCCACTGGATTTCCGGGGACCACGGCAACAAACAGTCTGGACGGGACACCCTGCGATCCGACGACCTCAGACGTATCATAGGTGACGGGGTTCTCTGGAGTTTTGTCATTGGGATGATCAGGAGACTTCAACGGATTCTGAAGACGATGAAAAGGAAAATCTGCAGCCTTGAGTGTCGTATTGGCTCCGCGATAGGCAGCGAGAGCCGCCTCGCGAAGAGCGGGACCTTCAGCAGTCTGGTGACCGAAGGCGCCACCGCCTGCACCGGGTGCGACAGAATTCTTCACACGGACATCGGCACCGGCGTTCCAGTGACAGGACGCACAGGCTGTTCGACCATCCCCGCCCACCTGCATGTCCCAGAAGAGCGCCTTTCCGAGAAGAATCGCCTTTTCACGGTCCTTGACGAAGTCACTAAGGTTGTCCGGGAGTGGTACTTTGGCTGAGGAGAGCGGGCCGGGAGCCTCAGCTTTTTCACTCACTTCGACGCGAGCAACAACGGCACCATTGGGAATGCCGGAAGAGTCAGATGAGAATCGGATTGCCACACGCCTGGACGAAGCAGTAAAGCTGGCAGTGCGTTCCACCCATTGCATGCTGGAGGGAGACCAGCCAACTGGCCGGGACATGGTCCACGACACACGCTGGGCACCAAACCGCAGTGACAGGCTGCGAGGCCGATCAGGACTTGTGGTCCAGTTACCTGACATCAGGAAACGAACAGTGTAAGTTTTACCGGGAACCACATCGACAGTCTGGTAGAACGAACCCGCGCGGGTGCCATTGACATCGACGACGTTGCCGAATCCAAGCGGCGTTTCGAACTGGCCGACGTGCAGTCCGACGTTGCCAAGATCTACCGTCCACGGACCGAAACGGCGACCGGCGGGAATCACAGTTTCGCCGGGCCTTTGAGCCGACTCAATAAAATTGGGATCCTGCAGTTCAGTGATGTCCACCGGCTTGACGGCCGCATCCTCCTGGGCGATTGCAGTGAAGGAGATAAGGCTTGCTGCAGCACCAAGTGCTGAGCAGACCATCCGCAGCTTCCGTTTCATGTTGTCGTATCGAAGCATCAGAACCATAGGAGTGCCCCCAATGTCCACAGAAGTCAAGTTGCGTGAGCGTATGCAGAAGAGGAAATTTGGTTGACGCCCGGTCTGTATGAAGGCGCAATCAAAATCCCCGGAGATCGAATTTGCAGGAATCGTGCCGGAAGGCATCATTTGATGTTCACACGGTGCCAGCCGAACAAGTGACTGTGGGCGGCGCTGCAGGAATCGAGTGAAATCGCTGGCGGACCAGCATTTTTGCGGCTGCGATTTCAGGCGCTGTGATGGACCACAACGTTGTTTTTCGGGCTGTTGCTGTACGAGTGGCAGCCGAACGCCCTGATCAAACCGTAAAGATCTCTTTACACACAAACACAAAAGAGCTGTCGTGCACATGCGGATGGCACGTCTTCAGGGCAGCGTTCGCACTGCCCGTGCAAGATCCGCGGAGAAGTCTGTCCGGCAGCATCGCACACAGCGACGACCACTCGACTTCCCGCACCGATCACCAGTCAACCAGGATTCGTCAGCTGATCAGCCGGGAGCCGGGGCTGGCATCAGAAAAGCGGATGGGGCGTCCGACTGGTGTGGTGACTTCCTGCGTGCTGTCGATGCCCAGCTGGTCAAGGATGGTGGCGCAGATTTCCGGAATCGTGACGATATCGGTCGGTGACGGTGGATCGCCTGCAGGAATATCAGCCGGAGTGGCTCCGATGACCGCCGACCTGCGGAAACCGCCTCCGGCGATAACGCACGAGAACCATGCGGGCCAATGGTCGCGACCGGCGGCGGGATTGATGGCGGGTGTGCGTCCGAATTCGCTGATGCAGAGAACGATGGTGGACTGGAGCAGATCGCGCTGCGCCAGGTCATTGATCAGACTGCTCATGGCGGGATCAAGAATGCGGCACTGCTGCACGTGACCTTCGTGATTGGAGATATGGGTGTCGAAGCCCGGCAGCGTCACTTCGACCACGCGGACACCGGTTTCGATCAGTCGCCGGGCAACGAGGCAGCCACGGCCGAATTCACTGTCACCGTAGGCTCTTTTGAGCATTTCGGGTTCGTCATCGATGCGGAAGGCTTTGAGCTGTGCTGACTGCATCATCTGCAGCGCTTTGCGGGTGAGATCGTCCTGCAGCGTCTGGCTGGCGGCAGCCGTGTGCGCGGCCGCGAAGGAGCGGCTGAGCAGCTGCAGGTTATCGAGTCGACGTGCCTGCCGCACGTCAGAAACCGGAGCTTCCAGATTGGAAACTTCCCGGCCCGGATGATGAATCCGGAAAGCATTCCATACATTTCCCAGATACCCGCCTTCGGGGACCGCAATCCGTGGGGATACAGAGATGTAAGGTGGAATTTCCAGCTGACCGGTTCCGAGCTGGCTGACGACAATCGCTCCGAGTGTGGGGTACTTGAGCGTGGGCTCGGGGCGATAGCCGCTGCGAACAAACGCGGAACCGCGTTCGTGATCGCCTTCCTTCGATATGACGGAGCGAATTGTGAGGCAGTGATGCATCTGTTCAGCCATCTGCGGGAGCAGACTGGAGATGCGGAGATCGGGAACGGTGGTGGCCACATCCTGCGTATCGCCCCCCGCAGCCGTACCGGGGTGGGGATCCCAGGTTTCCAGCTGACTCATGCCACCGTTCATCCAGAGTACAATGAGTGAGCGGGCGCGTTCATTTCCGCGGCGCGCTGCGGCTTTGGATGCAAGTGGCGGAAGCAGAAATGACAGGGCGGGGGCGGCAGCCAGTGGCAGCAGACTGCGACGCGACAGCATCAGTGATTCCATGCGAACTCCGGACTGTTAAACAGGGCCCAGAAGAGATCTTCCACAACCGCCTCCCGCTGACCGTCGCCGGCCTGCCGCGCCTGTTGCAGCTGTTTTTGAAAATGCAGCAGCTCTGTTGCTTCCGGACGACGGGACAGACACATCAGAAAACTGTTCTCGATCACGGAGGAATCATCAGGGGACAGCGCCAGCACCTGAGCGGGGCCGGTGAGCAGATCGACCTTGCCCAGTTCGCGGGTAAAGCGGCCGTTCATCCTGAGCAGCATCTGAGAAATCGTGCCGGCCTGCGGAGTCAGTTCGTCCTCGCCGGCATCCCCGTATTCCTCCAGAAAGTCGTTCTCTGAGGTCAACCGTGTGAGCCGAATCAGAGGGTGCGAATTCTGATCGACCGACCGAATCCGACCTGCCTGAAAGAGCGATCCGATGACTTGTTCCGGCCGCAGTCGGACGAGTGGAAAAGCGGCGAAGGCGACGGCCTGCCGCGCGGCGTCATCCGATGTCCCGGCATCCGCTGTACCACGCTGAAAGGGAGCGGACAACGCAATCATGCGAATCAGCGTGCTGAGCCGATCACCACGGAGGCGGAATTCACGGCCCAGCAGATCCAGCGCGTCGTCAGGTTTGTCCTCCGGATGCGGCAGATCATCCACAGGTTCGTGCAGCGGTCGGCCAAACATCAGACCCCAGATGCGATTGGCGATTGCACGTTCGAAGCGGCGGTTTTCGGGATGGGTGACCCAGGCTGCCAGCCTTGCACGGCGGCCACCTGCCTGCGGAAGCCATTCAGGATGAAAGGGAACTTCCGGTGCCACAATCCGGGCAGCACCAGCGTCGCCGCCCGGCGGCACCACGCGGTATTCACGAGTCGGCTCACCGGGCGGCGTGGCGAAGTCCGTAACACCGCCCAGCGTCACCTGCGCCTGGCCGAACCACGCGGCCAATCCCTCGAAATGCCTCTGCTTCCAGCGGGTGTCGAAAAAATGATCGTGACACTGAGCACAGTCGATCCGCTGACCAAGGAAGGTCCTGACCGTGCGGCCTGCAAGCTTGTTTGCGTCCAGTTCCTCGTTTTCCATTCGCGCAACGGTGATGAAGTTGGCCGCCGGACTGTCGGTCCAGAGCCCTTCAGAGGCTATCAGCTGCCGCACGATGTCGCTCCATGAAGCGTCTCTGAGGAGCTGTTCTTCAAGCCAGTCGGTGAGCTGATCGCGGCGGAAGACAATGAACGGTCCCTGCTCAACTCCTGTCAGACTGCGGCCCAGTCGCCGTGCAAAGTAGCCGGCATAGCGAGTGTCGCGGAGCATCCGTTGTACCCAGCGATCCAGCCGATCAGGCTGCACGTCCTGCTCGAATGCCCGCAGGTCTTCAAGTGACGGGACACAGCCGAACAGTGCCAGTGACACACGGCGAAACACAGCCAGATCCGAAGCCGCTGCAGCCGGACTGACACCGTCCGCCTGCCATTTCACAGAAAACAAGGCATCCAGCTGAGCCACCGCGGAATCCAGACGATCGACAGCAGCCACCTGCGGGGGCGGAACCTGTACAGGGTCGACACGACCGGATGTCTGCACCACGGCAACCATGAGCAGTCCCAGGACTGCCAGCACAAACAACTGTCGGATATTCATGGAACCACCGCCGAAAAGTTCAGTTGGTATGCGGAGGACTCAGTGAGAATAACGGGTTTTCGCATGGAAAGAGTCGAGAATTCGGCGAATGTGCCTGACATTTTCCAGGACTCCGGGCGTGTCACTGTGAATGCAGAGGGTTTCAGCAGTGATGGTGAGCACGTGACCGTCGGTTGTGGTGACAGTCCGATTCTCCAGCCACTGCCGGACACGGTCGCCCAGAATCGACGGGCTGGTGATCAAAGAACCAGGAAGCTGTCGGCTCAGCAGCCGCCCGTCGGCCGTGTAACCACGGTCGACAAAGAACTCCTCACGAACGACCAGCCCGGACTTTCGCGCCCAGTCAGCCAGCCTGCTGCCGGCGAGTGCGATCAGGGACGCAGACGGGGTCGTTTCCCGGATTGCAGCCATGACAAGCCGGGCAATCCCCGAGTCATCTGCAGCCAGATTGTATAGTGCGCCATGGGGTTTGACGTGGGTGAGCGGAATTCCGGCATGGTGGGCGGCCGCGGCGGCCAGCCGGAGTTGTTCGATGAGGCTTTGCAGGAGTGTTTCGGGGGGCAGCTGCAGCTCGCGACGACCATAGCCGGCGCGGTCGGGGAAAGACGGATGTGCCCCGAATGCTGTGCCGCATCGGCGACAGAGGCCCGCAATTTCCACCAGTCGATCAGGACTGCCGGCATGCCCTCCGCAAGCCACGTTGACCGAAGAAACCAGCGGTAGCAGCTGATTCTCCAGCTGCTGTCCAGCCACATCCTCGTGCTCACCCAGATCGCAATTCAGCTCAGCCGCGATCATCAGGGAGTGCCTCGAGGAAGCGGTTCCAGAGATCTTCAAGGGGTTCAATGCCGGCACTCACGCGGAGCAGCCAGCGGGAAACGCCGCAGCGCTCGACGTCGTCAAGTTCCGTGTAGTGGGCGAGAATGGTGTAGGGACAGCAGAGCGTAAAGAAAGTGCCAAGGTTGGGGCCTTTGCAGACTTTGAGCCGATCAAAAGTGGCCGGAACCGTGGTCTCGGGATGTTTGAGCAGCAGTGAGAAGAGGCCGCCACGGCCACCACCATCAGAACGCTCCAGGGGGTAATAAACACGATCAGCCGCGGGGTGCTGCCGCAGGCGGTGAACGAGTTCGGCTGTTGTGAAATTGATCATCGCCATGCGCTCAGGGAGGTCACGTGAGTTTTGTTCAAGGACACCGCAGTCCGCATCACACAGCTGTTCTTCGAATTCCTGTGTCAGAGCAGCACGGAGCCGGGCAGCGTGACGACCGGCAGGATTGAGCCGTGCACTCCCCGCAAGCACGTCCCCGTAACCGCTGAAGTACTTGGTCAGGCTGGTGACACAGAAATCGGAAAATTCAAGCGGATTGTCGTTGACAATAGCCGAAAGCGTGTCATCAACGATCAGCAGGAAGTTGTGCTGATCCGCCAGCTGCCGCAGTGCATGCAGGTCCGGCATGGTCAGCAGCGGGTTCGCAGGAACTTCACAAAACACCGCACTGATCGACTGATGCTGCAGCAGTTCCGCCAGACGCTGAAGATCACCGGCATCACCAAACGGCAGAAAATGGTGGGCATTGGGGGCGAAACGCTGCTGAATTTTCAGCGTATCAACATAGGGAAAGCCGAACTGCACTGTCGGACGCGCGGGATCCAGTCGGCGGACGGTCCGGTACACGGCTGCAATCGCAGCCATTCCGCAGGGAAAGAGCCACACGTCGCTGGCGGCACACCCGCCGTAACCGGCAACCCGCTCTCGAACCGTCCGGCGGGCCGGGGTTTCAGAGACTGTCGGGGTCTGGCCGGCGAGGATGGTTTCGGCAGCACGGGAACTGAGGATTTCGCCGGCGTGCTGCCAGTATTCCTTCAGACGGCCGAAGTCTTCCTGAACCGTTTCGACGGCGACGGCCGTCTGGCCGTGAAGCGGGTGCAGCTGCGGCTGCTGTCCGCCTCGGTGCAGCACGTAACTGACTGCGCGGCTGGCAGCGGCAGCTGTGGGGAAAATCAGGCCGTAATGATCGGCGCCCAGCGTTTGAGTGATGAGCTGGCGGATGGTGGGATGCAGACAGAACCGCGGGTAGGCAGCCTGAAGTTTATTGACAACTGCCGGATCACCTTCTTCGTACTGCAGATTGTGCTGCCAGAGGGGCAGGCAGGCGGAAGCGGCGTGTCGTGAATCCGGCATCGGAGCTCCCAGATCCTGCGGGAGCCAGCAGGGGTCGGAAAGGAGCAGCCGAGGATTTGCGGTGTGAGGCGGGCCTGAAGAGGGTGTGAAATGACCGCTGGACATGGGCGTGGTTTAGTCTTCGAGTGGATTAAGTCGCCAGCCGCCGATGGCAAACTGGTGATCTTCGACGGGTGGCGGGAGTTCAAGACCGACGAGGGGGTGGATCCACCGCGTGGTGCCGCGGACGCGTTCGGTGGCCGAGTCCATGAGCATGGATTCGCGGACTACGGCCTGAGTGTCGGCCGCGGTGGCCCGCATCATACCGAGCGCCAGCAGGGAATTGCGGCGAACGGGAGCGCGTTCCGGATTGGGAGAAGAACGGTCCTGGATGCGGTCGTGAAAGCGGCCGATCAGATCGGCGTCCGGTTTGCGTTCATGCAGCAGTCCCAGCGCCCACATGGACGCTCCGCGACGCTCTTCACCACCCGGAACCGTTTTGTTGAACTGCTTTTTGAGCACCTCTTCAATTTCCGGGACACGAAGAATGCCAAGGTATTGAAACAGGAGTGCCTGTTTGAGCCCGTGCGTGCGACCTTCTTCTTTGGGATCGTAGATGAGCTTTTCAGCTTCAAGTGCGCCCTGCAGAACCTGTTCGCGAACGGCCAGATCAGGGAACAGATGGATCAGCCACGCAGCAGAGACCATCACTTCATTGCGAGCATAGTTCAGCAGCGGAAGACACTGTGACGAAAATGTGGATTCACGAAGCTGACCCAGCAGCACCAGCGATTGTTCGATCCCCTGCCAGTCGGTGGATTCAGGCTGCAGGGAATCGACAGCCATGCCCACAATCTGCGAACGCAGTGGCGGCTGTTCGACGGCGACACGTTCCAGCATCTGTCGGGCGATATTGCGAACCTGAATGTGGGTGTCACTGCGGAGCTGGTGCAGTTTGCTCACACGGTCCGCATCCGGGTACAGTCGCAGCACCCTTGCAGTGGTACTGCGAACCGTGGCGTCACGATGCCCGAGACCGGCGTTCAGCCGCGGCTGCAGCAGTTCAGGTTTGCGACGGAAGATCTGCTGCCATGCAGCGGATGCCACAGCATCTGCCGAGTCGCTGCAGAGCGTCGTGGTCCGCTCAAGGGCCGCGGGCAGGTCACTGTCCAGAAGCGCCACCGCGATCAGGCGCTCAGGCGGGCCGCGTTTCACCAGCACCTCGGCTGCCGAAAGCGCTTGTTCGGGCTGCAGGAACGCAGCCGCTTTGGCCGCAGAGAAACGTCTCAGGTAGTCCTGAGTACTGTCGTTGACGATGGCCAGAAACGCAGGCACCGCCGTACTGTCGCCAAGTTCGGCAAGGCATTCACAGGCCAGACTGACTGATGTGCTGGAGGCTGTTGGCGACGTCAGCCGCTGACGCCACATGTCTGCGGCAGGCTGATACTTCCATGCGGCCAGCGCGGGCTCAAGGATCAGCCGTTCAGAATCGGCCGCTGTACCGCAGTAGCTGGTGATGTCCGCTGCCACGGCCGAGGCTTCTGTGGAGGCCAGGGCCAGAATACAGGCGGAACGCACGCGGCGACTCGCGGACGACTGAAAAACGGCGTGCAGGGCCGTGACCGCCGAACTGGTGTCCGCCATTTTTTCCCGGGCAAAACGGTACAGCTGCAGTGCGGCAACTTCCAGAATCTCCTCGTCCTGCGACTCCTGCAGAACACGCACACACAACGGCACATAACGGTCTGACAGCAGAAAGATCTGCCGCACATCAGTGATGAACGGTTCATAGTCCATGCGGTGCAGCAGCGTTTTGAAACGCGCGATGTCCGGAATCTCCAGCGGACCAGTGTAGTGCCCCGACGGCGAATAGTCCGCAGGAGCACCCGCACGGTCACTGCCGATGAGTGATTGCTGAGCGAACGCGGGAACATGAGAAATCAGCCAGCAAACCACTGTGAACAGCACCCCGGACCGCGACAATCGCAGTCCTGGAATGATCGAGGCGACAACCGCTGACAGCATGAAGATGTCTTTCGGGAGAGTTTGGTGCGTGCAATCGGCACAGCCAGAATGCAATCCGCTATTTTCCGGTTGAAACCGCCATTTGTCATGCCTCCATCCCGCGATTTCATTCCCAAAATCGTGAATTTTATGTAAATTTTCCGGGAATGCTCTGCGTACCCGTCGCCCGTTCCAAGGTCCCGCTGAACCCGAGGTCGTCATGTCACAGTGGTACTATCAGATGCTCGGTGAAGAATTCGGGCCGGTCTCCACAGACAGCCTCAGACAAATCATCGCCGATGGAATGCTCGAGGCAGCCGATCTCGTCCGTCCGGCCCAGTCGTCAGAATGGAGGCCCGTACGCCAGACCGACCTCGTCAACTCCTCCAATGAACTCACCACTGATCAACCCACCACTGATCAACCCACCGAACTGCTCACCGATCTCGCAGAGCTGAACTTTCGGTTCGAGGAATCGGGGGCCAGCGACAAATCCGCCCGCAAACCACCAGCCAGGGAACCACAGCCCCCAGCGGCCGCAGCTCCCGAAGAACCGCCCGCACCGAAATGGTTTCACCAGTTCTTCGGACAGGTGCTCGGCCCCATCACTCTGCAGGAACTCGTGCAGCTCGCCGAGTCGGGTAATCTGAATGAGTCTGACAGCGTTCGCTGTGATGTCTCCGGTGACTGGCAGCCGGCCGGCGATGTGCCGGAACTTGCCGCTGCCTTGATTCTCCGATCCGACGGTCAGACCGATCACGGACCTCAGGCATCTGTCGGCTCCGACCGATCCCTGTTCGCAGCTGCAGCCGCTCAGGCCGAAAAAGTCAGAGCCGCTGCTGCTGCAGCTGCTGCGGCTGCGGCTGCTGCTGCGGAGGCTGCAGAGTCTCAAAAACCAGCCGCATCCGCATCCCCTGCGCGACCTGCCGCCGCTTCGGCTTCCCCTGGCCGACGCGGTGGAAAGAAGTCAGAAGCACAGCTCGTGGAAGACATCCTCAGCGAAGTCTTTGCAGAACCAGCACCGCCTCGCGAACCCACTTCAGGCAAACCAGTCGAGCCCCCAGCGGCAGCCCATGGCCAGGGTTCCCCCGAATCGCTCGTTCCAGGCAACACACCAGGTTCTGCGGCATCCGCTCCCGGCTGGTCAGCGGCATCCGCATCCGCCGCAGCGCCGCGTCCTTCGCTTTCGTCGCCAGCCCCCTCGCTGTCGCGCACCAGATCTTCCGCCGGCAAATCATCGGGCGGTGGCTTCTCGCTCCCTGATCGCCAGGTCCTTATAGCGGTCGCCGCAATTGTCCTTGCCGTTGGCGGCTGGTTCGGCTACGGGATTCTCAATCGGATGATTAATATTGACGAGCCGAAATATATCCGTCGCGTGGAAGAATCACTGGCCGCTCTGGAGAAGCTTTCCGCGCAGGCATCCCAAAGCGAACTTGACAGTCTGCAAAGCGCGATCTATCTGGAATTCAATCAGTACATCAGAGACATGACGGGTGCCGGAGCAGTCAGCGGGAATTCAAAGAATTGCCTTGCCGCAATCAACCGACTGACAGAGCTGATTCGGGTTGACCCCAATCGAAATCCTGATCTGCGAAAAAAACTAATAGCCGATGCAAAACAGAAGGTCAGCGACTGGAAGGCGAAGAAATAGGGTGCTCGGAATCCGGCATTGAATTGCCACCCACCTGATCTTTTTTCGTTCTCCCCGGTTTTCTCGGGGCAATGCAGCACAGCATTTGCAATCAGTACCTGCAAGCACTGTTTGCAGAATGTGGGGAAATCTTATTTTCCTCCTGCCAGAATGGGCGAATGGATGCACGGCAGAACGAAGTACCACGTGAGTGTTCCGAAACCGACGAGAAAATAAAGGAGTGCTCCGGGGCTCGGTACCTCCTGGTTGAGCTGTTCGGCCTGCCGGATTTGCAGACAGTCTTCGACGAGTAAGACCGTGGGGACGCCAGGCGAGTCTGAACGCAGGCACCGACGATCGTGCTTTTGATCCTGCAAAGACTGGAATGTGGTCTCT
>CAZLOQ010000007.1:69246-70171 GCA_964561125.1 uncultured Chitinophaga sp. | reverse complement strand
GTGGTTGGTGGTTGGTGGTTGGTGGATTGAGTGTTGCTGCGTTGCACGTGTGTTTGCCACCTTGTTTCCTGTTTCCTGTTGTCCACAGTCTGAGTGAGTTGTGTCATGCCTATGGAAATTCGAGCGCAGCTGTTGGCTGGTGATGCTGCGTTTGCGATTGTTGTGTCCCGTTTCAACGACCTTGTCACCCGACGACTGCTTGAGGGTGCGCTGGAAACTCTTTGTCGGCACGGTGCGGATGCAGCCAGGATAACAGTTGCGTGGGTACCTGGCTCCTTTGAGATTCCGCTGGTGGCCTCCCGAATGGCGCATTCGGGAAAATTTCACGCGGTGATTTGTCTGGGCGCTGTGATCCAGGGTTCGACGACTCATCATGAATACGTCAACAGCCAGACAGCTTCGGGCATCCTGCAGGCCGGTCTGCAGAGTGGCGTTCCGGTTTCATTCGGAGTGATCACCTGTGAATCGCTGGAGCAGGCGCTGGAGCGAGCTGGGGGCAAGGCCGGCAACAAGGGGCAGGAAGCGGCACTTGCGGCGATTGAAATGGTGAACCTGCTGAAACTGATCTGAGGCCTCTGCCGGTTCAGGTGTACCTGACGGCGCGGTGTTGTGGTTCAAAGTATTCCGGGAGCAGGCTGTCGACCTGCAGGAGCCCTTTGCGGGTGAGTTTCAGTCGGGAGCCATCGAGTTGAATGTAGCCGGCGGCCTGTTGATTGCGGAGTGCCGTGGCGAACTCGACCTGCGTTTGCACGTTGTATTTCTCATCGAGTCGCTGCAGGTCGACTTCACCTTCCTTCATGAGCAGGACGAGTTCGCGGATGAGCAGTTGGTGTGGGGTGGGTCGGAGAGCGCGGTTGATGGGGAGTTCGCCGCGGCCGACGGTTTCCATGTAGTCTTCGATGCGGTCTTTGTTCTGGTAGTGGAC
>CAZLOQ010000007.1:5501-69236 GCA_964561125.1 uncultured Chitinophaga sp. | reverse complement strand
CGCCATGGAAGTGTCCGAATGAGGAGACACCGGTGGCAATGAGATCACAGCCGCGCCAGACATTGTCGCGGTAGACAAAGCGATCGCGAACGGGGTTGCGGACGAGTTCGTTTCCGCTGCTGATGTGGTAACCGGCCGCGATCAGGCGGTCCATGGCTTCGCTGACCCAGCGGCGTTTGGTGGGCCAGTCTGCGACGGGGGACTGCATGCCGAGTTCGCGCATTTCTTTGGAGTAGACGGTATTGAAGGGGAGCTCCATCTGGTAGATGGTGATGTTATCGGGGTTGAGTTGCAGGGTTTTGTCGATATTGGTGTGCCAGTTCTGATCGGTTTCTCCGACCATGCCGGCGATGAGGTCGATATTGACCTGTGGGAAGCCAACGCTGCGGATCCATTCCCAGGCCTGGAAGACTTCGGGCGACAGATGCGCGCGGCCGTTTTCTTCGAGGATGGCGTCGTTGAAGCTTTCGACTCCGAGTGAAATGCGGGTGACGCCGATATCGCGGAGTGTCTGGAGTTTTTCGAGGCTGAGCGTGCCGGGTTCGCATTCGAAGGTGACTTCTTCGGCGTTGTCCCAGGAGATGTATTCGGACATGCGATCGCGGAGGGAGCGCAGTTGTCGGGAGCTGAGGTAGCTTGGGGTTCCGCCACCGAAGTAGACGAATCGGAGCGGTCGGCTGCCAATGGCGGGACGCTGGCTGATGAGTTCCAGTTCCTGCATGAGGGCCCGGACGTAGTCTTCGATGGATTTGGCGTTCTGGTTGGTATAGACGCGGAAATAGCAGAATTTACAGCGTTTGCGGCAGAAGGGGATGTGGATGTACAGTCCGAGCGGGGTGTGTGCTGTGTGAGCGGGGTCAGTATTGAGGGCGTCCAGGGCGAGTGGCACATTTTCGGGCAGCCACAGTGAAAACGGCGGATAGTTGGAAATGAAGTAACTGCCGACTTCGGTGGTGGCGGCAGCGGCGTTTTCCGTCGTAGTCATGTGGCGGGTTCCGAAGGAGCGGTTGGGAGCGGAGTTTCGTTGGGTTGGTACTGGTGCTGCGGATAGTGCCATGGCGGCACAGGAAGATCACGACTGGTCATAACGCGGGGAAAACGCGGCGGTTTACGAAAAGCACAGCAGTCGGCCGTTCTGCTGATCTTCCCCGACAACGAGGCAGCCTTCACCGATGGCGATGCCGGCAGTGATATCCTTGCCGGCGTTGTATTTCCAGATTTCCTGACCGGTTTTGAGATCGAGGCCGTAGAGATTGCCGTCTCTGGAACCGACGAAGCAGCGTCCATCGACAGCGGCTGCGGAGCATTCGATTTTGGCGCGGGAGGAGAAGGTCCACGCGGGCTTTCCTGTGGCACGTTCGACGGCGTGTACGTGTTTGTCGTGGCAGCCGACGACGACCAGTTCGTCGGTGACCACAGCAGACGCGTGAAACGGCATTTTGCGGGGACCTTCGTACTTCCAGACAAATTCGCCTTTTCGCCAGTCGACGCAGACGATGAGTCCGGTATGGGTGCCGACGTAGAGCAGATCGCCGACGAGAGCCGGTGAGGCGATGAGGAAGGATTCGAGCGGCATATCGCGAAATTCCCTGCCCGACTCCAGATCGATGACACGGAGATGTTCATCGCAGCCGGCCACGAAGGTGTACTGGTCAGCGATTGCGGGGGAACAGTTGATGCGGTCGTTGGTTTGAAATTTCCAGACTTCCTTTCCGTCGCGGGTGAGGCAGTAGAGGAAGCTGTCGTGTGAAGCGAGGAGCAGATGTTCTTTCCAGGGGGCGACACAGCCGGCGATTTCCGCGTCGGTCGTGAACTTCCAGAGCAGTTTGCCGGAATCGCGGGCGAGCGCATGCAGGACCCCGTCTTCGTCGCCGATGTACACGGCGGAATCGGTGACGAGCGGTGCTGCTTTGAAGCCGGGGGCGAATTTCTTCGGGTCAGGGTCATCGATGGAGCGGTAGTTCCAGACT
Organism: uncultured Chitinophaga sp.; assembly: GCA_964561125.1. Classification (GTDB taxonomy): domain Bacteria; phylum Planctomycetota; class Planctomycetia; order Planctomycetales; family Planctomycetaceae; genus SXXK01. The sequence goes on along the minus strand of CAZLOQ010000007.1, from coordinate 67,266 downwards.
TCCTGACCTGTGCGACGGTTGAGGCAGTGGAGTCTTCCGGCGAGTGCGGGGGCGAAGACGTGATCGTCGACGATTGCAGCGGCCGCTACCCAGCCGTCGGGCGATCGGAATTCCCAGCGGAGCTGTGGATTTGGGGCGAGCGTTCCGCGAGCGACACCGCGCTGATCGGGGCCGGCGCGGAACGAGGCCCAGGCGGCTTCGGTGACGAGTCCTGCGGCAGGCACCTGGCCGATGAGACCTGCGGCGCAGGCTGTTGCTGCGAACTGCCGGAGCAGCGTGCGGCGGGAGAGAGGGTGGGAGGCGGATTGAGGCAGGGAATGGGGCGTTTGGCGGGACATCGGCGGTTTTCCGAGGCAGAGGTCGCGGGAATGCTCACCTTATACTATAGCAGGAACAGGGGGGCTTGAACCAGAAAGCCGGAAAGTTGGGGAAACACAATTCAGGAAGACAGCCATCGCTTTGGCACTGCCTGTCTTTTCCAGACAGCTCTCAGGTTGCCATTTTTGAACAATCCGGCTAGTGTGACGGGCCCCGCACTTTGCTCGCGGCCTTCCTGCCTTCCCCGGATCCCCGCCACCATGACTGCCTCAGCCCCCCCGCGGCCAGCTCAGCGCCCGCTGGTTTCCCGTAAACTCCTGCAGCAGTTCCTGTTGACGGCCGGCGTGATCACCACAGCGATAGTCTGCCCGCGGCAGCTCCCGGCGGCAGACGACGTGTTTTCCACAGACATTCAGCCTCTCCTGCGGACGCACTGTCTGCGTTGTCACAATGCTGACAAGGCGGAATCCGGTGTACGGCTGGACCTGCTGACAGGTCAGCCGGCGGAGCGTGACCTGCGGCTGCTCAAGAGTGTCCATCAGCAGATTGGCTCCGGCGCGATGCCTCCTGAAGATGAACCGTCCCTCTCCGACGGGGCTCGCGTGCAGCTGCAGCAGTGGATTGACGGCGTGTTGCTGGAAGCGGCCCGACGTCCTCCGGAAAAAAACGGTGCCATCCGCCGACTGACGGTCGCTCAGTACCGCAACACGCTCCAGGATCTGCTGGGGCTGCATGAGGACTTCACCGAGGTGTTGCCACCGGACGCCCCGTCGCGTGACGGCTTCACCAACAACGAGCAGGTTCTGTCGGTGGCACCACTGCAGATTGAAGCCTGCTTTGATATCGCCCGGCAGGCACTGGATGCGTGTCTGGTGGATGAATCCACGCCGCCGGTGATTCAGGCTTTTCGTATGGATTTCGGTCGTGGGGTCAATCAGCAGCCCTGCCCGGATTCGCTCATTCTGGGTGCGAACAGTGACCTGCTTCCCAACGCTGATTTTCAGGTGACTGAACTGGCCCTGCACAAGCCATTTGCATTCACGCCGTATCAGATGCAGCGGAGATTTCGGTTTATCGAGGGCTACGTGGGGAACGACACGATCCGCGAGTGGCGGGACTTTGACAGTCTGTACCACGCAGTTTTTGCCTGCATGCGCGGGAATCCTGGCTACCCCAAAGGGAGCGCCTGGCAGTCAATTCCTTCAGGACTGCTGCTCCGGCCGGCCATCCCCGGCTCAGAAATCTTCGGTGAATCGAGCACTTACGGGCCGCGGGCCAATTTCAAGATTTCACTCCGGGAACTCCCGGACCGCGGCGAATTTCGTGTCACTGTTCGCGCTGCCCGATACGTGGATTGTCTGCTGCTGGACCAGGGCACCGCGCCTGCAGCCGCCGCGCCCGGCCCGGATGCCGCCGCAACATCTCCGGTGCCCGCCCCGGATTCCCGGCCTGTTCCGGCAACGATCCGGATCGAACGTGGTGCTGATGGTCTCTGGCCGACTGTCAATCTGGCGGCTGGTGTCTTTCAGCTGGATGTCGTGCGTGGTCCGTCTGAGGGCAACGAACCACTGCAACTGCTCCTGCCGGACAACCGCCACTGCGAAGGACGACTCGAGAAAGGCTGGACGGCGGCCGATCAACCAGGTCCTGCTTTGGCGGCTGACGAGCAGATCTTTGGGTTCCTCCGGACGCGGCTGCCTGGCGGATCATGGACACCGCAGTTGTCCGGCGCCCCTGCCGCTGCCGTTCGTCGCCTGCTCCTCACTGCACTCCCCGAAGACAGCCCTGAGGCGCGCGAGTATGCGGCGTTTGAGGGGCGCAGCGCGTGGCTGGGAGTGCATCTGGGACTGCGTCGGGACTGCGGCAGCACGCTGGCACCGGTTGAAGAGCCGCGGCAGGTGACATCCACAGACTTCGCCGACTACACCTTTCACGGGGCCATCAACGACTATCCCGCTCCGGAAGTGGAAAAGGACAACGTGAATTATCTCGCCGGGGTTCGCGAAATTGGTGTTCGGAGTGAGTACACCGATGGCCGTGACCTCCCACGACTGCTCATTCAGTCCATCACTTTCGAGGGCCCGCTGTACAGCACCTGGCCGCCGGAAACTCATCGGCGCCTGCTTCCGGATTCACCGCTGCGGGCTGAGGCGTTCAGCGAATCAGCTGAAGCGGCGCTGCAGCCTGAGAGCGCGTCTGCACGCTATGCCCGGGAAGTACTCGAGGAATTCTCTTCCCGCGCCTTCCGACGACCTGCGCGTGATTTCGAAGTTGATCAGGCGGTCGCTGTCTGGCGTTCATCCCGCAGCAGTGGCCTGTCATCGCTGGAGGCGCTCCGGGAAGCGTTCGCTGTCATTCTCGCGTCACCCCAATTCCTGTTTCTCATCGAGGACAGTACGGGGCCGGGGCCGGAGCCTTTGAATGACTGGGAGCTGGCTTCCAAACTGGCCTATTTCCTCTGGGATTCGCCTCCCGACCGGACGTTGCTGGATCTGGCTGCGGCGGGGCGGCTGCGTGAACAGCTGCGGGAGCAGACGGAGCGGCTGATTGTCGATCGCCGATTCAGCCGAGGCGTTTCTGTGCTGGCGGCAGAATGGTTCAGCCTTGACCGATTTGATGTGCTCAGCGTTGACGCGCGGCGTTTTCCCCGGCTGACCCGTGACACGCGTCGGCAGCTGCGTGCAGAACCTGTGCACTACCTGCAGGAGCTCATTCGCCACGACATGCCCCCTGCGGCCCTTGTGAATTCCGACTTCCGCATGCTCAACGATACCACGGCCGCCTACTACGGGCTGGGGCAACAGCTGGAAACCGGTTTTGAATTTCGGCGCGTTCCGGTCGCCGGTATGGACGCCGGAGGCGTGCTGACTCAGGCTGCCATTCTTGCCGGCCTTTCGAATGGCCGCGAGTCAAATCCGATTCGTCGCGGCGCGTGGCTGGCACGAAGAATCATCGCGGAGCCTCCGGAAGATCCGCCGCCGAATGTGCCGCAGCTGAAGGAAGACGAGGCCGGCCTGACGCTGCGTGAAAAGCTGGAACGCCACCGCAATCAGCCTGGCTGTGCGGGTTGTCATGCGGGCATCGATCCGTGGGGCCTGCCGCTGGAGCAGTTCGATGCGGGTGGACGCTTTCGAGCTGACGCGGTCGATGCCGGCTCGACACTCCCTGACGGCCGGCATGTTGAGGGTTCCGTGGCACTTCGCAGCTACCTTGCGGAGGACCGTGAGGAGCAGGTGATTTTCGGGATGCTGAAGCACCTGGCCACTTATGCCTGCGGACGCACGCTGGCATTCAGTGAACTGGAGTGGCTGCGGGGTGAAGCTGCGCAGCTTAGAGCTGCGCGGGCCGGCAGTCGGGAGCTGGTGCATCGCGTGGTGAGCAGCCCGATTTTCCTTGAGAAATGAACGGCAGCAGCCGCAGGATTCCGTTGGTCTGGAGTGGGAGAATGATCAGCCCGCCGTTATGATTCCTGCACTCCCATCGCTCCCCGATTCGCTCAGAAAAGTCCGCTCCATGGTTCGCGACTTCAATTCGGAAAGTCTGTCACACGATCCGATTCACGGCTATATCCCGTTCATCTCCCGTCAGGGTCTGCCTGCGGGTGAAGTTTCAGAGCAGGAGCTGATTGATCATCCGTGGGTCCAGCGTCTGCGGCAGATTCACCAGCTGCAGACGGCATGGTGGGTGTTTCCTTCGGCAGAGCACATGCGATTCCAGCATGTGCTGGGAGTGATGCATCTGGGGTCGATTACGGTTCAGGCCTGGTATGAATCGCTGTGTGAGGTCTGTCGCAACGTTCCCTCCCGCGCCTGCGTGGAGAGCCTGGTCCGCATCGCGGGTCTGCTTCACGATGTTGGTCATGGTCCTTTCGGACACTTCTTCGACGATCACTATCTGGAACAGTACGGACTCACGCACGAGGACATTGGCAGCCACATTATCCAGCACGAACTGGGAGATCTGATTCGTCGGATTCGCCGCAATCCCAACGGTCGTCTGCAACCGCTTGAAGAGCTGGATCCGGTCCAGGTTGCATGGCTCATTCGCCGACCAACCGGTCAGGCAGATGATGTTGAGGGCCAGCCTGACTGGCTCCGCAAGCTGCGGTCGCTCTTCAGTGGCATTTACACCGTCGACAACATGGACTTCGTGCTCCGGGACGCCTACATGTCGGGCTACAACACGAAGGCCTTCGACATCTCGCGACTGATTCACTACAGCTTTTTCACGGAGCACGGTCTGACCATTCACGCGCGCGGACTGCCAACGCTCATCAACTTCATCGAAACCCGTGCCAATCTGTTTCGCACGATCTACTTTCACCGCACGGTTCGCGGCATCGACATCGCTCTGGAAGACCACTTTACGCAGACCATGCAGCGGCTCTTCCCCGGCAATCCGCTCGAACACCTCACCGCCTATCAGGGACTCACCGAAACATCCTTCCTGATCGACGTGTCGCGGTGGGCTTCCAGCACCGATCCGACGCTGCGGGAGCTGGGGCTGCACTGGCGGGCGATTTTCAACCGCGAGGAAATGTGGCGGATGGCCTGCGAACGTTCCATGCATTTTCACAGTGGGCAGGCGGAGAGCACGACGATCTTTTCTGAACCTGATCTTGTGGAGCGGCGGGTTCGGGACGCGTTACCGAAACAGCTCCGCGACATCCCGCTGCGGATCGACGTTGCCAGGCACTATCATCGTCCCAGCGCCCGTCGGCCGACTGGCAAACAGAACTACTGGTACGACCCCGCCAGCGGTCTGTCACACGTCCTCGACGACGACGAACTGTTCAAAAACCTCCCCACCAGCTTCCTGATTTTTCGTATTTACAGCCGCGATCATCGGTATGATCGGGAACTCAATGCGGCTCTTCAGAAAGTCGCGGGTGGCACTGGCGGCGACACCAAAACCAATATGTAGGCTCGCTTGAAAAGCAACGTCGCATGCGTCCGCCATTCCTGCTCAGCCTGCTCTCCGGTCTGTATGCCACCTGCGTCGCTGCAGTGCTCATCAACCCCGGGCTCAGCAACTCGTCACTCCCCGACGGGCCCGGCCTGACACTCGATGAATCCTTCAATATCGAACAGGGTGTCCGTCTGGCGAGGGCTTTCGGCGAATTCGGACCGCTGCTGTGGTTTCCGGAAAACGCTGCTGCTGTCTTTCGCGAACCAGACCACCTCCCGGACCATCCGCCGCTGGGGCGCTACATCATCGGCTGTGCCCACGAATGGCTGGGATGGCTTGTGCCGGGCGTCGGGGAGGCAGTGTATAGCGTGGCTGCCGCACGACTTGGCTCAGCCTGCGCTTTTGGTCTCACGGTACTCCTGCTGACAGAATTCTGTCGCCGTCGGTTTGGCACGCTGACTGCTTTGACCACCGCACTGCTGCTCACCGGAATGCCGGTGCTCGTCGGCCATGCCCGACTCGCTGCACTCGAAACCTGCACCAATCTCGCGTGGACAGCCGCCACAATTCCGCTCGTGGCGTGGTGGACGAAGTCCAGACCGCCCACCACCGCACAGGCAATCGTTGCCGGCGCCTGCTGGGGATTGCTGCTGCTCACCAAAGTCCAGGGAATTCTTCTGCCGCCTGCGGTGTTTTTATGGAGCCTGCTGCTGCACCGTCAGAGGGCAATCAGGCCGCTTGCCGCCTGGACGCTCGCCGGGATCTTCATCGCTTTTGTCGGCTGGCCATGGCTTTGGCAGGATCCGCTGGACCATGTTCTGCGGTATCTGGGACGCACCAGCAGCAGCACCAGCAATCGCAGCGTGCTTTACTGCTGGTATCTCGGCACGCGTTTCGAGGATCGGCTCGTTCCCTGGCACTACCCCTGGCTGATGCTGCTGTGTGTGCTGCCTGCTGGAAGCGTTGTGGGTCTTTTTCTCAGGGCCGCCAGACGCCGTTCGCCGGATCGGTCTGAACTCCTTAAACGGTCTGAACTTCTTCACCGGTCTGAACTTCTTCTGCTGCTGATTTCCGCAGTACCGCTGGTTGTTTTTTCGATTCCGGGCGTGCCGGTCTATGACGGAGTTCGCCTGTTTCTTCCCAGTCTGCCTGGAATTGCGGTGGTGGCTGGACGAGGCTGGGCGGAGTGGCTGGGGCGGTGCAGTCTGCGGCTGCGTGTTGTTTTCGTCATCGGACTGTTGCTGCTGCCGCTCCCGTGGACCATCCAGCCTTTTGCCATCAACCAGTATGGTGCTCTCTGTGGAGGCAACCGGGGCGCTGCTGCACTCGGGCTGGAGTCCTGCTACTGGAGTGATTCGCTGAATGGCCGGTTCTGGGAACAGGTGCCCGAAGGTGCTGTTGTGCATGTGGCTCCCGTGAGTCACCCGTTTCAGCTCAGCGATCTGCAGCTGCTGGTGCCTGTTGTGAGCGAGCGACGAATTCGGCTGGAGCCGTACCTGTACGGGGAGTCCGGCGAGGCACCTCCTGAGCGGCTGCTGGTCCTGCATCGGCTGGCAGACCTGCGGCCGGAATTGAGACGGACAGCACGGGAATGGGTGGAGGAGGTGCGGGTGGAGTTGTCGGGAGTGCCACTGGCAAGATTACTGCGACGACGGGTGGAATAAGATCGGATGCTGGTCCTGTGCAACATCCGCACACCTAACTTCGTCGCACACATCTGGCATCGAAAAAATCAACGCCTGCGTGCAAATCCGGAAGCGCCTGAAAGATACTTTTCCCGCTTTTGTTGCCATTTCGAGGCATGCTCGAAAACTTCAAAGAATTGCCGTTTTCTTTCGAAAATCGAGTGTTAGTCTGGAGGGCAAAACCCGTTAGTTTTTGCAGAGAGCTCCGGTTCTGCACTATTGCGGCACCTTCATTCATGGCCACAGGCACGGCCAGCTCGATCGCTGCAGATTCATCTGCATGGACCTGCGTCGTAAGGGTTAACTGGAGAATCTGCTCAAAACGGACAGGACAGGGATAAAGGACTACAAGACTGTGGCAAAGCTCAGACCCCAGGGTTCTGGCGGTCAGCGAAACGACGGGGACTCTCGTCGGCTCAGCCTGACTCGCAGACAGCGGGAAATCTACGATTATCTGCAGGACAGAATCCTCAATCAGGGTTTGGGGCCGACGGTGCGCGAAATTGGCCTGCACTTTGACATTCGATCCCCGAACGGGGTCATGTGCCATCTGCGGGCACTCGAACGCAAAGGACTCATCACACGCGGCCAGAACATGTCACGTTCCATCCAGCTGGCAGACGGAAACCAGCAGCGTCCGACAGTCCGCTACATTGGAACGGCTGCCGCCAGTGGCCCCATTCAGCCTGCTGTCAGCTCAGACGAAACTGTCAGTTTCCACGAACTCTTTCAAAGTCGATCGGTTGGTTGTCTGAAAGTCGAAGGCAGCACCTTCAATGTGCTCAACATCGCCAGCGGCGACTACCTGCTGATTGATTCTGACCTGCCACTTGAAAACGGTGCTTACGTAGCCGCTCTTGATGACCGTCACTCGCTGATCATTTGCACAGTCAACGAGAGCATCGGGCAACTGTCGCCGCTCACCCCCGGCAGTTACACCCCCACCACCCGGCAGGTTCTGGGTGTGATCACGGCGGTGATTCGCGGAATGCAGCGGACAGGGTGATTCCGTCTTCCGGGGGCTCGAACCCGACCGCGGGCCTGGGTTGTCACATGTACAAGTCGCGGCGCGAGGTGGGCCGTTCGTATTCCAGCCGCGACGGTCGGTAGACGAACGGAGTCACCGGTCGCAAAGCTAACGACCAAGGCACTTTGCGACTAATCATCCTGCCCAGAGGTGCCATGCACCTGAAGGCAAAGGTGCCATGCACCTGAATTGCCGTTTTCGCACGGAAAAACCGGGCGGGAATGTGTGGTAACGCGTAGGTGTTGTTGCTTTTGTCAGCGGCATCCCGAGGCTGGCTTCCACGCAGCCGCTCAGGCAACCGGGCGCGAAGATGAGCCGATTTGCGCTGTTTTCTCCCTTTGAAACTCCGGTTCTGCCGTTCGCCGAGCAGCCTCTCGAAGATTCACGGGCTTTTTGGAAGGGATGTTGTTGTATTCCCGTCAAATTCGTCTTGAGGTGAAACGGGAGAATCTGCAATCCTGTGGCGGTCATCCATTCGTTTGGGTGATTTTACACCCAACCCGATTCGACTCTGACCGAGCCCGGATATGCTGAAATCGCCGGAAATGAGACAGCGGCAGCCGCATGGAGCGTGCGCGTGCGCCTGCTGGCTGCTGCTGGCCAGCCTGGCGGTGGGGCTGCCTGCTGCACCCGCAGCCATCCAAAGCGTTGAAAACGGCTCGATCACGCCAACCGGCAACAAGGGAGTTGATGCCGAGGGCGGTCGATTGATCGTGGATGTCAGAGTCGAGGGAAATGAGACCATTCCTGAATCGGTGATTCTGCAGAAGATTCAGTCTCAGCCACATCGCACTGTGACTGAGAAACTGCTTCGCGAAGACAAACGCTCCCTGCTCAACACTCGCTGGTTCTTCGAGGTTCGCGAGCGAATCGACGAGACACCGGACGGGCTGGTGCTGGTGTTTGTGGTCAAGGAGCGTCCGATTGTGCAGCGAGTGGTGTTCAATGGCAATAAGAAGATCAAGCTGAAGCACCTGCAGGCTTGGACGGGGCTCAAGGCCGGCAGTCCGTTTGATTACGTCGCTAATCAGGAAGCTGTCCGCCGGATTGAACAGGAGTACCGTGACAAGGGCTACTATTTCGTCAAGGTCACGCTGAGCAAAGGTGCAAAGCCGGGCGACCGGGAGGTGGTCTTTGACATCGACGAGGGTCCGAAGGTTCAGGTGAAGGAACGCAACTTCCAGGGCAATCAGTTCTGGTCGGATGCCATGCTGCGAAAAAACCTCATTTCGAAGGAAGCCTTTCTTTTCTGGGGCGGCCACTACAACCCGGAAACCATTCCGTCTGATGTGGAGTCATTGAAGGCGTATTACCGCAGCGTGGGATATTTTGACGTCGAGATTGCAGCTGAGCCGCGTTTCTCCGACGACCGTTCCGATGTGGAGCTGCTTTACAGCATCACCGAAGGCCGGCGCTATCAGGTGCGGAGCATTCTGTACGAGGGCAACAGTGTCATTCCGACTGCGCGGCTGAGTGAGGATTCCAGGCTGCAGCCGGGCGACAAATTCAGTTCACTGCCGCTGAATAAGGACGTCCAGCGGATGCTGGGCTACTACGGCGAACTTGGACATTTCTTCGCCTCAGTCAATCCTGTGCCGCGATTCACGGAGCAGGAGGGAATTGTTGATCTGGTCTTTGAGATTGATGAAGACCGGCCGCGATATATCCGTGAAATCAACGTTCACTTCGATGGTGACTATCCGCACACCAAGCACACCGTGGTGCTGGACCGGATTCAGGTACAGCCCGGTGATCTTGCTGATCCTCGGCGGATCAAGCGTGGCCAGTCAAGACTCAGGGGCAGTGGCCTGTTTGCTCCGAATATCGAGTTTGAAACAACACCTGTTGATCCGGAACAAACGACCATCGCATCGCTCTCGGGTATCGTCCGCGGTCAGGGCCCTGGCAGCGGAGAAGCCGACTGGACAGCTCGTTTTGTGCAGGCCGTGGACGAGGAATCGCAGCGGGCTGTGCGAGTCAGTGAAATCGGTAACTATGACGATCTCTTCGGCGGAATCTTCACGAACGCCCCTTCAGCAGCTGCCGAATCAACACCCTCCGCGGCTCGTCCTGCAGCGAATCAGCCAGCTGCCGCCACTCAAACAGAATCTCCGCGGCCTGCACCTGCTGCAACACCAGCGGCTGCTCCTGTCAGGCAATCGTCTCTGCGGTCGTCAAAGGCATCTGCTGTCGGACAGGCCATTTCATCCACGGTCGCGGCACGATTTGCAGATAACGATGGCAGTGACTGGTTTGCTCTGAGCAGTTCAGAATCAGCGCCTGAGCCGGGCTTTGCCGCCGACTCTCAGCCCGCGTCTCACTTCTTCCGGCCTGCCCCGCGAACACTCAATCCCGCAGACCTTTTCGCCGCTGCGGACGAATCGCCCCTGTTGATGGCTGCAGCCGAGCCTGCTGCTGATGATCACTTTGTGATTCGCGGTCAGAATCCCGGTCCCGGCGACATTGCGGCCCCGACCCGCGAAGACCAGCTCATCAATGAGAGCCCCTACCGCAACCAGTTCCGGGACATTCCGCCAGGCTGGGTGGATCTGAACGTCAATGCCAGTGAAGGGCAGACGGGACGACTCATGTTCGGAGCCGGGGTCAACAGTAACGCGGGCGTGGTGGGTAACTTCGTCTGGGACGAAAGCAACTTTGATATTCTGCGGCCACCGACTTCGTGGGCTGACGTGCTGGAAGGCCGTGCCTGGCGCGGCGGCGGGCAGCGATTTCGTCTGGAAGCAGCCCCTGGCAACGAAGTGAGTCGCTACGCAGTGACGTGGACTGATCCGTACTTTCTGTATTCCGATTACAGCCTCTCGGTGAGCGGATTCTATTTCAACCGCTACTACCAGGACTGGACAGAAGACCGTCTTGGTGGTCGTATCGCCGTCGGGCGGCAGCTCAACCCGGAATGGTCCACCGCTTTCGCGCTGCGTCTGGAAGATGTCGAAATGCGCCAGGTGCGGCAACCGGTTCCTGCGATCGTGCAGCCCCTCGTTGGACACAGCTTCCTCTCCACCGGCCGCATTTCGCTGACGCACGACACCCGGGACAATCCGATGCTGCCGGGTGAAGGCCACTTCTTCGATGTGGGTTACGAACAGGCGTTCAATGATTTCACGTATCCGAAGGTTGATTCGGAGTTTCGCCAGTACTTCACGCTGCACAGCCGGCCGGACGGGAGCGGTCGTCAGGTGCTGACGCTGGCCGGAGCACTCGGCTGGGCCGGTGACGATACGCCGGTCTTCGAACGCTACTATGCTGGCGGTTATTCGTCCTTTCGCGGCTTTCGCTTCCGCGGTGTGACGCCTCGTGATCCCAACGGGTTTTCGCTGGGCGGTATCTTTCAGGCACTGGGCACCGTGGAGTACCGCCTGCCACTCACGGCTGATGACATGATCAGCATGGTGGTGTTTTCGGACTTTGGTACGGTGGACGACGAAGTGCAGCTGAGCGAATTCCGGGCGACGGCCGGCTTTGGGGCACGGATCGCCATCCCGATGATGGGCCCGGTGCCGCTCGCCTTTGACTTCGCCTTCCCGATTACTTCTGAACCTGGTGACCGCGAGCAGGTGTTCAGCTTCTATGTGGGCATCAACCGCTGACGTTATTCAGCGATGCAGTACAGTCGATTCCAGCTTCGCAGAAACAGTTGGTTGCCCACAGCGACGGGTGATGCGTCGAAGTTGCCTGTGAGTTGATTGCTGGCGAGCGTTTCGAAGGGAGCGGCATCCTGCAGCACGACCGCACCGCCCTCGCGACCGACGATGTAAACCCGGCCATGAGCGATCAGCGGCGAAGCGTAGCAGTTGCCAACGCGACTCAGCCGAATGCGATCACGAATGGGTTTGCCGGTGGACATGTCCAGCACCGTGAGAATGTCGCCAAGACCGCCCGTGAAGTACAGGCGGTTGCCACTGGAAGACGGCGACGGCACATAGGGCGTGCCTTCGGAATGGCTCCAGCGGATCTTTTCAGATCCCGTGACATCGCCGCTGGAATCCAGTGGAATAGCGAACGAAGCAGCCCCCCGATAACCGCTCACGCAGATTGCGACGTCTTCGAATCGCAGCGGGGAAGGAATTGCGTTTGTCGTCTGCCCGCCGCACTCCCAGAGCACACTGCCGTTGTTCACGTCGTAAGCCCGGGCTTTACCGGAGCCGTTTACGACAGCGACCGTGAGACCGTTGAATTCAGTGATCAGCGGCGTGTTCCAGGATGTCTTTTCGCCCGGTCGTTCTTTTCGCCAGACTTCTTCTCCGGTTTCTGCACGCAGGGCCGTGATGAATGAGTTTTCTTCCTGATCCCAGTTGACGATGAGCAGATCGCCGGCGAGTGCCGGAGTGACGGCTTCGCCCCACGCGAAACGCGTCCGCATGTCACCGAGGTCCTTTGACCAGAGCAGAGTGCCGTCGAGTGTATAGCAGTAGATTCCGCGGGAACCAAAGGAAGCGTACAGCCTCTGACCGTCGGTCACCGGCGAGGCGGCCGCATAGGTGTGTGTGCTGTGTTTGCCCTCATGAGGCACTTCTTCGGCGGCTGTCTTCTGCCAGCGAATCTGACCATTGCTGCGATCGACAGCGGTGACGACAAAGCGGTGATAAACGTTGGGGGGCAGAGTCTTTGCGTCAGGGTGCGGGGCGATGGGCGTCTGGGCGGGACGGTCTGTGGCGACTGCGGAGAGCACGAAAACCTGGTCATCCCAGATGATCGGAGTTGAGCTGCCTTCGCCGGGAAGGTCCAGCTTCCAGGCTATGTTCTGCGTTTCGCTCCAGTGCAGCGGTGGTTGAGTTGTCGGTGCCGCCTGCCCTGTGGATGTCGGGCCGCGCCACTGATGCCAGTTGCTGTCGGCACCGGGCGGGTTGGACGCGGTGGCCGGGGGAGCGAGGAGCGGCAGCAGAAACACGGACGGCAGGAGCCAGCGGAAGGAGGGGCAAGCCATGGGAGTTCAGCCGGATAGCGGTGAGGAGGGACAGGCAGAGAGTACAGGAAGATATTACCGTTGCGGGGCAGTGAATGCCAGAAACCAGAGCGTCTGTGACCGGCCGGTGACGGGAGCGGGACGAATCTGCGCTCAACTCTGCACGTTCCCGGGAGGCGGCCAGGCGGGTGGCGAGTCCTGTTGCAGGCGTTGCAACCTGCAGCGGGCGCCCAATGCCACCTGGTTTCGGCTGCAAATAGAAGCGGTACGGCGCGAGCCCAATGCCGCCTACTTTCTGCGGCAAATAGAAGCGGTACGGCGCGAGCCGTCCGGTAACGACAGGGAATTTCAGCATCCATCACCGGACGGCTCGCGCCGTTCCGCTAAAACCAGGTGGCATTGAGCAGGCGCCGCACGGCGCCTGGCAGCTATGGTGTGTAGCCCAGATTGGGCGCCAGCCAGCGTTCGGTTTCTGCAACGCTTTGCCCCATTCGTGCAGCATAGCGTTCCAGCTGATCCTTTGTGATGCGATCCACGCTGAAGTACCGTGACTGCGGCAGGCTGAAGTACAGCCCGCTGACTGAAGCGGCGGGCCACATGGCGAAGCTGGAGGTCAGCGTCATTCCTGCATTCTGATCTGCTTCGAGCAGTTTCCAGAGGGTGCCTTTGGGCACGTGGTCGGGGCAGGATCCGTAGCCGAAGGCTGGGCGAATTCCCTGGTACTCTTCATCAATGAGCTGTTCATTGGTGAAATTCTCGGTGTTGCCGTAGCCCCAGTCACAGCGAGCCTGCAGATGCAGTCGTTCGGCGAATGCTTCGGCGAAACGGTCAGCGAGTGCCTTGACCATGATGGCTCGGTAATCGTCACCTTCTGCCTCCAGTTCGCCTGCGATTTCATCGCAGCCGTGGCCGGCGGTCAGCGCAAATGCGCCGAGATAATCGGCGACGCCGGAATCCGCAGGAGCGACGTAGTCTGCGAGCGAACGGAAGTCCCGCTGACCCACTCGTTCCCACTGCTGTCGGAGCATGGGGAACCGGATGAGTTCTGCGGAGCGTTTTTCGTCGGTCCAGAGGACGATATCGTCGCCATCGGAATTGGCAGGCCAGAATCCATAGACGGCGCGAGCCCGGAGGCGCTGTGAGGAGAGCAGTCCGTGGAGTTCCTGCTGGGCATCATCGTAGAGTTTTCGGGCTTCTTCGCCGACGACGGGGTCGTTGAGGATTTTGGGGAATTTGCCGATGAGCTGCCACGAGCTGAAGAACGGCGACCAGTCGATAAAGGGCACGAGCTGCCGGAGTGGCATGTCTTCAACCACGCGCAGTCCGGTGAAGCCGGGACGGGGGGGGCTGTAGTTTTTCCAGTCGATACTGAAGCGACGCGCAAACGCCTGTTCCCATGGCACGAGTGTCTGCTGCTGACGCAGATCAAAGGCGGCGCGGTCGCGAACCTGAGCGGCGACGTTGGCTGCTGAGAAAGCAGGACGGCGGTCCGGGTCGAGCAGTGCTTCAACGACGCCGACGGAGAGTGATGCATCACCCACATGCACCACGGGCTGCGAGTATACCGGGGCGATCTTTACGGCTGTATGTCGGGCACTGGTTGTGGCGCCGCCGATGAGCAGGGGGGTGGTGAAGCCCTGTTCCTGCATGGAACGGGCCACTGTGATCATTTCTTCGAGGGATGGGGTAATCAGTCCGCTGAGCCCGATGATGTCCGCGTTATGTTTTCGGGCTTCGTCCAGAATTTTTTCGCAGGGCACCATAACGCCGAGGTCGATCACGCGAAAGTTATTGCAGCGGAGCACCACGGCAACGATGTTTTTGCCGATATCGTGCACGTCGCCCTTGACCGTCGCGATCAGAAATGTGCCGCGATGGCTGTCTGCAGCCGTTTGCCCGGACGCCTGTCCGGACGCTGCAAGTTTGACGGCTTCTTCGCGAGTGCCGGTGAACAGGCCGGCTGGGGAGAAAGAGTGAGTTTGGCCGAGCGATTTTGCGGCTTTCTCGGCTTCCATGAATGGTTCCAGCCACGCGACGGATTTCTTCATCACGCGAGCTGATTTGACGACCTGAGGCAGAAACATCTTGCCCGCGCCAAAGAGTTCTCCGATGACGTTCATACCGTCCATCAGCGGGCCCTGGATGATATCCAGGGGACGGCCGTATTTGAGCCGGGCCTCTTCGGTGTCCTGATCGATGAAGTCTGTGAGTCCTCTGAGGAGAGCGTGCTTCAGGCGGTCCTCCACGCTGCCACTCCGCCATTCGTCCGTGCGGCGGCGACCGCCGTCAGCACGGTTTTTCACGGTTTCGGCGTATTCGATGAGCCGTTCTGTGGCATCCGGTCGGCGATTGAGCAGTACATCTTCGATGTACTGGAGCAGATCGCGGTCGATTTCTTCGTAAACCTCCAGCTGAGCCGGATTGACGATGCCCATGTCCAGCCCGGCCTGGATGGCGTGGTACAGGAACGCTGCGTTCATCGCCTCACGGACAACCTCGTTGCCGCGAAACGCAAAGGACACGTTGCTCACGCCGCCGGACGTGCGGGCACCGGGGCAGAGCTGCTTGATCTGCCGCACCGCCTCAATGAATTCCACTGCATAATTCGCATGCTCTTCCATGCCTGTGCCCACGGTCAGGATATTGGCATCGAAGATGATGTCTTCCGGGGGAAAGCCGGCCTGTTCCGTGAGCAGTCTGAAGGCGCGGCGGCAGATGCGGACCTTTTCTTCACAGGTGACGGCCTGACCGGTTTCGTCGAAGGCCATCACGATCACGGCCGCTCCGTAACGCCGAATCAGCCGCGCCTGATGCAGGAATTTTTCTTCGCCTTCCTTGAGCGAGATGCTGTTGACGATGCCTTTACCCTGGCAGCATTTCAGGCCGGCCTCGATGACAGCCCAGTCAGAGCTGTCGATCATTACGGGGACCTTGATGTTTTCGTCATGGAGCAGCCAGAGGAAACGTTCCATGCACTTCGGGCCATCGAGCAGGCCTTCGTCCATGTTGACGTCGATCACATTGGCGCCGCCCTCCACCTGCTCCCGGGCGATGCTGATTGCTTCATCATACTTTTCTTCGCGAATCAGCCTCGCGAACTTGCGCGAACCCGTGACGTTGGTTCGCTCGCCCACGTTCATAAACCGCGATTCCGGTCGCAGCGCCACGTAGTCGAAGCCGGAATAGGTTGACAGCGCGGGGCGTGGCGGGAGCTTTCGCGGGGGGAGGTCGCGCACGGCTTCGGCCACCTGACGAATGTACTCCGGCGTCGTGCCGCAGCAGCCGCCGACGATATTGAGCAGTCCGGCTTTGGCACAGTTGTGGAGCACCGCAGCGAACTCGCCCGCCGTGCTGTCAAAGCCACCCATACCGTCCGGCATACCGGCGTTGGGGTAGCAGCAGATGTGGGTCGGGCACATCGCTGAGAGCGTTTCAAGGTAGGGGCGAATCTGCTTCGGGCCGAGCGCACAGTTGAAGCCGACGCTCAATGCCGGAAAATGTTCGATTGAGGTATGAAACGCTTCTACAGACTGCCCCAGCAGGGTCACTCCGCCCGTGAAGACAGTTCCTGAAATCATCACCGGGATTTCACGGCCCAGCTGCTCGAAGACCTGCTGGATGGCAAACAGACACGCTTTCATGTTGAGCGTGTCGAAACTGGTTTCGGGCAGGAGCAGATCGCAGCCACCGTCCATCAGACCGCGAATCTGTTCGGCGTATGAAGCCACCATCTGGTCGAAGGTGAACGGGCGTGTCCCCGGGCGATCAGCATTCATCGAAAGCTGAACCTTCGTGGGCCCGATGCTGCCGGCCACGTAACGTGGACGCAGCGGGTCCCGAAAGGTAAACCGATCAGCCGCCGCCCGCGCCAGTTCGGCACCCGTTTTGTTGATTTCATACGTCAGATGAGCGAGGTGGAATTCTTCAAGCGACACGATGTTGGCGTTGAAGGTGTCCGTCTCGATGATGTCAGCCCCGGCTTCCAGGTACTGTTCGTGGATGCCTGTGATCATTCGGGGCTGTGTGAGCACCAGCAGGTCGGTGGCATTCTTGACGTCAATCGGGTGGTCTTTCAGGCGTTCCCCGCGATAGAATGCCTCGTCCGGCTGCGCTGACATGATCAGCGCACCCATGGAACCGTCGATGATCAGAATTCGCTGGCTGAGCAGCTCGCGGATGTCGGGACGCCGGATGTTCATGCAGAATGTCAGCTGGCAGGCGGTAGGAGCAAAAATGGGGGATGGATTTGAAGTTTAGGCCACACTTGGCTGACTGTCACCCGGATGGTGCGAGATTCTTTCGCTGTTGTCTGCCTGCGGCTCCCATGTTCTCCCCTCCTGAACAGAGTTTCGTCGCCCGGAAAAGCCCCCTGAATGGCGGGCACGGCAGACTTTAATCACCCCAGGGAGTGATTGTGCCAGTTATACGGAATGTGAATTGTCGGGTCGAAATTCTCAGGTTCCCGCTTGCTTCTACGTGAATTCCCGGAGATATTCGAGGAGAAAGGGGGCGGGATTCCGCCGATTCTGCCCTTGAAAGCGTTGCAGTCCTGCCTGCAGCGCCCGGGTACTCTGCAAACCACCTCACTCCGTTGTAAGACCTCCTCTCATCACATTGCCTGCAGTGGAACGATGAACGAATCAAGCGAGGCTGGCTCGCGGAACCACACCAGCCACGAAATTTTTCTGGATGCAGTAGAAGTCCCCGACGGCTCGGCACGCGCAGAGTTCGTTAACGTCGCCTGCCATGGGAATGCCGAATTGCAGCGAGAGGTCGAACACCTCCTCGAACACTACTCCCGGGCCGGCCAGTTCCTTGAAAGTCCCTTACTCCATCGCGAACAGGTTTGCA
Organism: uncultured Chitinophaga sp.; assembly: GCA_964561125.1. Taxonomy (GTDB): domain Bacteria; phylum Planctomycetota; class Planctomycetia; order Planctomycetales; family Planctomycetaceae; genus SXXK01. The sequence goes on along the minus strand of CAZLOQ010000007.1, from coordinate 49,553 downwards.
GCCTGATTCTGGCTGGTCCCCAGCTGGCCGGAACCCGGATCGATGGGCGCTACCGGCTGCTGCATCTGCTCGGAAGCGGCGGTATGGGTCAGGTGTGGCTGGCCGAACAGATCATGGCGGAGAATCGGCATGTGGCCGTGAAACTGCTCAATCCCGGGGTCGATGCGTCCCGGTCGCTGCCGCGTTTCAGAGCTGAACTGCAGGTGCTCACCCGGCTGCATCATCCGCACATTGCCACCGTTCTCGACGGCGGAATCACTCAGCACAGCCTGCCGTTTTTCGTCATGGAATTTGTCGACGGCAAACCGCTCTGCGAATACTGCGACAGTCACCAGCTGTCCCTCGAATCGCGTCTGAAACTGTTCATCACCATCTGCCACGCAGTGCACTATGCCCATCAGCAGGGAGTGATTCATCGCGACCTGAAACCTGGAAATCTGCTGGTTGAAGAAACCACTGGACAGGCCACACCCCGCATCATCGACTTTGGTCTGGCCCGACTGACTGACGGTCAGACTTCAGCCGCACCCCGGCTCACCGAATACGGCTGGTATCTCGGAACTCCGGAATACATGTCTCCCGAGCAGATGACGGCGAGCGTTGCCAGCATTGATGCGCGGGCTGATGTGTATTCGCTGGGGGTGATTCTGTTTGAGCTGCTCACGGGACAGACACCATTTCGCTGCCTGTCGCGTGAGCCGGCCGCGTTGCCGGATTTCTTCAGCACAGTGCGGCAGACAGATCCGCCGCGGCCCAGTGCTGCAGCGGCCGCGATGGCATCCCCCGAGGTGGCCGAGGCACGCGGTCTTTCGCTGCACGCCCTCGTTGCCGGACTAACCGGCGATCTCGACTGGATCACATTGCGGACGCTCGAAAAGACGCCTGCTGCCCGGTATGCCTCGGCAGCGGAACTGGCTGGGGACATCGAACGGCATCTTGAACGTCAGCCAGTCTCCGCACATCCGCCTGGCGTCTTCTACCGACTGCGAAAACTCTGGTACCGCCGTCGCTCGCTGCTTGCCAGCGCTGCAGTCGTGCTGTCCGCACTGACTGCAGTACTGGCCTTCGGCACGTGGGCGCTCATGATAAGACAGCAGTCCAGCGAGGCGCGTGACCGAAATGCTGATCAGGCGAGGGCCGCCGAAGAAATCGCTCTCACCGAAATGCGAACATCGCTCGAACTGCGGCAACGCCTGGCAACGCAGCACCACCAGGTCGGACTGCTCCTGCAGGATTTGAAACGGCTCGACGAGTCGAGTGCCGAACTGCGGCTGGCCGCTCAGACCTTCGAATCACTCATTCATCGATTTCCGCTCGACCTTGAGCTCAGACGCAGCCACGCCGATGTCCTGAACAGTCTGGCCATGGGCTTCATTCGTCAGAAAAAGCATGCCGAGGCAAAAGGTTACTTCGAAGAATCACTGAAGATCCGCGAGCGACTGGCAGAAGCCACACCCGACCAGCTCGAAATCCAGAATGAACTGGCAATCACACTGCAGAACTACGCCACCACCATGAAGATTCTTGCGGATGGATCCGCAGTGCTCCCACTGCACGCGCGACTCTGCGAACTGCGAAAAAAAATGACGCTGACGGACCCGAATAACGGAGCCTATGCGTGGCTGATGGCCGCTGCGTGTGACGTTTATGGGGATGCACTGCTCCAGCAGCAGGATGCGGATGCAGCCCGTGAAATTCTTGAAGACGGGCTGAATGCCCTGCAGCAATGCATGCAGAAGCAGCCTGGAGTCACTCAGCATCGACGGCTGCAGAGTAAACTGCTGTCTTCTCTTGCGGACATTCAAATCTCCCTGAAGTGCTGGGATCAGGCCGAACAACGACTCCGACAAAGCCTCGCATCACAATCCGCAGACGCTCATGATCCGGCGGCCTGCTTTTTCCTTGTCAAATGCCACACCAGACTGGCTCGCGTTCTCACTGAATCCTCACGCCCCGATCAGGCGCGGCAGGAACTGCACTCCGCGGAAGCGCTCGTCAGTCGACTTCCTGACAGTTTCCCCGATATCACCTCCGCACGAAAACTTGTTCGAGACGGATTCAGTCAGCTGGCCGCTTCCAGTGCGCCTCAAAATCCCTGATTCACCATGCTCCGGCAGATACGCTGACCTGCTGGTTTTCAACATGCGGGTGTGATTGCCTGACATAGACGTCAAGCCAACAATCGATCTGAAAGCTTTGCCATGGAAACGCTCCCTCTGTCGAACTGCGGAATCGCTCAATCTGCACCAGCTCCCGCGGAATTGTCCATTGCAGCGGCTTACAGCGAACTTCGGCGGATCGCCCGCTGTCATCTGCGGCGGCAGCTGCCCGGACTGACGCTCGAACCAACGGCTCTTGTGCATGAAGCATGGCTCAAACTGCAGAAGTCCGACGCGGCAGGAGTCTGGAAGGATCGCAGGCACCTCTGCAGTACTGTGGCCGCCGTGATGTGGCAGATTCTCATCGACAGAAGTCGACGTCTGCGTACAGAACGGCATGGGGGGCATCTCAGCCGAGCAGACAAAGATCTCCAGCAGATCGCCGCAGAAACAACACTCGAAGAACTGATGTCGCTCGCACCGGCCCTTGAACGACTGTCCACGGAACACCCCCAGCTCGCCGAGATTGTGCAGTTGCGATTTTTTGCGGGACTCAGTCATGAAGAAGTGGCTGAGCTTCTGCAGCTTTCAGTCGCCATGGTCCGTCGCCAGTGGACGCTCGCCCGGACACTCCTGCATTCTTACCTGCAAAGCTGATACGCCTGTCGTACCCCGCACGCCCTGTTCGTACGACGGACTCCTGCAGTCCGTCTCCCTCCGGCACGCAGGGCACAGGTGCTTCGCGACTTTGAGCACGTCACACTTGATTCCGGACGGGAACCTGCCGTGTCGCCTGCTGATGATCCTGATCGTCTGCGGACCACCTCCGATTCGCTGCCGGGTCCGGGATCGTGGGTGGCGACTGCTGCAGATCGCGGCGACGCAGCAGCCTTGCCGGCTGCACTGAAGCTGAGGATGTTGACGGAGATTGACGCATGAAGCGGATTGCCGATTGGCAGTCAGGCAGGCCAGTTCGTCGCTTGCTGCGACTCAGCGAAGTGCGATTCCGCGCAAAGTGCAGGCCGTTGTCCCGCGTCGCAGATTCTCGGGCCATGCAGGCCGGTTGCAGCGAGAGCGGCAGGCACATCAGCTGGACAGCGCCAGGTTCGGAGTTCCGTGAGTCCGTCCCGGATGGTGCAGCACTTCGAAAACATTGATTCCTTCCGGGATTGATCACCCTCTTTGTCACCTCTGCGATTCAGCGGTTTTTGTGGTCAAAATGCAACCGTGTTTTTGACCACGGATGACACGGATGACACGGATTTCAAGGATAAGGTCACAGCCACTGCGTCGATTGAAGCTGGAGCAGCTGACCCAGCATGGCGCTGTCCAGTCAGCTTCTTCGCTGCAGAACAGAAGCAGTGTCGGTGAATCAGGGGCGTCCGAGTCCGAGGGGCGCGAGTGATTGCCAGAGGGAGAGTGCTGCGAGGGCGGCGTAGATCACGGCGCAGGTTGCGAGGCACAGGCAGCGCCAGAGTGGAGGTCGGACTGCAGGGGGGAGGAATCGCAGATTGACGCGGAGGATCTGCACGGCGCCGATGGCGAGGATGGGGCTGGCGAGGAGTCCGAGGACTTTGAAGAGGCTGAGGGCACTGTCGCCCAGCCAGAGTGCTCCGATGCCCCACAGAGTGAACAGCATGAGCAGTGTGAAGTAGATTTTTCCGGCGCCGAATCTTCGCAGCCGTGGCCAGCCGGCCCAGAGGGCATCGGTGCAGACGCGGGTGAGGACGTCGGTGTTGCCCAGTTGCGTGGAGAGCAGGATCCAGAATCCATTGAGCAGAGCGAGTCCCCAGAAGCCGGACCAGAGTTTTTCGGCCATGTACTGGGCCTGAAAGGCGCCGGCTGCGTTGTCCGCAGGAATGTTGCCCGGCGTGATAATGGCCTGTGCGAGGTTGACGTTGAGGAACATTCCCAGCAGGCAGCCACCGGCCCAGAGGACGGTCTGATCAAGGAGCGAATACCGCCACCACGTCTGCCATCTGGAAAGATTGGCTGCCGTGGGACGCAGCAGTGTTCCGACAGCGGCGACGGAATGGCCGTCTCCGCGGAGCATACTGCCGATGGAACCGGACCATCTGCCCATGCCAAGGCCCTTGTCGCGTGTCCAGTTGGAGATGGCGAGGTTGCCCAGTCCTCCGGAACCGGCGGTGGCTGCGAAGACGCCGAGCAGCACCCAGTCGGCGTTCTGCGGGAGGGCACCTGGGGAGACGAATCCGAGTGCGGTTCGAGTCCAGATTTCCCAGGGCACGAACAGGCAGTTTGCCACGACGAGAAAGGCAAAGATGACACAGACCATGGCCCATGAGAGTCGTTCGAGGATGCGTTCGATGGACCGCCCGGACTGGAGCAGGACGACGCTGAGCAGCAGCACACCAAGGGCGATTCCAAACAGTTCGTTCCGGTCACTGCCGCCGGGGTCGGGGAGTTTGTGGCGCCAGGCCGTGAAGAGTACGTTTGCGCAGCTGAGGGCCATCGCGGGAGTGGCCAGTTGAGCGGCGCCGACGAGGATGTAGAAGAGAGCCCAGAAACGCGAGCCGGGATGCAGCCGCATGATGCCGGTGAGTACAGGTTCGCCGGTGCAGAGGGTGTAGCGAATGGCTTCGAGATTGAAGATCATCTGCAGCAAGATGCCGAGCGTGGCGATCCAGAGAATTGAGGGACCGTAGCGAACGGTCATCAGCGGTCCCACGATCCATTCACCACCACCGATGGATCCTGCCAGCAGAATGGCACCGGGCCCGATGGTACGGAGAACGTTGGGCAGTGTCATGGGGAGTGGTTCGGGGACGTCACCGAGCAGCCAGGGGGGGAGTTGTCCGTGATCGGCGGCGAGTGGATGTGGTTCGCGGTTGTCGGGGCTGCCGGTTGTGGTATCGAAGGAATTTTCGTGTGCCATTTCGCTGTTTTCCTGCCTGTTCACCGGTTGAGAAAACTGCTCTCGAACCCGACCGGGACGATGGATCTCTCTGCATCATCAGGCTGCAGTGCATCAGCCTGTCTTTTGTGCGGTGTCAGTGACCACCTTCTCAATTCTGACAAGTGCGGCGATGAAAACAACCAGTGGCCGATGCAGGCATCTGCGCGTGATTTGCCAGCATATTTTTGATATGATTCCTGCCGTTGAGTTTCTCTCGCGAATTTCCCCGGAAGACCAACCTCATGGAAAGTGTGTCAGACAGTCAGGTCGGCATGTGCCCTCACGCCGCCCAGTATTTCACCGTAGTGGACGAAGTACGGATGCTGGCGCGGGACACCTGGTCCGTACGGGTGCTCTGCCCGGAACTGGCGGCGGCGATTGTTCCGGGTCAGTTCTTCATGATTCGCCCGGAGTCCGGGAGTGACCCGCTATTGGGGCGTCCGTTCGCACTGTATGACGTTTACCACGATCTTTCGGGGGCTCCGGCTGGCGTCGAATTCGGGTTTGTCAGGGTCGGGCGACTGACTTCGATTATGCCGACGTGGCAGTCAGGTGATCGTGTGGCGATCTGGGGACCGCTGGGGAACGGGTTTCCGGTGCCTGCGTGTCGCCATCTGATTTGTGTGGCTGGCGGCATCGGGCAGACGCCGTTTCTTGGTGTGGCCCGCGAGGCGCTGGGACTGGCTCGGTACGGCCAGCCTTCGCGGAAGGTCTCTGCAGCACCGGCTCGGGTGACTTTGTGTTACGGTGTGCGTTCGCAGGCGTGGCTGGCGGGGCTGGACGACTTTCAGCTCCCGGGTCTGAAGCTGCAGATTGCCACAGACGACGGAACGGCCGGCCACCACGGCTATGTGACGGCGTTGCTTCAGCAGGAGCTTGAGCGTGCCTGCGAGGGCGGTCGGGGTCTGGAGGATGTGCATGTTTACATTTGCGGACCTGAACCGATGATGCATGCGGCGGCTGCGATCTGCAGCAGTGCGGGTGTCCGTGCATGGCTTTCACTGGAGACGCCCATGGCCTGTGGCTTTGGGGCCTGTTTCAGCTGTGTGACGAAGGTGCGGACCGACGACGGCAGCTGGGACTATCGTCGCACGTGTGTGGAAGGCCCCGTATTTCCGGCTGAACAGCTGGTACTGGATGAACACTGATGGGTTCCGTGAACGGTACTGACGGGCGATCCGGCACCGGCCTTTCGGGTTTGCCGCTGCTGGCGTTGACGATGGGGGATCCGGCCGGGGTCGGCCCTGAACTGCTCACGATGGCTGTTCAGCCTGGCTCAGGCGTGATCGGGTGTTTGCCGCTCCTCATTGGAAACCCTGCCATTCTGAACCGTGCGGCACAGCTGCATAACATTCCGCTGCTTCCGGAGCTGCTGGAGTGCGGCGAAGTGTCAGCGATTGAGTTCCGTCACCGCGTGGAGGCGATTGCAGCGGCGGGCCGAATCGCCTGCTGTGATCCCACGCGTGCGGAGACGGTGGCAGTCGTTCCCGGGGTGATCGGGGCAGCGGGAGGGGATGCTGCCTTTCGCTGTCTGAAGCTGGCGGCAGAGCTGGCGCTTTCGGGGCATGTGGACGCCATTGTCACAGCACCGCTCAACAAAGAAGCCCTGCATCTGGCGGGCCACCATTATCCGGGTCACACGGAAATTCTTGCAGAACGCTGTGGTGTGAATGAATTCGCAATGATGCTGCATTTGCCGGAAGCCGCGCTTGGTCCGCTGCGAAGGCTGCTGTTGAATCGCCCTGAGGACGACCATTCGCCGGACGCATCCGGGCTCAGCATTGCGCACGTGACCCTGCATACCTCAATTGCCAGTGTCCCGGGACTGCTCACGCCGGACGCAGTGGCTGCGACCGTGCGGCTTATGCACGAGTTTCTCGGATCCATTCGCTGCCAGCGACGCTCAATTGCCGTCTGTGCACTCAACCCGCACGGTGGCGAACATGGTTTGTTCGGGGACGAGGAGTCGCGGGTGATCAACCGTGGTATTGCCCTGGTTCAGGACCTTTGCACCGTCTGCGGTCCGCTCCCGGCCGACACCGCGATTCGTCGTGCAGTGCTGGGAGAATTTGACGGCATTGTTGCGATGTACCACGACCAGGGACACATTCCCGTGAAGCTCATTGGCTTCGATGCGGCCATCAACATTACTCTGGGTTTGCCGATCATCCGCACCAGCCCGACTCACGGGACGGCCTTCGACATTGCCTGGAAACTGCCTTCAAGGGTCAATCCTGCGGGTTTTCTGGGTGCGATGGAGATGGCCTGCAGGATGGTGCGGGGGGCGTTCGAGTTCCGTTTGTAATACAGGCAATCTTCATGCTGCTGCTGGCTGTTGAAACATCAACTCATACGGCGACTTTGTGTCTGTCTGAAGACGACCGCGTGATAGCGGAGCGGATTCCGGAGGCGGAGGGTCGACGGCACGCGCAGACGCTTGTGCAGGAGGTTTCAAAGCTGTTGTCAGAGCATGGTTACAGTTCTGCGAGCCCGCAGGCGGTGGCGGTGAGTGTCGGGCCAGGAAGCTTCACAGGACTGCGGGTTGGAGTGGTGTTTGCGAAGACCTATGCGTGGGCGGGTGGCATTCCACTGCTGGCAGTGGACACTCTGCAGGCGATTGCGTGCCGGTTGACACCGCAGGATTTGCCGGAGGGAACAGCACTGCGGGTGCAGGTGATCAGCGATGCGCAGCGAAACGAAGTATTTGTGGGCGACTATGAATGGGATCCGTCTGTCGGGATCTGGATGCGAACCGGAGAGGTTCGGATTGCGAGCGTGGCGGAGCTTGGGGGGTGTGCGGTGATTGTGGGGCCGGCGGTGGCCCGCCACCGGGAGCAGCTGGAGCAGAGTGGTCGATTTCTGAAGTGTCTGGAGTTGTCACCCCGGGCGCGGGAGGTTGGGGTCGTGGGGCGATACCTGCTGGGACGTGGAGAGTTGGCAAGTGTGATGGAGCTGGAGCCGGTGTACATTCGTCCGAGTTATGCGGAAGAAAAGCGTGGAGTCGGCACGCCTTCCTGAGGCGGAATGGTGCCGCGAACAGGAATGCAGTAGGATCCTGAGTCCACAGATTTCATTTTTTGCCTCAGGATTCGCCATGGCCGCACGCAGCAGTCGACATTCATTGCAGGAGATTGAAGAAATCCGTGAGTTGCTCCGCAGCCGCCAGCTGCGGGCCACGCCGGCACGCATTGCCGTCATGCAGGTGCTCAGAGAAGTCAAATCGCCGGTGACTCACGCGGAACTGGCTGAGCGGCTCGTACCTGCCGGTTTCGACAAAGCCACGGTGTTCCGAAATCTTTCGGACCTGACCAGCGAAGGACTGCTCCTGCGGACCGAACTGGGAGACCACGTCTGGAGATTTGAACCGGCGAACCTGCAGCATCCGGATCAGAACAGGCATCCGCACTTCGTCTGTCTGTCCTGCGGGCGAGTTCAGTGCCTGGAACCGCTCGAGCTCACAGCCGGTTCAAAGAGGCGGACACAGGAGATTGGCGAAGTCAGCGAGATTCTGCTGAAGGGTGAGTGTCAGACCTGCCTTGAAGCAGCAGGCTGAATGCTCATGCAGCGGCCTGTGACACCGTAACAGTGTGTGAATATCTGAAGCCGGAGAATCAGACTCTGCCAGCCTGTCTGAGTCTGCCGGACCCGCTGCCCTGAGCCGGGAATCGATCCTGATACAGACGTCTGCGAGCAGCTCAACCGGCCGCACAAGGTGGCTCAGGGAGGCGAACAGAGCTGGCAGATCCCGACTTGAGTATCGTAGGACAGAGTATTTCCGCGGTTCCGCGTCACAGCTTTTGTCACAGCTCATGTCACAGCTCATGTCACAGCTCTCGCAGGCTGTATTCCCTGTTCGGATCTGTTGCGCTGGCCGCGGAGTATTCGATCAGTGCGAGCTCAGTGAGGCGTTTAAGATCACGCTGCAGAGTTCTGCGGTTGATGGTGGGAAATCTTGATTCCACATCAGCGATGCGAATCTGTGTCCCGTCCATGAGCGACTGGAGAACGAAGATCTGACGTTCGTTGAGATGATGTTCTTTTGACAGGACATCCGTACGGATCACTTTGCGGCCACGATCCACGGTTTCGTTCATTTGGGATGCGAGTCCATGGCAGTAGTACTCGAGCCAGCCCGTGCAGTTCATACCGCTGTCCCGGACATGCTGAATCGCATCATAGTAGGCTCTGCGATCACGATCATAGAATTCACTGAGCGTAAAAAGGCGTTTGAAGTCATAGCCGGTGCGGTAGAGGCAGAGGGTGGAAAGGAGTCTGGAGGTTCTGCCGTTGCCATCAACAAACGGGTGGATGTGGACGAGCTGAAACTGTGCCAGTCCGGAGATGAGTACAGGATGGATGTCAGTTTCCAGATTCAGCCATTCGACAAGCTGTCGCATGAGATCGGGAACGTCTGCTGCGGGTGGGGGAGTGTAAATGATCTGACCGGTTTCAGTGTTGGCGACGAGCTCGAAGGCACTGCGGTAGTTGAGCAGTTCAAGCCGATCGTCCCTGGAGACTCCGTGAACCTGTTTACCTGCGAGCAGTTTTTCGGACTGTTCGAGGGTGAGCTGAGTACCTTCGATGTGTGTGGAAGTGCTGACCGGAGTGCTTTTTTCGTGCCGGGCGTTTGAACTATTCGCCTGAAAACTGTTCCCACACGTCGATAATCAGGATAGACTTCAGACCTGCCGCCCCCGCCCCCCGCCCAGCTGTACCATCTTCCTTCCGGTTCCAAGCCTGCCCTGCCGCTTTACGGAAAGTCGTCCCATGCTCACCATCAACGGTCCGCAACGTACGCTCTGCAACGGCATTTCGCGAAGGGACGTGCTGCGACTGGGAACACTCTCAGTTGGCGGACTCGGACTGCCTCAGATCCTGCGTGCGGATCAGTCTGCGGGTTCGGCGAATTCGCGGAAGGCGGTCATCATGATCTACATGTGCGGGGCTCCGGGCCACCAGGACATGTATGATCTGAAGATGCAGGCACCGTCAGAGATTCGGGGTGAATTTCAGCCAATCGCCACAAACGTGCCGGGGATTGAAATCTGTGAGCACATGCCGCGGCTGGCGGGGGTGATGGATCTCTGTGTGCCGCTGCGATCGGTCTATGGTTCGCCGGACGGTGACCATGATTCGTTCATCTGCTACACAGGGCGATCGAAGCGACAGCAGCCGCCAGGTGGCTGGCCGTCGTTTGGTTCCACTGTTTCGAAGCTGCAGGGGGCTCGGAATGCCGCCGTGCCGCCGTTCGTCGGATTATCCCCGGACACGGGGCACCCGCCCTACGGTTCACCGGGGCTGCCGGGATTTCTGGGAATTTCCAACTCCGCGTTCCGTCCTTCCGGCCCTGCTCAGAAGGACATGGTGCTCAACGGTATTGATGCAGGCAGGCTTGAAGACCGACGATCACTCCAGCGATCCGTCGACCGTCTCCGCAACGCGCGCGACAATGGCGGCATGCTGGCCGCTATGGACTCCTTTACACAGCAGGCCTTCGATATTCTGACATCCAGTCGTCTGGTGGAGGCTCTCGATGTTTCGCGTGAACCACAGCACGTGCGGGAACGTTACGGTGAGGGTGACGCTCGCAACTTCGGGGATGGTGCTCCGCGTAATCTGCAGCACTTCCTGATTGCACGGCGACTGGTCGAAGCCGGCTGTCGGGTGGTGACTCTCAACTTTGGCCGCTGGGACTTCCATTCCGACAATTTCAACGGCATGAAGAAGACTCACCTGCCACAGTTCGACCAGGGTCTCAGTGCACTGATCTCCGACCTGCACGAACGTGGCATGGACAAAGACGTGGCGGTTGTGGCGTGGGGTGAATTCGGCCGGACACCGACGATCAACAAAGATGCCGGACGCGACCACTGGCCTCAGGTCGGTGGCGGCCTGATTGCCGGCGGCGGGTTCCGCACGGGTCAGGTGATTGGCGCCACGGATCGGCTGGGGGCGGAAATCGCCGAGCGTCCGGTCCATTTTGGTGAGGTCCTTGCGACACTGTATCGCCATCTGGGCGTCGACCTCGATACGACGCTCCGGGACTTTGCAGGCCGGCCTCAGTATGTCATGGATCATCGTCCGCCGCTTCCTGAGCTGGCTGGCTGAGGATCCCAGGGTTTCAGCGGGAACAGCCTTGAAGGTGTGCGTACCTGTTGGCTCAACCGGCTCAGCTCTTCAACGATTTCGGGATGTTCTGCAGCCACATCCGTGGTTTCGTTGGGGTCTTTGCTGAGGTTATAAAGTTCCGGTTTGGTGCGATTTTTTGTCAGCTGCTGGCGGACGAGTTTCCAGTCACCCTGGCGGATGCTCTGCTGACCACCGTAACCTGCAAACTCGCGGTACAGATAGCTCCGCTCGGCCTGGTGACCACCACGGAGGGTGGGGGCAAGACTGATGCCATCGACCCTGGGAAGGTGTGCAGTGTCGATGCCGCACATCTCTGCGATTGTTGGCATCCAGTCTTCGAAGCCGCTGACGAAACTGCTTTCGCTGCCTTCAGGAATGACACCGGGCAGCTTCACGATAGTGGGTACCCGGACACCGCCTTCGTAGAGTGATCCCTTGAGTCCGCGGAGGTCGCCCACACTGTTGAAGAAGGGGACATCGACTTCTTCCTGCAGATGTGTGGTGCCATTGTCTGAGCTGAAGATCACGAGTGTGCGACTGGTGAGCCCGAGCCGTTCGATTTCGGCCAGCAATGCTCCGACATCGCTGTCGAGCCGGCTGATCATGGCAGCGTAAGCAGCGCGCGGAGTGAAGTGGGGGGTGTAGCCGCCGCGAGCTGCCGTGAAGGGGGGATCATTCCAGCCAAGTTCGTGCCAGGGTTTCAGTTCGGCATCGGGAATGTGCAGGGCGACGTGAGGGAGAGTCGAGGGATAGTAGAGGAAGAACGGCTGTTGCTGATGTTCGCGGATGAAGCTGATCGCTGCGTCACGAATGTGATCCGGAGCGTAGTCGGTGCCTTTGAAGGGCGCGTAACTGGCGGGGTTGGCAGGATCTGCACCGGGAGGCAGTTTTGCGTGGCCGGGAATTGGAGGTTGATTGAGAAGCGGGACGCGTGCGGAATTTTTCCAGAGATAATCCGGGTAATAGCTGTGAGCGTGTCGCTGGCAGTTGTAGCCGAAGAATTCATCGAAGCCCTGGTTGTTGGGATCGCCTTCTGTGCCGGGCCCCCCCAGTCCCCATTTGCCGAATGCTCCGGTGGCATAGCCGCGGGCTTTGAGTACTTCAGCGAGTGTGACTTCGGCAGCGGGGATGGGCAGCTGGCCCTCGGGCTGTGCTTCGCTGTTGTTGCGAATCCAGGCATGTCCGGGGTGTTTGCCGGTCAGGAGCACGCAGCGTGAGGGTGCGCAGACGGCGTTACCGCTGGAGTGCTGTGTGAGCATCATTCCGCGGGCGGCGAGCTGATCTAGGTGTGGTGTGCGAATTTTCTGCTGGCCGAAACAGCCGACTTCACGAAAGCCCAGATCGTCGGCGAGGATAAAGACGACATTGAGCGGCGGCTGTGGCTGTGGCTGTGGCTGCGGCTGTTGCTGCGGCTGCTCGGGCAGCGAGACCGCACTTTGTGAGGGTGGGGCAGCGAGGAGAGGCGTTGTGACGGGGAGCAGGGCGGTCAGGAGCAGCAGCGTGAGGCGGCAAAGTTGAAGTCGAAGGCAAGGATACTTGCGAATCATTGGCAAACCTGCAGCGGGACAAGGGTGTGTGTGGGGCGGTTAACGAATCGCCAGCACCGAGGCGAAATTGAAGCACTGGAACCACGGCACCACGGAACGGAACCCTGCCCGCCGGAGTCGCCGGAGGTGGGTTTCGAGCGTTTCCGGGATGAGGCGATTTTCAATGGACGAGCGTTTTTGGGCGATTTCAAGGTCCGTGTAGCCATGGGCACGCTTGAAGTCGTGGTGCAGATCAGTGAGCAGCTGCTGGGACGTCGGATCGTCGAAGCAGAGTTTTTCGGCGAGCAGCAGTGTGCCGCCCGGGAGCATACCGAGGGCGATGTCGCTGAGCAGTTGGTCGCGGTCGGCGGGGGGAATGAACTGGAGGGTCAGGTTGAGCACAACGAAAGACGCGGAATGAATGGGCAGCCTGCGAATATCGGCCTGATGCACTTCGACGGGGCAGCCTGATTCCCAGGTGTCGCGAATGAGCGTTTGCAGGCGTGCGATCATGGCGGCGGAGTTATCGACGGCATGCAGTGTGGCGGAGAGCGGACTGCGGCGGCGGATGAGTCTTGTGGCCGCTCCCAGGGAGCAGCCCAGGTCCCATGCGTGGGTCCCGGGCTGCACACAGCGTCCTGCGAGTTGTTCGATGACAGCGAGGATGGAGGAGTAACCCGGGACAGAGCGAGCGATCATGTCGGGAAAGACCCGGACGACGTCGTCGTCAAATTCAAAGTCGGCCACGCGGTTGAGTGGTGCGGCAAAGAGGGTGTCCCTGCATGAGGTCGCAGCATTTCCGGGAGCGTCAGACACGAATGTTCCTTACTGCCGCAGGCATGCAGCCGGGTGTCCTGTGTCTCACCCCGGAGTGGAGTGGAGATCAGGGAACCGGCTGGTGAAAACAGGGAACTACTTCCGTTTGGCCGCCTCCGGGTTTCGCAGGTTCCAGGCGACAATCCAGTCTTCACCGGAGCGGGTAAAGCCGTAGTCGTTGACCATTCGTTTTTCCATGTCGGCGAAATGTCCAGCGCCGTAGAAGATGGCGACCTTCGCGGGCTTTTTGGCTTTGATCTGCTGTTCCATGATTTCGAGGCAGCGGCGGTTGCGTTCTGTGATAATCGTGGAGGTACCATCGGGGCTGGCGAAGGCTTCTCCGGCACCTTCCTGGGCCAGCTGACTGGCAGCGATACGGCGGACGGCGTAGACGCGGTCCGAGGAGAGAGCGGAGAGGACGAGATCGAGATTCATGGCGAGTGCATTTTTCTGTTGTTTGCTGTTGGACATGGACTTGCCCATTTCCGACAGCAGCATGCTGCCAAAGCTTTCGCCGCGTTTTTTCATGGAGGCCTCAAATTCCTCTGCGGTCATGTCAGCATGGACAAAGTTTTTGGGGGTGTAGTCAACGGCGGCCAGCTGGAATTCCATGCCGAGGGCGTCCTTCATGCCCAGCTGCAGCACGGAGATGGCTGCGAACCCCACTTTGGCGTCATCCCATTCTTCTTCGTCCGGCAGGGAAGCGCGGCCTGCCCCGCCACCGCCGGGTCGAGCACCTTCCCTGACGGCATCTTCGGGCATCACAGCCTCGAACAGAACCATGTCGTACCTGCGGAAACGCTGGTTGAGTTCTTTGTAATACGAGCTTTCGCCAAGGTGCACAGCGCCGATCAGATCCACGGTGACGCCTTTGAAGCGTTCTGAGCTGCGGAAGGTGATGACGGGCGTTTCCATGGCCACTGGCAGACGTCGCTCGTCGCGGCGAATGCGGATGTATTCAGGCCCTTTGGGGGCATCTGCTGCGTCTTTGGCCGAAGCAGGCGCTGCGGTGGCTGAGGCGACGGGCGGCTTTTCGTCGGCCGTCAGAGTTGACGGCAGGCAAAGACAGATTCCTGAGAGCAGGAGAGAACGAATCATGGGGGGCTTACTTTCCAGGGAAAAGCCGGGGGAACGAGTGCCACCTGGGGAGCTGAAAGTTTCCCGGTGAGGATATGATGCCGTTGAGAGCGGAAAAACTCCAGAGAGATCTTCGTTGCGTTGCGGATTCGCCTGGCGAAATCAGGCGGTGAAAGAGGAATTTCAGGCGGACTTTCAGGTGACACGCAGCAGCTGCTGCGTAAAATCGTCTGAAACGTTCGTTTTCCGCATGGCGTCGGTGGCAGGCGGAAGAGTTCAGGTTGCACCGGCGAAGCATGGCCCCGAGGTCCCCGTGTCGGACTACGTTGAACCACTAGGTATGCGTGTGCTCATTCGCAAGGATGAGGCCCGCCAGAAAACTCGCGGCGGCATCGTTCTGCCCGACAATTCAGAGATCCCGACGATTACCGGGCGGATTGTCGAAGTGAGCGTGCAGGTGGAGCGAAGCGAAGACTTCCCGATTCGCAAGTACGACAAGGTGCTGTTCCATCCCCGCAGTGCAATCCCTGTCGACTTCGAGGGCAATAATCTGCTGTTTGTGGTGCCCGTGGAAGATATTGTCGCAGTTTTTCGCCGCGAAACCGCTCGACGCACCCCGGTTGCTCAGGCGGAACCCGAAGACAACGAATAGCACACGCTGCGCGCGCGACTGGCGATCCGGGCGGTTACAGAAGTGGGCTAAGCAGCCGGCAGAGGTTCTGAATCACGCGGGTGAAACGCCCCCGCTGCTGCCATTCGGCTGCCGTGAGCGATCGGCTGCGGTGAAGGTCGCAAGCCTGCAACTGCTGCAGGCTGACGGTGAAGTCTCGGTCGTAGATCAGCAGACTGATTTCAGCATTCAGCACAAAAGAACGGATGTCCATGTTGCACGAGCCGATGACGCTGATGCTGTCGTCGATGGTGATGTGCTTGGCGTGCAGGAAATGCCGGCGAAAGAGGTGAATCCGGACGCCGCACCCCAGCAGTTCTTCATACCACGAACACTGCGCCTGACTCACCAGAAACTGCTCCTCCCGCTCACTCACCATCAGCCTCACTTCCACACCTCGCAGGGCCGCTGTCTGGAGTGCCTGCAGGAAGGCTTCGTCCGGGATGAAGTAGGGTGTGGTGATGACGACGCGGTGCTGCGCGGAGTGAATCAGTTGCACGACAATCCGCTGCAGGCTCAGCGGTGTCCAGGACGGGCCGGACGGGAGCACCTGAGCGGCAATGGAGCCAGTGACGGCGGGCGCCGGGAAAAACTCCGGGCCGTCCAGCAATTCGTCGGTTTCCAGCAGCCAGTCGCAGCAGAAAACGTATTGCAGCTCAAGCACCACCGGTCCGGTGACCCGCACGACAACTTCTTCATAGCGGATTCCGGGACGAAAATCGGGACGAATCAGATTCTGGGAACCGGTATAGCCGATCTGTCCATCGATCACTGCGAGCTTGCGGTGATTGCGGAGGTCACGGCGAAAGCCGGCTCGGGAGAACAGTCCGGTCGGCAGGACCTCGCGAATCTCTACCCCGGCCTCGCGAAGCCGGGCCGCCAGCCGGGGCAGGTGGCTGCGGGAACCGTAAGCATCCACCATGACGCGACACCGCACCCCGCGTGCACTCGCCCGCTGGAGCGCATCCAGAATCGGCTGCGTGACTGCGTCGCTGGCGAAGATGTAGTAGAGCAGATGCACGTGCTGCTCGGCCGCGTCAATGTCGGCAGCCAGTCGATCAAGGGATTCGTGATACTCCGCGATCAGTTCGATGCGGTTTCCGTCAAGAATCGGCAGCGAACCGACGCGGCTGGCCAGCTTTGCTGCCGGCAGGGCGGCAGCGTCTACCGCCGGCTGATGGATTTCCGGTCGCCGCAGAAGCTGTTCAGCCACAGACGCCAGACGGATATTGAGTTGCCGGAAACGCCGACGGCGCACTCGCGGCAGCTCCGCCCGACCAATGAACCCATACAGGAACAGCCCCGCAAGCGGCTCGAAAAAGATCAGCAGCAGCCAGCTGCGAGCCGATTCCGGAGACCGACGGACGGGAACCCAGATCAGCATCAGGAGACGAATGCCCCACTCCAGCAACAGCAGGAGCGGGGACAGGAACGCCCAGAATTCAGGGAACTGCACAGACATACCTGACACTCCTGCGCCAACCGTTTGCGGAACGAAGAACGAGCTGTCGGCAGCGCGGGAGAGCAAAGGATATGCCGACCTGTTCAGGCGGCACGGCGAAGGTGATCGGCCATGGACAGAATTTCTGCCGGCTCGACTTCGCGAGCCGCGGCATCCACGAACGCTTCGAAAATCTGCAGGTCGAGTGCAGACGCCGTGCCACTCTCCGGGTGCCACTGCACACCCAGACAGAACCAGTCGTCTTCGGTCGATTCATACGCCTCGATCACCCCGTCCGGACACGCAGCACTCACGCGAAACCGCCCGGCCAGATCACGAATTGCCATGTGGTGCGCGCTGTTCACGCGGACTTCACCGGGGCCGTAGATGGCATCAAGGCGAGTACCGGGGACGATTTCAAGCACGTGCCGGAGGTTTTGTTCAACCGGGTCACGATGATGCAGTGCGCGGGGAATGTCTTCGGGGATGTGCTGATGCAGTGAGCCACCGCAGAGCACATTCACCAGCTGCATGCCGACGCCGATTGCCAGCACGGGCACTTTGCGCTGGATGGCCAGCTCTGCAATTCGCCGATCGTAGTCTTCTCTGCGCTTTGGCATCACGCGAACCGATGGGTGCGGATGCTGTTTCATACGCGCGGGATCGAGGTCGAGGCTGCAGCCGGCAAGCACGATCCCGGAGACGGACTCGAGACTGCGCGCGATATCTTCGTCGGATTCAAGCGGGGGCAGGAGCAGCGGAATTCCGCCGGCAGCAGTGACGCTGTCGTAGTAGCCGGTGTTGAACCAGCTGAGTGCCGCCGCATTGTAGCGATCTGGACGAAAATCTCCCGTGATTCCAATCAGCGGCTTCGGACGGTTATTGGTGCTCATGATCAGGTTCCTTCCCGCAATTGAGCTGTGGTCGATGTTTTCGACCATAAAAATCCCAAAGACCCCCTTCGGGACACTTTGCCACGAGCCGAATCCCTGGCTGCGTGAACGAAGCGGGGCGAAGCTTATCGCGGCAAAAACTGCCTGTAAACAAAAACCGCTATTTTGTGCCAGGATCGATTTGCACCACAATATCCAGGGGGCAATCGTTGCTGGAGCTGGAAAGTGTGCCACCAATGCTTATTCAAAAGGGGATTTTGTATTGACATGCATCAGTAATATGATAAACAACAACCTGTAGTGTTTTCTTTATTCTCCCTGTCCACTGTCTCAATCGTCAGATTTTCCCTGTCAGCAGTCCATGCAGGGACTGCAGTTTCATCACGGATCGGGTATCAGTCATGTTTCGGGTGCCGGCAGAGTATTGCCGCGCCATGTATCTGGGTATTCACCGCACATGCTTACCATGGTCCATTCCGGTTCAAAATCTCCGGCTTCAGCGGAGTCGGTTCCCGCCGGGGGCTCGTCTGCTCCCGGATCATCCACGGTGGCCGTAGATCCGCGGCGTTTGCTTGAACCGCTCCAGAAGTGGTGGGGCTATCCTGGTTTTCGGCCACTCCAGTCTGAAGCGATGACTCTGGTGCTTCAGGATCGCGACTCCCTGGTGGTGCTCCCGACAGGTGGCGGCAAATCTCTGTGTTATCAGGTCCCCGCACTGGCTCGCCCTGGCCTTGCGATCATCGTATCGCCCCTGATATCGCTCATGAAGGACCAGGTAGATTCTCTGCAGGCATTGGGTGTTCCTGCGGCCTGCATCAACAGTTCACAAACTGGCGCAGAGAAGTCCCTGGTGGCCAGCCAGATCCGCCGTCGAGAGCTCAAACTGCTCTACATCTCCCCGGAACGGCTCGTCCAGCCTGCCACTCTGGATTTTCTGCGTGATGCCGGGCTGTCATTTGTCGCGATCGACGAAGCGCACTGCATCAGCCAGTGGGGGCATGATTTCCGGCCCGAGTACCGCCAGCTGCAAATGCTCAAGCAGCATTTCCCTGGTATTTCCGTGCATGGCTACACCGCCACGGCCACTCCGCAGGTGCGTCAGGACATCGTGCTGCAGCTGGGTTTGCATCAGCCGGAAATTCTGGTGGGTTCCTTCGATCGTCCCAATCTGGTGTACCGCGTCGAGCGTCGTGTGGATTCCATCGGACAGATTCGTCGGGTTCTGGATCGTCACAAGGGCGAATCGGGCGTGATTTACTGCATCAGCCGTCGCAACGTGGAATCCGTCAGCAGTGCGCTCAATCAGGCCGGCTACAAGACGCTTCCGTACCATGCGGGGCTCAGCGACGACGAGCGTCGGCGTGGTCAGGAAGCCTTCATTGATGAATCGATCAACATCATTGTGGCCACAGTGGCGTTCGGGATGGGGATCGACAAGAGCAACGTGCGATTTGTGATTCACGCGGAAATGCCGAAGTCGCTGGAACATTACCAGCAGGAAAGCGGCCGTGCGGGCCGTGACGGATTAGAGGCTGAATGCACGTTGTTATTTTCAGCGGGTGACGTCGAAACGTGGAATTTCCTGATGAAGGACACCACCGACGACGCAGTCCGCGAGGCAGCCGAAGAATCGCTCCGCTCCATGCGGCACTACTGTTCAAGCATTCGCTGCCGTCACAGTATGCTGGTCGAGCATTTCGGGCAGAAGCTGGACAAACCGTCCTGCTCCGCGTGCGATGTGTGTCTCCAGGAAATGGCACCTGTCGCTGATTCGCTCATTGTGGCCCAGAAAATTCTTTCCTGTGTTGTCCGTCTCCAGGAACGCTTTGGCGCCACCTACACCGCTCAGGTGCTCAAAGGTTCCAAAGCCCGTCGAATTCTTGAAAACCGCCACGACCAGCTCTCAACATGGGGTTTGCTTCGCGACGACCCGGAAACGCAGATTCGCGCGTGGATCGACCAGCTGACTTCTCAGGGATTTCTTCGACAGGCCGGGGAATATAACTGTCTGCAGGTGACTCCAACCGGTCGGCAATTGCTCCGGGGGCAGGCTGCCCCGGCACTGCTCCGCACCCGTTCCAGCGAAAATCCGGCTCCCACGGCCACATCGCTTGATTCCTGGGAAGGTGTGGATCGCGACCTGTTCAACGAACTTCGTGGTCTCCGCACACGACTTGCCGTCCAGCGAGGGCTCCCACCCTACATCATCTTCAGCGACAACACCTTGCGGGCGCTCGCGCGCCATCGTCCCGCGACCGCCGGGGCGCTCGCCGCAATTCCGGGCATCGGCGAAAAGAAGCTCAACGATTTCGGCGCTGTAGTGCTCTTCGAAATCCAGCAGTGGTGTCAGTCCCGGGGACTTTCGTTCGACGTTGATTTACCGGGCACTCAGCGGGCCCCGGCAGCCGGCACCGCAAACAGCTCCATTGCCCGGGCTGCAGCTTCCCCAGCCAGTGTGGGGCACTCTCGTTTGCCAGCCTCCGCCAGACTTCCCAGCCAGAACTCAGAAGAGTACTACGACCTGTTTGAACAGGAACTCTCCATCGAAGAGGTGGCTGTCCAGCTTGACCGATCGCTGGATTCTGTCAGCAGGCATTTGTCGACCTGGCTGCAGATTCATCGTCGCACCGACCTGACACCGTGGGTTGCTCCGTCCATTCGCATGCGTGTCGAAGAGTCTCTGGGACGTCTGGGAGCTGAACGACTGAAGCCCATCTTCGAAGATCTGCAGGGGGCGGTGGCGTATCACGTGCTGCGGGTGATTGTCACCGCGTGGCAGATTGAACACGACTCCTGAGAAACCTCTCCAGAATCTGACAGTTTCTCTGGTAACAACGGCAGCCGCGGCACAGCCGCAGGCTTCCACCGGCGGCAAGCGCGTTTCTCCAGCCGCGTGGCAGGCGACATGGGTGGCGGTCCCGGATGACAATGAGCGGGTGCACCCGATCTCCTGTCTGACGTTCCAGCCAGCCCAGCATTGCCCCGGGACTGGCGAAAACATCCCGGTCGTCTCCTCGCAGGCTGGAGGTTGGCACCAGCAGTTGCAGGGGGTATTGGGCGGCATGGCTGATCGCGGCCTGCAGGCCAATTCTGACAGATCTTTGTATATGGTTCAGCGTGAACAGCCCCCGGCTGCCTGGGAGCACAATCAGCGAGCGGGCGTTGAGTTCGATGGCCATTTCCACGGCCCGTGCCGTGTCTTCCATGGCCTCTTCGAACGACAGCTGCAGAGAACCAGTGTAGCCACCGCAATACCCAAGGCTGCTTACTGAAATCCCGGCATCATTCAGGATGTGCAGCAGTCGTCCGGGTTGAAGTTGCAGCGCCTGCTGGCGTCTGACAGCGACATAGCGAACGCCCTGAGCCTGCAGCCGGTCGACCTCTGCCAGCAGATCCTCTTCGGACCATGCCGAGAGGCTGGCAGACATAGCAACGCGGGAGACCAGCGGACGATCCTGCCATTCACGGGCAGATTCCAGAAAGACGTCCATCGTGTGTGCTGCGGTACCTGAGGAAAGGAGTGAGCGGTGGGCCGCTGAGAGGAAATTTGTTGTCAGATTTCAGAGATGTCTGACGGGGGGGAAGTTTGCTGCATTTTCAGCGCGAAGTAAACAGCAGCACGGGCAGAAAATGGAAGACCATTCAGGATTCAGAAAACGCGATGTTCGGTCCGCGAATTCGACTTGACTTGCCCGGGGACTGCAGTCACCGGGTAATCGCCAGGCTGAAATTTCCCGTTGTATCGCTCCGCCATTCTCGATAAAAAACTCACAGAAGTTGCTGGATTCCCTGTGATGGATGGCCAGTTTTTTCGGGGATGTCGCTTTGTCAAACGGTGCCTTTCTGCCAGGTGATCTGGTCATTTACACGGTCTCCAAGCAAGGTCTGCATCCGGGGCCCGGTGCGCGCGATATCCAGCCGGTTCCGAACGGCGAAGACTACACGTACGTCGTCGACAAATACTGGATGGTGCAGCAGCTGACCGACAACGGACGCATCATTATTGTGACCCGCCGCGGAAAGACGCGTGAGGTCTCCGCGGGAGACCCGCTGCTGCGCAAAGCCACATGGTGGCAACGGCTGCGTTACCGGGACCGCTTTCCCGCTCCGGAAGTTCTGGTCGAAAAATCCCCTGAGTAATGCCGCAGGCCTGCGAAATCGCGCAGATTCCGCCGCTCATGAAGTGCTCAATCTGACGCCTGGTGCGATTTTTCAAGATTGAGCAATCGCAGGGATTATTCCGTCAAATTGTGTTTTGCAGATGAACGATACTGTTACGAGACCGGCGGTTCCGCGTCGTGTCTGCGGTGGTTCTGTGGAATTTTCAGGCCAGCTACTGGCAGAGAAGATCATGAAATTTGAATTCCTCCCAGGAAATCGTCGCCAGCGTCGCCACAATCTTCCGGTGCCTGCCCCGGCGGCTCTCGAGTCTCTCGAATCCAGGACGCTGCTGTCCGGTGCACCTGTGGTCACCTTTCCGGGCATTGCAGTCGGCTCCAGCAGGCTGCCTGAAACCGCAAATCCCCAGCCACAGATCGCCTTCACAGAAGTGCCGGGGGCCAGCGGTTACGAGATCTGGATCAGCGACATGGAAACCCGCCAGCGATTTTTGCTGGACACCACAATCCCCGCGACTGCTGACTCCTACACGCCTCAAATCCCCCTGCAACTGGGTGTGAACCGAGTCTGGATGCGAGCCCTTTTCGAGGGTGCAGCGCCAGGCCCCTACAGTGCTCCGTCTGACGTTCTGCTCAAGACCGTCCCCACACTCACCGGACCCGTCGCTGCCGTCGCCGGCCTGCCGCAGAAGATTGACGGAAATACCTTTCCCATCACCTGGTCCGATGTCAAAGGAGCCCGGGTGTACGAATTCCATCTCGGCAACCTGACGACGCAGACGTCCACCATCTACCGCGTTGCCGCCCGCACTGAAATGCGCGATGCACTCGGCCGTGCGATTCCCGACGGCAAAGGCGGAGTTCTGCTGCAGGATGTCCGCGAATTCTATACCAGCGGTGCTGTGACCCTGAGCCCCGGCACTCCCCGCCCGATCCAGGGGGCGTCCAATACCAGCGACATCGAAATCATGCTCAATAACCACGGGCTGAAGACTGGTGAGCAGGTCCGGATTGCGGGTGTGGAAGGTAACAATGCTGCCAACGGGACTTTCTTCGTGACAGTTACCGGTGCCAATACGTTCCTGCTGAGGGGCGTGAGTGGTTCAGGGAACTGGACGGGCGGAGGCACCGTGGTGCAGCTCACTCAGTTCCGCAGCGAACTTCCTATGGGACAGTATCGGCTCTTCTCCCGCAGCATCGATGACGCACAGGTCGGACGCGTGTCTGAATGGTCACCGGGCTACGAATTCGAAGTGGCTCCAACCGTGAAGGTCCTGCGTCCCTCAGGACCCTCCTTCGACACTCCGATCACCGTGGAATGGGAACCAATCGCCGACGCCACGCATTATGAACTCATCGTCAGGAGTCGTGGAGCATCCAGCAATGACGACGCACTGGTCAACATTCCCTTCTTACAGCAGACGTCCTACGACCTGCCGACCAGCCAGGTGTCTACGATCGCCTTCAACGGCACTCCGACCGGCGGTAGCTGGAGATTGTCATTCCGCTACCCCGGCACGAATCGTGTCGACACAACAGCTGCACTCCCATTCAACGCCACCGCCGCTGACATCCGCGCGGCAGTTCTTGCCCTGGGCTTCAGCGATGTGACTGTGCGGACGACCACAGTCGGTGCCAATCCGGTCCATGAACTCACGTTACGGCGTGTCCCTGATCTGCTTGGCGTCACCACGATCTCAAATCTCACGACCGGATCCGTGAGCGCATCGACTCGTGAAGTCTCCACCCCCTACGGAGATATGGAAGTCAGCGTTCGTGCCCGCAGGCTGACGCAGGTGTCAGACGTGACGATTACAGGCACTCCCGTCTCCGGTTCCTATCGGCTGCGTTTCGCGACCGCAGGAACAAATGGCAGCACTGTGACCACGGCGGCGATTCCGTTCAACGCCACGGCCAGCGAAGTACAGACTGCCGTCAGACTGCTCGACGGGTACGCAAAGACAATCGTTACCGGTCGCGGAATCGCTCCGAATCTCACCTTCAGCCTGGCGATGCCGCAGCTGAACGGTCAGATCACAGTGACGGCTCTGAGTGAACTGTCGCCGGGGAGCATCAGCAACACGGCCAATACGAATCCCCGAATCACTCAGACGACAACCGTCGCTGTCTCCGGAACTCCCGCGTCAGGAACGTTTCAACTGAGCTTCACTCGGCCTGGAGCTGCAGGCAGGACCGAGACAACAGCACCGCTGCCGTTCAACGCATCAGCAGCAGCCGTTCAGGCTGCCATCAGAGTGCTGCCTGGCTACAGGAATGTCAGCGTCAGCACGACTGGCGCCGCTCCCAATCGGACCTACACTATCCTTCTGCCGGAACTCGGTGATCGGGTGACAGTTGCCGCCATCAGTGCGGTGACCCCGGGAGCTGTGGCGGTCACGGGCAACGACTACGTCACGGGCGTGTTCGGGCTCGCATCGCCCCCGACACAGTTCTCGACGTCTGTTCGTCCGGTGATCACACAACTGCCCACAGCTCAGATCTACACGTCCGAAAAACCCACAATCACGTGGAACAGAATCGACCGCGCTGCCGTGTATCGCGTCTGGGTTGAACGCAACGCGGCAACTTCCGTGTTCCTCAAAACAGAATCTCCGACCAACAGTTTCACGTTTCCGGAGAAGATTCCGGCCGGTGGGTATTTCTTCTGGGTGCAGGCCGTCAGCACCACCGGGGAACTCAGCAAGTGGAGCGAACCTTACCAGTTTACAGCAACAGGCGGCGCTCCGGTCATCCTCACACCCGTCAATAATTCGTCCACCCTGAATCCGCTGCCTCTGTTCTCGTGGATGGGCGTGCCAGAGGCAAGTACCTATGAAATCCACGTGGCACAGATTGGTGTGAAGTTTGATCTGATTACGCGGTCGGGAATCACTGGTACCAGCTTCACCCCGGAAAACCCGCTCAATCCCGGTACCTATCGTTACTGGATCCGTGCGGTGCTGGCCGACGGCACGAAGCTTCCGTGGAGCACTGCGTCGACATTCAATATCGTCTGATTCCGGTCAGCGGACCGGAAGTTTGCTTTCAGCACCGGCCGTTTCGCGGACGTACTGTGGTACCGCGTAGCCCGGCAGCCTTCTGCGGAGTTCAGCTTCCAGCTGAACTCCGACCGTTTCCGGCACTTCAAAATGGGCCGCCCCGGCCACTCGATCCAGCTGGTGCAGGTAATACGGCATCACTCCAAGATTGACCAGCCTCAGGCTGAGTTCTTCAAGGGTGTCTGCTGAATCATTGATGCCGCGAAGCAGTACGGCCTGGTTGAGCACAGGCAGTCCGGCGCGAACCAGAGTCCGCAGCGCGTCAGCGCAGTCCGCGGCAATCTCCTGCGGATGATTGGCGTGCACCACGAAGATGGGCTGACAGCGACGCTGCTGCAGCATGGACACGAGGCCGGATGTGACTCGCGAAGGGATCACGATCGGCCACCGGGAATGAATGCGGACACGCTCCAGATGCGGAATGACATCGAGTCGCTCAAGGAGTTCGCCGAGCCGCCGATCGCTCAGACTGAGCGGATCTCCGCCACTCAGAATGATCTCACGAATCGAGTTGTCTTCGGCGATCACCTGCAGTGCCGGATTCCAGTCTTCGGGGCGACGTGGTTCATCGGCGTATGGGTAAGCACGACGAAAACAGTAGCGGCAGTGTACGGCGCAGGCTGAGGTGGTGATGAGCAGCGCACGGCCGTGGTACTTATGGAGCAGACCGGGAGCTCGACGAGCGGCTTTGTCACCCACCGGATCCGAAGCAAAACCCGGCGGTGATTCCAGTTCAGCAGTCTGTGCAAGCACCTGCAGAAGGAGCGGGTCCCGGGGGTTCCCCGGCTGCATTCTCCGCACAAAGCTTTCCGGTACCAGCACCGGAAAGTCTGAGGCGGCAGCCTCGGAGACCTTTGGGTGCGTAGGCAGCCGGAGTCTGCGAAGGAGTTCGTCCGAGGAGCGGATGGCGTGCGCGAGTTCGTGCTGCCAGCCCGCGGCAGCAGGCGCCGTTGCGACTGGCATCAAACCCTCGACCTGAGAACTGGAGGAGACCATGAAAGAGCTGAGAGGCTGAAGGTTATTGTGACTGTGAGGGTGCGATCACGTTCTGCATGTCGAGTTCACGCACCAGAAATGCGAGTTCATCCGCGGACTCTTCGATGATCTTCGCCGTTGGTTTTCCGGCGCCGTGTCCGGCGGATGTTTCGATGCGGATGAGTGCTGGTGCGGAACCTGCCTGACAGGCCTGGAGCCGGGCCGCAAACTTGAAGCTGTGTCCGGGAACCACCCGGTCGTCAGTGTCCGCTGTTGTCACCATGCAGGCAGGATACTTCGTGCCCGGTTTCAGGTTGTGATAGGGGGAATAGCGATAGAGAGCGGCGAATTCGTCCGGCTGATCCGCACAGCCATAGTCGTCTGTCCAGAAGCGGCCGGCAGTGAATCTGTGAAACCGCAGCATGTCCATCACACCGACACCGGGGAGACAGGCAGCGAAGAGATCGGGGCGCTGAGCCATGCAGGCTCCGACGAGCAGACCGCCGTTACTCCGTCCCTGAATCGCCAGTCTGCGGTTACTGGTGTAACCATGGGCGATGAGCCATTCGGCGGCCGAGATGAAATCGTCGAACACGTTCTGCTTTTGAAGTTTGGTGCCGGCCTTGTGCCACGCCTCTCCGTATTCACCGCCACCACGCAGATTGGCTACCGCAAGCACTCCGCCCATCTCCATCCACGTCAGTCGGCTGACACTGAAGCCGGGCGTAATCGAAATGTTGAAACCACCGTAGCCATACAGGAGTGTCGGATTGCTGCCATCGAGTTTGATTCCTTTTTTGTGGCACAGGAACATCGGGAACTTCGTGCCGTCGCGGCTGGTGCAGAAGACCTGGGTGGTTTCGTAGTCTTCGGGAGTGAATTTGACATTGGCACGACGGAATTCGCGGCTTTCGCCGGTGAGCAGGTTATAGCGATAAATGGTGGGGGGCAGAGCAAAACTGCTGAAGGAATAGAATGTCTCGGTATCGCCGCGGCGACCATCAAAACCCGCGGCTGCTCCGATGCCGGGAAACTCCACATCACGGATCGGCGTGCCGTCCATGGCGTACAGACGAACCTGAGTGCGCGCGTCCTGCAGATAACTGCAGACAAACATATTTCCCACAAGTCCGACCGATTCCAGAGTGTTTTTGGCCTCGGGAATGATTTCTTTCCAGTGTTCGCGCTGCGGATGCCGCAGGTCGATCGCAATCACACGGCGATTGGGAGCGTCCAGATTGGTCTGGAAATAGAGCACTCGACCGTCGCTCTCAATAAACGAGTACTCGTGTTCAAAGTTATCGATCAGCTCAAACGGGAGCCCGTAGTTTTCGGTCAGGTCCCGCACCACGATGCGATAGCGGTCGTCCGTGCCCACCCAGACTGTGATGATCAGGTAGCGACCGTCTTCAGTCACCGACAGCTGAAATCCCCAATCGGGGTGATCAGGGCGTTCGTAGACCAGCACGTCAGCGGACTGCGGAGTACCGACGCGGTGGTAGTAGACCTTCATGTTGGTGTTCAGTGACTGGAAGGCGGCGCCTTCTTCCGGTTGCGGATAGCGTGCATAGAAGAAGCCGCGACTGTCCGGAGTCCATTGTGCGCTGCTGAACTTGACCCAGCGGATTTCATCTTCAAGCACACGGCGACTTTCGATCTCCATAATCCTCCAGGTGTTCCAGTCTGAACCGGCCTCCTGGACCGCGTAGGCGACCCAGCGACCGTCGTCGCTGAAGGCGGTGCCGGAAAGGGCGGATGTGCCGTCCTTCGACCAGGAGTTGGGGTCGAGCAGCACCGAGGGCTGGCTGTCGAGCGATTCCTGCATCCAGAGCACGTTCTGGTTTTGCAGACCGTCGTTCCGCGAGAAGTAGTAGCGGCCGCCCCGGCGAAACGGGGCACTGATCTTTTCGTAATTCCAGAGTTCTGTCATCCGCTGCACGATCGACTGACGCTGCGGAATGGAACCCAGATAGCCGAACGTGAGCTGATTTTGAGCTTTCACCCAGGCAGCAACGTCATTCGAGGTACGGACATCGTCCTCCAGCCACCGGTAAGGATCAGCCACCACGGTGCCATGGAAGTCATCAGTCTGCTCAACGGTGCGCGTCTCGGGATACACCAGGGCTTTCTCCTGAGCCACCAGCGGGGCGATTGCCAGCAGGCAAACCGCCAGTCTGCACACCAACCGAAGGGAAGCTGTCATGGGGCCGTCTTTCTGAATCCGGAACTGCGGGAGGCTGAGACCTTTGCAAGGAACTCCCGTAAATTCACACAGTGTGTACAAGGGAGGTCGAAAAGAAAAGTGACGGCGGGCCATGGATGTCAGAGGCGGGAGACTTCTCTGAGCTGATCAGCGGGGAGGTGGTGTGGTCGCCTGGCCAGTCTGAGCATACGCCTGAAGTGTGGCGGTCAGATCATGGACGATTGCGTCGACGAGTTCTTCCGGCTCCAGCACTCGTGCCAGCGGACCAAAGCCCTGCACCCAGCTTTTGACTTCTTCCAGATTGCCCAGTTTCAGCTGCAGTATGACACTGCCATCGGGATGCTGCTGGATTTCCTGGCTGCGATGCCAGCGCGACTCACACACCATTGCCGCCACCGCAGCTGCAAAGTGAATACGGACGCGCCAGGTGCGACCGGAGGGGCTGAAGATGCCAAATCCCTGATCAAGATATTCCTGGGGATCGAAATCCGCCGGCGGCTCAAACCGGCGTTTCTGGAGTTCCGCGGAGTGCACGCGGTCGAGCTTGAAATGCCGCATCGCCCCGGCAGTCTCACTGAAGGCAATCAGATACAGGGCACCATGGTGGTGCACAAGACTGAAGGGGTGCAGCAGATAAGTGGATGGCTGCGGTGCCGCAGTCTTCTGATAAGTCAGACGCAGAACGACTCGATTCCGCACGGCTTCAAGGACCGTCGTAATCAGCTGGCCACGATCGGAATAGTCGCTGATGCCGATTCGTGTCTGGTGAAATCCGTCGGACAGCTCCTGAAGCATAGAACGGGATTCCCGGAAGAGTCGGCGTTCGAGCTTCTGAAAGAGCGAATGAATGCCCTCGAACAGCGGCGTACCGGCGAAAGGTTCCAGCAGACGGCGCCCAAGGTAGAGCGAGAGCAGCTCGTCATACTCGAAGGACAGCTCGGTCAGTGGTGCGGAGATCCGGAGCAGTCGCAGGCCGCGGTCTCCCAGAGTTTCCTCGATCGGTATTCCTTCCTCCTGCAGCATCAGAATATCGCGACGAATGGTTCTGACGCTGAGTTCTTCGGAACGGGCGAGATCATAGATGGACACTCCCTGCCCATGTCTGCAGAGTTCGCGAATCAGACGCAGTGCCCGCCTGAGTCGGGCAGACCGGGATGCCGCAGACATGAATGGGTACCGCTAAAAGTCGGAAGAAAGCACAGTCATCAGCTATTCAGGTCCCGAACAGAGTTCGATCACGTGATGATCAGGATCGGTCAGGAAGACCTGGACGGCGCCGTCGGGTCTGAGTTTGGCGTCATCGAGCAGTTCGATGCCACGGGCCTTCAAAGTCTCCGCTGCCGCTCGCGCGTCGTCCACGGCAAAGGCGACGTGGTGGTTGCGGGAGGAGCGTTTGAGGACTTCGACGGGATAACCTGCCGGACCACTCTGGGGATGCTCTTCAATCAGATGCACGAGCGTCGCGCCAGCCTGGAACCAGGCACCGCCGAAGGAAAATGCCGGGCGAGCGACTTCTGTCATACCCAGCACGTCGACGTAAAATCGCCGACTCGCAGCGACGTCCCGCACCACAAACGTGACATGATCCAGCTGACGCACCTTGATCGGGGCTTGCACGATGATGGATTCCTGTTCAGTAGTTCACGGGCTGAGTGGCACGCAGGTACGCAAACAGGTCGCGCAACTGCTGTTCATTCAGTCCTCTGAGCGTTCCTTCGGGCATGACCGACTGCGGGACGACGCGGAGCTCTTCGATGTCGTCCTGCTTCACAATCACATTCTGCCCGTCCACACCTCGGAGAATCACAACCTGGCCGTCACGTTCCACAAGAAAACCGTTCAGAATCCGGCCGTCGACAGTCACCAGCAGATGATTCTCGAAGCCTTCACGAATTTCCAGGCCCGGGTTGATGATGCTGGCGAGCATGCGTTCGAGGTTGTCGCGGTTGAACGGTGTCAGGTCCGGACCGATCCGACCACCCTCCTCGAACAGCAGATGACATCGTCCGCAATTCTGCAGAAACAGCTGTTTGCCGACGCGAGGATTTCCGGAACCGCCGGCAAGTGCTGCCATCACGGCCGATGTCTCGGCCTGCACCTGTGCTGCGGATAGTCCGGCCACGGCAAGCGACAGACGTTCCAGTGCTGTGCGGATGGCGGGGGTGTCGTGCAGCTGCATGCGGCGAACGGCGGCGGCAGAGAGCTGGCCGGCCTGCAACTGACCGGCTTCCACCGCGGCCAGCAGCTGTTCGGTCCATCCGGCGCGACTGGCAAGGAGTGATTCGGCGGCCAGTGCAGCATCACCTTCGAGCTTTGGCAGCCGGGCGAGCACACGCTGAGCGATGTCCCGACTGTCGTAATTCTGCATGGCAGTCATCACGGCCGCAAGCACGGCGGTATCGTCTTCTGCGGATGCCAGTGTGAGCAGTGTCGGGAGCAGATCAGGCTGTCGCAGCTGACCGCAGATTTCGATGAGTGCGATGCGAGTGGCTGCGGGGGTGGAACGATCGGCTGCCAGCCGCAGTGCTTCCGTCACAGCTTCCGGCTGTGCCTGGCGGAAGCGGAGGGCCAGTGAGCCGCCGCCGCTTGCAGCAAGTGCCTGGACGAGTTCGTCAGGGATGCCGGCCAGACTGCGGCCTTGGAATGCTTCTTCGAAGCCCCTGAGCAGACTGTCGGCCGTGGCGCGATCGGGGGCGGCCCGCAGCAGAACCGCCGCAGCCACGAGGTCAGCACGGGTACCGGCAAGCGCATAACGTTTCATGAGTCGTTCAGCGAGGTGCCGGACGACGAGCGGTCGCTGCCACATCTGAGGCGAATCGAACACCGTCTGCAGAATGGACTCCACTGAAGTCTGTCCCACCTGCGTCTCCATCGCCCACCACAACAGCAGCGGCTGATGCAGATCCTCTGCGTCCTCGTCGTATTGCAGGAGTGCTTTGAGGATGGGAAGAGCCAGGGGCGGCGGAAGCCTGCGGGCGGAACTGGCCATCTGCTTCCGCACCTCGATGTCAACTTCGCGGGCGGCCGCAGCAGCAATTCCGGCAGCCACCTGATCACTCGTTCCACCCGGATCACAAATGAGCCGCACGATCCATGCCCGCACCTGAGGCTCGGGGTGCGACAGGAGCACTAATGCGGTTTCTTCGCTGAGCCCGGCAGATGCGTGCAGGGCCCAGAGCAGTTCGAGGGCCGTCTGGCCGGTCGCCGCGGACAGATCTCGCTGCAGCTCGGGAATCAACGCCGCATCGCGGCGGTCCCCAAGCAGCCGTAATGCTGTCTGACGGCGGGTTCTGGATGGTTCCCGAAGCACGTCAAGCAACTGCCGGGAAGTGGCTGTGTCGAGTGCCGCTGGCGCCGCCGGGGGCGCTGCGGATTTGCCCGTCAGCCGATAAATGCGACCGCTTGATTTGTGCACGCGACCCGCGTAATGGCTGCTGTGGTCAATCCGCTGCTCATACAGATCTGCCACATACACCGCACCGTCCGGTCCTGTGCGAATGTCCACAGGACGAAACCACGGGTCGTCCGTCTTCAGCACCCGTTCGATGTCTTCAGTCTCGAAGGAAGACTGCCAGGGACGCAGATCGCTGAGCACCACCTGGCCCTGAAGCGGTTCCACGCCGAACAGCCGACCCCGGAAGCGTTCCGGGAGCAGCTGGTCTTCGTAAATGACAAACGTGTGTGTAAAGCGAGGTACGCTGTGGTGCCGGATGTGCTCGAAGAATCCGAAGGCGTAAGGGTTGGAGAGCGGACCGTGCTTGCCAAATCCCTTGCGGTAATAGCCACCCTGAACGTAGTGAAAGCCGCGAGTATCTCCGCCGTTGTGTCCGGAAAAAATTCGCCCCTGCGCATCAATCTCGCAGCCGAAGGTGTTGCCCCCGCCTTCCGCAAACACTTCATAGACCTTTGTTTCGGGGTGGTAACGCCAAATCACCTGGCCGAGCGATCGTATGGGCGGCTGCTGACTTCCGGGTACCTTGACGGCCGCCGAAACCGTACTTCCCTGTCCTCCGTAAAGCCAGCCGTCCGGACCAAAACGCAGGCTGTTAATGACCGAGTGCGAATCTTCGATGCCGAATCCCTCCAGCAGCACTTCAGGGTCGCCGTCGGGGATGTCATCCTGATTGCGATCAGGATAGAAGAGAAGGTACGGAGGATTGGTGACAAACACGCCGCCACGGCCGACCGCAAAGGATGTGGCGATGTTCAGGCCGTCCACAAACACGCTGTGTGTTTCCGGAAGACCGTCTCCATCGCGGTCTTCATGAATGCTGATCCGGTCTGCTCCGCGGACATGATCGGGCGGCGGCAGCGGAACGCGATCATAGACGGAACGCAGGAAGGTATCGCGACTGACCATTTTGAGTCCTGCAGGGTCCGGGTACTGACGGTATTCCATCACCCACAGTCGACCACGTGCGTCCCATGACATGAACAGCGGCTGCGCGATGACGGGGTCGGCCAGCACCAGTTCCACTTTGAGATCTTCCGGGGTCTGAAAGCGGGCCAGAGCATCGGGCGGGGCGAGCGGGTCAGTGTCGCCGTTGCGGCGTGCCACGTACTTCTCGACGTTGTCCACACTGTCCACGCGATGATGCACTCCCAGCTTCGCCGCGTCAGCGTCGCTGAGCGGTTTGGCGGGATCAAAGCCGAAGTCGACCGGTGTCGCTGCAGCCCAGCTGCTGTCATCACCGGGACGGTACTGCCAGATGCCCTCCAGACGGATCGCCTGACGCTGTGCTTCGTTCATCAATACCGGCGGTGCGACACTGAAATTGGGCCGGGGATCATACTGATAGACACGAATGGCAATCGGCAGAAATTTGCCGCCATGGACGAGCTGCGGGTCCACGACAAATCGCCCGCGCTCACCCAGACCACTGCGAAAACCGGGTGGGAAGGTGCCTGTGATGCCGACGGCCTGGCCACCGGCCCACGCCGAACGCGCGTCGTCGAGTGCTTCGATGAACAGCGTCAGCGGCTGCTGGTGCCATTCTTCAGGGACCCGCACAAGCACTCGATACCACGAATAGCCATCGATTGGTTTCAGCTTGCCGGACGGAACGCTGCGCCAGGCGTCAGGGACGGGGAGCGGGTGCCAGTCCTGAGCGGACGCGGACGGGGAGCAGAGCAAAGCGAGGCAGATGAGCAGCGGGAGGCAGATGAGCAGCGGGCGCGGTTGGCAGAGGCGACGGACGGCCTGTGTGAGGAGGCGCATGGGACTGTTCCGGTTGGGGCGGGAGGATTCCGAAAACGCAGTTCCGGGGAGGGAGCTTTGCGGAGTATCTCATCCCGGGGCGACGGAATCCAGGCTGGGCGGCAATTCACCTTGGGGGAATGCGGCTTTCTTTGGTTTCTGCCGGTTTCAGCTGCGGTCGCCGTCCTCGTCGCTGCGGAAGGGGTTGAACCGAACGTATTCCCAGTGCCTGTAGAGTTCGCTTTTGTGAAGCAGCTGCTCGTAGGGGCCGTCCGCGGCCACCTTGCCGTCATGAATGATGATCACGCGGGAACAGCGTTTTACTGTGGACAGACGCGTGGGCAGAAAGAACACAGTGCGGTTTGCTGACAAACGCTGATACGCGTCATCCAGCATGGATTTGGTAGCGGCATCCAGCGCCGTCCGGGGCTCTTCAATAATCAGGATCGCCGGCTCTCTGACAGCGGCCCGGGCGAGGCAGAGTCGGAATCGCTGGCCCGCATCCAGGTTCACTCCGTGTTCACCCAGCGGTGTTTCATAGCCTTTGGGGAGCGTGCGGATGAAATTGTCGGCATGGGCAAGCTTGGCAGCGTCCACGGCCTGCTGCCGCGTGATATCGGGCTGACCGCAGGAGATGTTTTCAAGCGCGGTGGCATCGAACAGCGGGTCGTTGCCGCTGACGAACAGGGCTTCGGCACGGAGCGATTCCAGAGTGCCCTCACGTATGTCGCGGCCGTCGATGAGCACCTGTCCGGGGTCGGGGTCGATAAACCGGGGAATCAGACTGGCAAGGGCGAGTGCTGGTTCAGGTGTGAGCGACAACACCGCGATCCGTTCACCGAAGGTGACTCGCAGATCCAGTCCCTGCAGCAGTGGAGCGGCCTGGGAGGGGGCGAAGGAGACCTGGTTGAAGGTGAGCGTTCGTGACATGGGCTGAAGAAATGACGCGCCGGGCTTCTGACTGACAGCCGGTACCCGGTCGATGCATGCCGCAATCTCATCGGCTCGTTCGCTGCCCTCTGATGCAGGTTCGGGGAGCCGAGCGAGATCGCGGAGGCCTGAATGGATCACCAGCAGCGCAAGTGCCAGCAGCATTGCATCAGAAATTGCCAGCCCGGCATGCAGACGCAGACAAAGGATGACAAACGGGATACCTGTGGACATGAGCAGAATGAACTGGCGCTGCAGGTCACCGATGGACTGCTGAATTCGCAGCTGTTCATTCTTGCCGCGCCATGCAGCCAGCTGCAGCTCGAACTGCTGCTGCTCGTGCTGCTCCATCCCGAAACTGCTCACCAGACGGGCTTTGCGGAGACTTTCGGTCATCCGCAGCAGACCACGAATTGCCTGGTCGGCAAGCAGCTGAGTGGACGTGCGGGACTGCTGGTGCTGCCGCTGCAGCAGCAGCCGCCCAAGAATCAGCGGGATGCTGGTCTGCAGGGCGGTCTGCCAGCCTGTGCAGAGTGCCGCGATGAGAGCAAAGAAAATTTCGGGGGCTCGCTGACAGACGATCTGCGCCCACAGAGTTGCCCGATCCCCCAGCAGTTCTGCAGATTCCCTGAACAGGCGATCGAGCAGGTCGCTCTGTTCGCCGGTGACGTCCGCCGGTTCCAGCCGAATGGCCTTGCGATGCAGATGCTGCCGCTGTCGCTGGATGAGCGTCTGAATAAAGCGGGCGCAGCGACCCTGCGACCAGGCTGTGAGCAGGCGACTGAGGATCAGGGCCAGACCGGCAATCGCCAGCAGGAGCAACAGGCCGGAACGAGCAGACTGGAGCAGCGGGACGTGGCCGGCGACAGCCGCCAGAAGGCGATCAGCCAGACCGTGTGGAGCGTTCTGAGCGGAGGGATGGACGGCGGGCGAGGGATGCACGGCCAGACTGACACTGGCGGCGGCCGCAAGGAGTGCGATCAGCAGCGCTGCGGCGGCGCCCAGAGACGCAAACAACGCCGGGATCAGCCCGGGTTTGAAAAAAGCCGGGAACGAAACGATCCGCTGAAATTCCCTGGATGCACTCACAGCACTGCTCCGAACCTGCGGCCCGCCGTACGGAAACTTCATATGCCCGTGATTTTAGGAGCTGCTGTGGAAATGTGCCCGGGAAAAACTGGAAAAGGCGAGGAAAGCCGATGATTTTGAGCGGCTTGAATGGCAATCCTGACCCACTATGCCAGGTCCCTGTCCTCGAACAGCAGAAAGCCCAGCAACAGCATCGCAGTGATGTAGGTGGCCGCGTAGAAAAGACTGTAGCCCAGATATTCCGGAGGAACCACGCGACCGGTGGCAACTGCTGAAGAAATGTTGAACGCGGAGAGAGACGGGATCACCATGGAAATCAATCGGGCCGTGAATGTCACAGATTCCGCGGCCTCACCAGCCACTGTCCGGTTCACTATGATTTCTGTCAGGTTCCCGATGACAAAGACCGCAAAACAAATTACCAGGTTCATCACCATGGGCAATCGAGTGGCCGCGGTGACGCTGATGGCCCCCAGCACACAGACCTGCAGAAAGGTCAGGGCAATTCCCGGGAGCACCTGCGCGACGGCAGCGGTTCTTGCAGGGTGCGGCACGGGCAGCTCGACGTCTGCCAGTGTGACCCACTGAACGTACGGCGAAACATCCTGCGACTGCGATTTCTGGTCGGTACCGACCCGGCGGTACAGCAGCACAGAAAACACCACCGTGAGGATCACAAACATCCAGATCACAGCCTGTACAATCCCCACAAACTTCCCGAACAGAAACTGACGACGATCGATGGGCTTACTCAGCAGCGTCATCGCGGTTTTTCCCTCGATTTCGCTGGTGATGCTGGTTCCGGCTGTCCAGACAGCCAAAAATGCCCCGGCAATGAGCAGAGTCGCCAGGCCGCATTCGCTGAGCATCTTGATTTCGTCTTCGAACGTGAAGAACGGCAGTTCGGAATTGAGCAGCAGGACGAGCACGGAAACCACGACGAGCAGCAAAAACAGAGGCTGGCGGATGGCTTCTTTGGTCGTCGCCCGCGCAATCACTCCCGGGCGTGTCCCGTAGGACACCGCAACAAGCCCTACCAGCAGGGCAAACGTCACCAGCCAGCTCCAGGTCCAGTCAATCTGGGGGCCGGTGACCTGAGAACGGATTTCTGCGAGCAGAAAAAGATTCTGAAACACGCCCGGAACCTTCTGATTGAACGGAGTGAATTTGCCCGGAGACGGGCCGCGCGCACGGAACACCGGTGGAGATACGCTGAATCTGGTCGCCGTGTTGGAAGTTTCCTGCCGCCGGATTCTGTGTTCCAGTCTACACGGAGAATTCCTGTCTGACACAGAAATTCCTGCAGAAGGACTGCCACTGGACGGAGTTCCTTTCCATCAGGCAATCGATCAGGAAGTCGGCGAGCGGTCGACTGTCGGCGGGTGCGTCTGAGCCGCTGCGGGGGGGGCGGTCATTTCATGGGCGGATCTGGCCCATTCCGGTGCCGGGGCCGTAAATGTCAGCGGGGTACCGGTCGGGCCGAGCAGTTGCAGGGATTCGGCGTGCAGGTGGAGCGGGATTGCGGAGGTTTCGGGGGTTGTATTCGGGGCGGTGCGGTATTCGGGGAGCCAGGCGGGGTCACCGACAATGGGCATTCCGAGGCTCCAGAGGTGCACACGGATCTGCTGTGTGCGACCGCTCACCGGGACGGCACGGAGCAGGGTGGTGCCATCGGGAAATCGAGCAAGCGTGTGGAATTCGGTGACGGCAGCGAGGCCATCGGCATCGGGAAGGTGCAGTCCGTCAGCGGATACGTCCCGGGCGATCGGGAGGTGACAGGAGAACACGTTGTCGGTGGGGTGGCCGGTGACACGCGCGAGGTAGGTTTTGCGAACTTCGCGGCGTTCGAACTGTGCGGCGATCAGTCGGGCGGTACGTTTGCGGTGGCAGAGCAGCATGACGCCGGAGGTGGCGGCATCGAGTCGGTGCACGATATGCGGGCGTTCCGGGAACCAGGCGAGATTGAGGATGTGTCGGAGTGTATTGCGGTTAAAGCGGCCGCAGGGATGGACCGGGAGTGGTGCGGGTTTGTTGATCACGATGAGTTCATCGTCTTCGAAGAGCAGTTCGATGTCAGCATTGACGGCGGGTTCGACGTGCTGTGTTTCCAGCTGATCAAAGCGTTCGCCCTCGCGGACGAGTCGATCGGGATGCAGCGGGAGTGGTTCGGGGGGGCGACTGTTCCGGCCGCGACGCGTTCGCCGCGGTTCTGCGGGGACGATCAGACTGTCTGCGATGCGGCGTTCCCATTCCGTACGCTCGATGTGGGGGTGCAGATCGCAGAGGAAGTCGATCAGCGACAGGCCCGCACAGCGCAGGGGGACGTTGAGCGGTCGGCGATTGGTGGCCGGCTGGCTGCCCGGGAGCGGACTGGCGGCCTGGCGGATTTGCGCGGAGCGTTTCTGGAGCCGTTCGGCCCGGAGCACTTCGGGGCTGCGATAGCAGGCGGGGCAGCTGCGGCCGGGGACGTACTGCGGGAGCTGTTGTTGTTCCGGAGTGACGACGGCCTGGCAGATGTAGCACTGAGTAGTGCCGGTTTCGGTGAGTCGGGGGTCGACGGCGACACGCTGGTCGAAGACGAAGCATTCTCCGTCATAGTGTTCGCCCCCGACTTCCTCAAAGTACTTCAGGATGCCGCCCTCGAGCTGGTACACGTTCCTGAAGCCGGCCTGCTCCATGAATGGTCCCGCTTTTTCGCAGCGAATTCCCCCGGTACAGAACATGACGATGGGTTCGTCGCGGAGCGTTTCGGGGAGTTTTGCGATGGCATCGGGGAATTCGCGGAAGTGATCAATGTCGAGGCGAATGGCGTTGCGGAAGGTACCGATGGAGACTTCGTAGTCATTGCGGGTATCAAGCAGATGCAGGGGGCGACCTTCGTCGAGCCAGCGTTTGAGTTCGCGCGCGGGGAGTTTGGGGCTGGTGTGGACGGCAGGCACCACATCCGGCATGCCGAAGGAAATGATTTCCTTTTTGAGCTTCACCAGCATGCGATTGAAGGGCTGGTAGTCGCTGAAGCTTTCCTTGGGTGTGAGGTCAGCGAGGAGGGGATCCTGGCGGAGGAAATCGACGAAGGCCTGCACGGACGGCGGGGGCCCGGCAACGAAGATGTTGATGCCTTCAGTGCTGAGCAGAACGGTGCCGCGGAGATTGAGTTCCACGGCGCGGCGACGGATGGCCGTGCGACGCTCGGGGAGTTCGTCCAGCGATACGAATTTGTAGCAGGAGATGTTAAGGATGGCGGACGCAGGTGAAGTGATCTGGCTCACGGCAATGACTCAGGAAATTGCATGGACGGCGGATTCGGGAAAGTGCACCTGGGCATCCTGCAGCGGAATGGCTCCGGCAGCCTGTCGCGGGAGCCGGCAGGCGATCCGCACGCGGGTGGCGGATTCGTCGAGGTAGGTGCGACTGAGTTCCTGAGCGTGCTGCGTGAGCCAGGCGAAGAGTCGACCATTGCCGACGCCGGTTTCGATTTCTGCGTCCACGAAGCCACCGGAAAGACGTTCGGCGACGACGGCAGCGAGTCGATTGAGTCCCTGGCGTTCAGCGGCGCTGATGGTCACGGTGTCCTCGAAACGGCGCCGCAGCACATCCACGAATGACTGATCTTCGACACGGTCGACTTTGTTGAGCACAAGCAGAATGTTCTTCACTTCGACACCGATTTCGT
This sequence comes from uncultured Chitinophaga sp., assembly GCA_964561125.1. Lineage (GTDB taxonomy): Bacteria > Planctomycetota > Planctomycetia > Planctomycetales > Planctomycetaceae > SXXK01. Next base: position 10,741 of record CAZLOQ010000007.1, on the reverse strand, counting down.
CGAGCACTTCGTAGACGGTGCGAATCTGGCGTTCGGCTTCGAGGTTGCTGGCGTCGACGATGTGCAGGAGAAGATCGGCGTGGCGGGCTTCTTCGAGTGTGGAGCGGAAGGAGGCCACGAGATGGTGGGGGAGGTTGCGGACGAAGCCGACGGTGTCGCTGAGGAGCACATCACCGAAACCGGCGACATGCCAGCGACGGGTGCGGGTATCGAGCGTGGCGAAGAGTTTGTCTTCAACGAGCACATCGGCACCGGTGAGAGCCCGCATCAGTGTGCTTTTGCCGGCATTGGTGTAGCCGACCAGCGAGACTGTGGGTTGTTCGCGGCGAAGTGAGACGGTGCGGGAACGACGTTCTTCGACCTCGCGGAGTCGGGACTTGAGTTCAGCAATGCGGCGGTCAATGAGTCGACGGTCGGTTTCGAGCTGCTTTTCGCCGGGACCACGGCCGGCCCCCAGACCTCCTGTGCCACCCCCGCCGACGCGTTCGAGGTGCGTCCACATGCGTTTGAGACGCGTGCGGTAGTACATGAGCTGTGCGAGTTCGACCTGCAGCATCGCCTCGTGCGTGCGGGCGTGTGTGGCGAAGATGTCCAGAATCACTTCGCTGCGGTCGACGATGGGTTTGGAAATGGCCTGTTCGAGTGCCCGGCCCTGGGAAGGGGTGAGATTGTTGTCGAAGATCACGAGCTGGGCGTCAGTGGCTTCGATGAGTGTCTTGAGTTCTTCGACTTTGCCGCTGCCGATGCAGGTGGAGGGAGACGGGGTGTCGCGGAACTGCACCATTTCTCCCACAACGTCGACACCCGCTGTCTTGACGAGGCCCTTGAGTTCATCAAGTGCATTTTCACGGGCAAAGCCGTCGTCCGGCTGGAAGACACCCACGAGCACGGCACGCTGGCTGCCGACTTTGAGGGTTTCGCGTTTGGGGTCGCCCAAGATGGAGTTCCTTTTTGAGGTGTGTGGAGCCGGGGGCTGGGCTGGTGAACGGAGGAGCACGCGCGGTGCATCGTACGCTGCGGGGAGCGATGGGAAAAGCCGAAGTCTGCAGGTTGCCGTTTTCCTGCTCCGGGTTCGCTCCCATCAGAACGAGTTTTCAGCTAGCATCATGATCCCGCAGGTCCTCCCGGTGCGACTCTTCGCGCCAGCGGCCGGAACTGCTCTTCAACCACCCGCATCCACGCACAGAAAACCACACGAGGCAGGCGATGACGAAACAGTTCAATGTGGCCATGATCGGTCTGGGATTTGGGGCCGAATTCATTCCGATTTATCAGGCACATCCCAATGCCCACGTGGCCGCCATCTGCCGCCGTGATCCCGCAGAACTTCAGAAATGCGGCGATCAGTTCGGCATCGACAAACGCTATACCCGCTACGAAGATGTGCTGGCTGACAAAAGCATCGACTTCGTACATATCAACAGCCCCATCCCCGATCACGCCTGGATGTCACTTGCCGCACTCGATGCCGGCAAACACGTGATGTGCACCGTACCCATGGCCACCACCATCGACGAATGCCGCCGGATCGTCGAGAAAGTCAAGCAGACGGGACTCCGCTACATGATGGCCGAAACCGTCGTCTACAGCCGCGAATTCCTGTTCATCAAAGAGCTCTACCAGAAGGGCGAACTGGGCAAAATTCAACACCTCGCAGCCTCCCATCCCCAGGATATGGACGGCTGGCCCAGTTACTGGGAAAAAATGATCCCCATGCACTACGCCACCCACGTCGTCAGCCCCTGCCTGGGACTCGTTGACGGACTCGCCGAATACGTCAGCTGCTTCGGATCCGGCACCGTCCGCGATGACATCGCCCAAAAGTCGGGCAACCGCTTCGCCGTCGAAACCTGTCACATCAAAATTCGCAACACCGACCTCACCGCCCACATCTGGCGGTTCCTCTACGATGTCGCCCGGCAGTACCGCGAAAGCTTCGACGTCTACGGCACAAAGAAAAGCTTCGAATGGACGCTCGTTGAACACGAACCGCACGTGATTCACACAGCCAAAAAGCCCGAACCGGAAATCGCGGAAAAGATCACCGTCCCCGACTACGCCCATCTGCTCCCCGAACCCATTCGCCGCTTCACGCTGCCCTCCGAAATTCACGACGCCGACCACCTCTCGTTCCTCCAGGGCGGCGGCCACGGCGGCTCACACCCACACCTCGCCCACGAAATGCTCAGCGCCCTCCTCGAAGACCGCGACCCACGTCCCAACGCTGTCACCTCCGCCAACTGGACCTGCGTCGGACTCTGCGCTCACGAATCAGCACTCAAGGGCGGCGAAGTCGTGCGACTCCCCGATTTCACTCTCGGCTGATTCCGAAATCCCCACGCACTGCTCATCATACGACGGACTTTCAGTCCGTCGTATGCCAGCGTCCCCGCGCTTCCACCGAATTCTCCGCCCCCCCCCACCACCACGGCAGAAGGCTTTCCATCATGCTGCGTTTCCTCCTCACACTCGTCCCGCTCTTCAGCGTCTCCGCTGCACTCGCGACTGACCCGATCCCCGGAATCGGCCCCACATCTCCTGTCCGCCAGCTGCATACGGGTTTCGATTTCACCGAAGGCCCCGCCGGCGATGCAGCCGGTAACATCTGGTTCACCGATATTCCCCGCAACCGGATTCACCAGATTGATCCCGCCGGAAATCTCTCCGTATTCGCCGAACCCTCCGGCCACTGCAATGGACTCATGGTTGTGGGCGATCGACTGCTCGCCTGCGAGATGGACGGAAAACTCAAACAGTTCAGCCTCAGCGACAAACAGGAAACCCCGCTGGCAGAGCAATTCGAAGGCAAGCGGTTCAACGCTCCCAATGACCTCGTCATCGATCAGTCCGGTGGGATCTACTTCACCGACCCACGCTTCCGCGCTCCGGATCCCTGGCCTCAGGGCAAGGAAGCCGTCTATTACCGCGCTGCCGATGGCACCGTCACACGACTCATCGATGACCGCAAAGCTCCCAATGGCGTCATCCTTTCCCCCGACGAAAAAACGCTGTACGTGATTCCGAGCATGGAAAAGGAAATGTGGGCCTACCCCGTTGAAGGTCCGGGGAAAATCGGCAAAGGCAGAGTGCTCTGCCAGCTGCAGCAGCGACCTGGTGAAAACAACGGTGGTGGAGACGGTCTCACCGTCGACACCAAAGGCAACCTCTACATCACCAGCGGACTGGGCGTGCAGGTCGTCAGCCCGGACGGCAAAATCCTCGGCGTGATCGCGTTCCCCGAACAACCGGCCAATGTCACCTTCGTCGGTACTGACCGACGAACGCTCTTTGTCACTGCCAGAAAGTCCGTCTACACCGCGACCATGGAGTCCACCGGCCACGTCTTCCCCGGCCCCGCATCCGCGGCGGCCGGTGAGAAGTAATCGAGCGGAATCTGATCAGAAACAGTGCCGACCCGAGGGCCGGCACTGGTGTTTTTCAGCCCTCGCTGTCATCTCTGCGGCGACGGCGACGGAGCGACGCCAGTCCCAGCAGAGCACCAAGGATTCCGGTTGAAGCAGACTGGTGATCGGATTCCTTGCGGGATTCTGCAGGTTCAACGACGGGCGAGGCGATCGCTGAAGCGGCCGGCAGAGCCGTTTCAGCGACATCCCACCAGGCTTCCTGATTCCAGCCGGACAGAACAGCATCGGTGTGCACGGCCTCGGTTGGGTCCGCAGGAGCGACCACCGGAAGAACCGCCTCCGCCGGAACGTCTGCTGCAGCCGCTTCCTCGGGCACTCGCTGCTCTGCATAAATTCGGGAAGGCAGCATGCTGATACTGAATTCATTCAGCCCGGGATCAAGTACGCTGTCCGTTGCCGTCAGAATCCATTCGCCGGTTGCATCGTCCGTCGGAGTCGTGCTGGAAGCATCCGTGACGAGGAAGTCAACGGGAACGCTCCACGCACTGTAGATGCTGGTGGCTGAATTCAGAGCACGTACCCAGACACGGTAGAGTATGCCGCCGGGAAGCGGAGTTGCCGGTGTGAAGGAAGGAACTGTCAGGCCAGCGACTCGAATCAGAGCTTTCGCTGCATCGTTCGCGTTGCTGATGTAGATCTCGTAGCTGGAAGCCCCGTCAACAATACCCCAGGTAATTGTGGGCTGTCCGTTGCCTGAAGCGGGAATGGACCTGACGATGGGACGCCCACCGACATAGAATTCCAGCATCACGGAGTAGTTACCCTGGACGTCAGCACTGCGAGCGCGGATTCGAGCACGATAGGTGCCGACTGGAAGTGCCTGATTGTCCGGCACTGTCACGCTGGTACTACTGACCGTGTACAACTGGTAGCCGACGACAACCGAGGTCTGCAGCACCTGATCGATGCGCAGGTCGTAGGCCGTCGCGCCGGCAGGAATGGTCCCGTTGAGCAGTCCTGAGAGACTGGTCCAGGAAAACGTCGGTGTGCTGTCGAACGTGGAGGACGAGGGACCGGAAAGCACCGGAGCAGCGACGACCTGGAAGTCCCCGGGCAGACTCCAGTTGCTGATGTCGCCGAAGGCGCTGCGGGCCTGGGTCCAGTAGCGGTAGCGACCGAGTGGCAGCGGTTGAGGCAGTTCGAAGCTGAGAGCGTTGATATTGCTGATATCGTACAGAACCGTGCCGCCGGTCGACAGGCTGGCGAGGTAGACGCGATAGGACTGAGCCCCCTGAACACCCTCCCACGTCAATGTTGGGCTGATTGAGTCCACACGGCCGATCGGTGCAATGAGCTTTGGAGCAGTCGTGACGCGGACAGTCTTCGGGAAGCTCCAGTCAGATGCCGTGGAGGGATCGACAGCCGAGTACGTGCGAACGTAAACCTGATAGGTGCCAAGGACAAAATCGATATCGGGCGTATAGGCCGTACCGGTCACGCCGTTCGCCCTGAGGTAGACCCGGGACACGCCGCCTTCAATCTTGTTGACCCAGATATCGCTCACAGGGGTGGGACCTGCGCCAAGCGGTACCGTCCAGGTGATTTCCGGGCGAAGGAGGAAGGTTGTGGCGGGCGGATTAACCACCGCAGGCCGTTCGGAGATGGTCACTCGATAATCGAGACTGCGGGCGGTGTATTCGCCGGATGTGGAACCTGCAGCGGCTTCATTCGCAGCGATGAGGAAGTAGCGATAGCGTCCGATCGGCAGCGGAATCTCACGCGTGAAGACGGTCGTCCGCAGGTTGGTTTCGCGGAAGACTTCAACTCCGGTCAGATTCCGCTGCCGATCGGACGCTATCGCTACTTCCTCATCGC